>CAITYL010000001.1 GCA_903896595.1 uncultured Lentisphaerota bacterium
CGGAACTTGATGGCGTCACACCAGTTCCGCCCTTTTTATGGGGCCACCGTCCGCCAAACCCAATTATGCGCGTCTCTGACGATGACGGGTTCGTCCGCCCGAGGACGGGCGGCTCCCGGTTATGGGAAAACGTTGCACTTTTGAAAGCACCTAAAAATTATGCATTTCGACCAACCACTGATCCCCGGAACCTTGATCGAACGGCACCACCGCTTCCTGGCCGAGGTGCGGCTGGAGGACGGGACCGTGGTGACGGCGCACTGTCCCAATTCTGGCCGCATGACCACCTGCGCCGAGCCGGGGTTCCGGGTCCTGATCAGCCGCGCCGCCAATCCGGCCCGGCGTCTGGCCTACACCTGGGAGCTGGCGCACAACGGGCACTGCTGGATCGGCGTCAATACCGGCTGGCCGCCCAAGGTGGCTGCGGAGGCGATCACGGCCGGCCGCATTCCGGAGCTGGCCGGGTATGCCAATCTGCGGGCGGAAGTGCCCTATGGAAGCCGCCGCAGCCGCATCGACCTGCTGCTGACCGGCGGGGCGCGGCCGGACGCCTATGTCGAGGTCAAGAACGTCACCCTGGTCGCGGCCGACGGCTCCTGGTGTTTCCCCGACGCGGTCACCGAGCGCGGCCGCAAACATTTGCTGGAACTGATGGATGTGGCGCGGGCCGGCGGCCGGGGCGTCATGCTGTACGTGATCCAGCGCGCCGACGGCCACTTTTTCCGCCCGGCCTGGGAGGTCGATCCCGAGTACGCCAACACCCTGCGGCAGGCGGTGCGCGCCGGCGTTGAGGTCCTGGCCTGGCGCGCCGAGGTCGCCCCGGCCGGGATCGAACTGGCCGCCGCCGTCCCCTGGCGCTTGTCGGCGCCTTGAGGCGCACGGTATATTTCCGCACAACATGCGTCTTCCAAAACCCCCGTCCTTGGTCAAGTGTAGCAAAGCGATTGCATCGCGCTCTTCGAGCTACTACGTCCCGATTGGGCGGGCTGCAAGCCCTTTGCTACACTCATGAATTACCTTCAGCCTACAGTCTAACACGCTTCAGCCTAACGCCGTATAATCCCGCCACCCCACTTTCGGAGCTTCCCCCATGAGCTGGTTCCTCGGTTTTGATTCCAGTACCCAAAGCCTCACCGCCATTATTCTCGACACCGACACCGGGACCGTGGTCCGCGAGTGCAGTCTCAATTTCGGCCGGGACCTGCCCGAGTACGGATCGCCCCAGGGGGTGCTGGACCATGCCGATCCGCTGGTGCGCCACGCCAACCCGCTGATGTGGGTCGCGGCACTGGACAAGCTGCTGGCGCGGCTTCGCGCCGACGGGGTGGATTTGGGCCGGGTCCGCGGCATCAGCGGCAGCGGCCAGCAGCACGGCACCGTGTATCTGGCCCCGGCCTTTGCCGACGGCCCCCTGCCGCTGGATCCCGCCCGCGACCTGGCGGCCGCGCTCAAGCCGCTCCTTACCCGCGCCACCGCGCCGGTGTGGATGGACAGCTCAACCTCGGCCGAGTGCGCCGAGATCGCCGCCGCGGCCGGCGGCGCGGAGGCGGTCCGCGCCCGCAGCGGCTCGCCGCCCATTGAACGCTTTTCCGGCCCGCAGATCCGTCGTTTTTACCAGACCGAACCGGCGGCCTATGACCGTACCGGCGTCATTCATTTGGTGAGCTCCTTCATGGCCTCGGTGCTGGCCGGGCGGAGCGTTGGGATTGATCCGGGCGACGGCGCCGGCATGAACCTGCTCAACCTGGCCACCGGCGCCTGGGACCCGCTGCTGCTGGCCGCCACCGCGCCCGGGCTCGCGGCCAAGCTGCCGCCCGCTGTGCCGGCCAGCGCCCGCGTTGGCGTGGTCGCCCCCTATTTCGTGGCCAAGTACGGCTTTGCCGCCGGCACGCCGGTCATCGCCTGGTCGGGCGACAATCCCTCCAGCCTGGTCGGGGTCGGCGCCTGGCAGCCGGGCACCGCGGTGATCTCCCTCGGCACCAGCCATACCTATTTCGCCGCCATGCCCCGGCCGGTGGTGGACCCGGACGGCTACGGCCATGTCTTCGGCAATCCCGCCGGCGGGTTCATGAGCCTGATCTGCTTCAAGAACGGCGCCCTGGCCCGCGAAAAAGTGCGCGATCAGTTCAAGCTGGACTGGGACGACTTTGAACGGCTGCTGGCGGTCACTCCCGCGGGCAACCACGGCAATCTGATGCTGCCCTATTTCGTGCCGGAAATCACCCCCCTGGTGTTGCGGGCCAGCCCGGTGCTGCGGGGCGCGCCCGACTTCGTGGCCGGCCGCGACCCCGCCGCCACGGTGCGCGCCCTGGCCGAAGCCCAGGCCCTGCGTTTGCGGCTACATTCCTGTTGGATGGGGGTGCCGCCCGCCGTCGTGCGCGTCACCGGCGGCGCGGCGGTCAGCCCGGGCGTGCGCCAGATCCTGGCCGACGTCTTTAATGCCCGGGTGGAGCGCCTCGAAATCGGCAACTCGGCCGCCCTCGGCGGCGCCCTGCGCGCCGCCAACGGGGTGGCCGGCATTCCGTGGGCCGACCTTAGCGCCGCCTTCTGCCAGCCGGTCGCTGGTGATACCGCGGAGCCCATTCCCGCCAACGTCGCCGTCTATGATCAGCTGCTGCCCGAATACGCCGCCTTTGCCCAAGCCGGCGCCGCCTGAATCCGTGCCAGTCCGTGTCCGTCCGTGCTCGTTCGTGAAAGTCAGGGTCCGTCCGTCGTGTCCAGCCCGGCGGCTACAGGAACCATGATATTGGCGGCGCGCAGACGACTGGCGGCGCGCGTGGTCAGTTGGTGCAAAGCGAGCATGGTGTGTTCAAGCGCTTTTGGCTTGAGCGTGCGGAGTTGCCGCCAGTCCTGGAGCGCATCCAGAAGCGCGTGGTCATCTGACGGCCGAAAGGCACAGGGAAATTGCTCAAACGAGCCATCGCCGCAGAGCCGGCTGAGTTGTTGCACGCCGCTTTCCGGCAAGGTTCGTGCCTGCCACTCCGCCGTCTGTGTCAGCTCGCGGATGCGGCGCCAGTCTTCGCTCAAATCGAGGAGAAAGAGCTGCTGTTGGTGAAACAGCAGTTCCAGCCGCCCGGAAGAACGGACCGCCAAAAACGGGACCAGCGGAAAGAGCAAGGGGAAATAACGGTTCGGATACACGTCGATATGGTAATAGGCCCGCGCCACGGCCGCGTAGCGCGCCCAGTGGTCAAGATTCTCGACCGGCGCCGTGGCCAGCGGCGTGCAGACCACCGGAATCGCGCGGCCGTCCAGCGAATCAAAGGCGGGGTCGATCAGGTAATCGCCGGCCTGGATCACATTTTGAAAGTAACACCCCTCGCCGATGCAAAAGACCTTCTTCCACAGCACGCCGCGGCGGCGCAAACGCGCGACCAATTCATCCGTGGCCAGGCGCGCCCAGACGGCATTGCAGATCCATTGGCAAAACCCGATCGGATAGGTCGCGGGAGTCGCTTCGCCGAAACTGGCCGGCTCGCAAACCGGGGTCTGTGCGGTGAGGGAATGGAATTCACGGTCCGCCGCCGTGCGCGCCCGACGGGTGCGGGCCAGCAACTCGTCCAGAACGGGCTCCAGCCAACGCTGGCTTAACGAGCGCTGCTCCGCGCCGAAGGTGATCTGCTGGGAACGCGCCCGGTTGACGAGATTAGCGAGTGCCTGTTGCATGGCGCGTCCGCCACCTGCGGCCCGTGCTCCAGGCCGCCGCGCCGCTCAGGCACAGGAGCAGGCCAGCCGGCTCGGGAACTTCGCCGGCCCGGATGGGGTCGCCAGCCACGTCTTGCCAGGCGGCGGCGACCAAACGTCCCTCCTCTCGCGTGGCGGTGGGATAGTTGAACCGCAGCCAGGCGACGTGTTGCAGCTCGCCGTGCAGAAAATTCACGCCGACGTAGCATTCCCCCGCGCCGACGAGGTTGGTGATGCTGATACTTTGACCGGTGGGATCCGTCGCCGCAATCGGATCATTGAAGCTATAGACACGCACCTGCGTATCACCCGCGACGAGATTCGTTGCCGTTTGGCCGGTGAGAAAGTCGTCGCTGGCATTCGCATAGCTGACTTGAAAGTCAGTCGTTCCATCACCGTCAAGGTCAAGGTCGTTGACGGGGGCGTTCAACGACTGGTTGTCAATCGGAGAAACGATGACAGCGGCCGGTGCCGTTGCGGCGAAGCCGATCAAACCAGCAACGGTGCCGATGGCGAGTGACTTGTTCATACGGATGGGAACTCTGGTTTCAAGGAGTGGGCCGGACGGCAAGGAATACACAGGAACTATAGCCTGTCGGAAACCAAAGGGAAAATCCACGATACAGACGCGAATGCGGGCCGCCGCAGAGGGGAACGACTGGGGACGGGTGAATTGTGGTGTCCGGGTTGTTTTTCTCTCACGGAGCCACAGGGCGCGCCAAGAGATCCATGATTTGCGCTTCAGGGGGGCTTTTTCTTTGTGTCTCCGTGCCTCCGTGAGAAAACGGCCGAGTCCGATTCACCTACCCACTCATTTGGCGGCCGGACCGGCGCCGATGATGACATGCGGGTAGTTCCGCATCGCAACCCCACGGGGCTGGAGGGCTTGCCCGTGCCGCCTCGGCCGTGTAAGGTTTACTGACGTTATTTTGGTTCCGGCTATGCCGGATTAGGGAGACCGTTCCATGTCCATCATCCTTCGTCTTCACGCCTCCTGTCTGATGCTGGCGGCGGCGGGTTGGTTGGGGCTGACCGCCGTCCGGGCGGCCGATGCGCCGGTGGCGGCAGCGCGTTCCGGCGCGGCCGCCACCGCGGCCCGGCCGGTGCTGGTGGTGCCGGTGCGGGGGCCGATCGACAAGTCGTTGGTTTTCAGCCTGCGCCGCGCTTTCCGGCAGGCGCACGACCTGGCGCCCAGCGCCGTGGTGCTGGAGCTGGACACGCCCGGCGGTGGCCTGGCCGAGACCGAGGAGATTGTGGCCTGGCTGCGCGCCGCCCAATGGCCGGTCTACGCCTATGTCAACACCCATGCCCAAAGCGCCGGCGCCATTCTCTGCCTGGCCTGCAGCCGCATCTACATGGCCCCCGGCAGCCGCATCGGCAGCGCCCTGCCGATCATCGTTGATCCCCTGGGCGGTGGCGTGCAGGCGTTGTCCGGCGACCTCAAGGAGAAGATTCTCTCCGACACGCGGGCGCTGGTCCGCGGCCTGGCCCAGGAAAAGGGCTACCCCGCGGAAGTGGCCATGGCCATGGTCGATCCCGGCCTGGGGCTCAAGGTCGGCAACCGCGTCATCTGCGCCCCCGGCCAGCTGCTCAATCTGACGGCGGCGGAGGCGGCGGAGGTGATCCCGCCCCGGACCCAGCCGCTGCTGGCCCGCCAGGTGGCGCCGGATCTGGCGGCGCTGCTGGCCGATGCCGGCCTGGCCGGGGCGCCGGTGGTGCGGTATGAAGTCTCCTCCGCCGAGATCTTGGCCCGCTGGATCACGCTGTTCGGGCCGTTATTGCTGGCCCTGGGCCTGTTCGGCCTCTACCTGGAATTCAAGATACCGGGCGTCCTCTTGCCCGGCATTGTGGGCGGCGCCCTGCTGGCGGTCTATTTCTTCGGGCATTACGTGGCGGGGCTGGCCGGGTGGGAGGACATCGCCCTGGTGGTGCTCGGGCTGGTGCTTCTGGGGGTTGAGGTCTTCGTGCTGCCGGGGTTTGGCGTCATCGGCCTGGCCGGTCTGGCCTGCCTGGTCGCCGGTATCGTCATGGGGCTGGTGCCCGCCCTGCCGCCGCCGCCGTCGGGGCTGCCGGCCCTGCCCGTGCCGGAGCTGTGGCCCCAGTTGCAGGGAGCCCTGATTAAGTTATTGGGCGCCATGGGGTTGATTATTACCGGCGCCGCCCTTGCCGCCTATCTGAGTCCCCGGACCCGGCTCTATCGCGACCTGGTGCTTGACAGCTCGCTCACGCCTGGCAACGGCGCCGTGCCCCAGGTCGCCGAAGATCATGCCGGCCTGGTCGGGCGGGCCGGCGTGGCCCTCACCGGCCTGCGCCCCGCCGGCATTGCCGAGGTCGCCGGCCGCCGCCTGGATGTGGTCAGCAGCGGCGACCTCATCCCCCGCGGCGCCGCCGTTCGCGTCATTGCCGCCACCGGCGGCCGCATCGTGGTGGAGGCGGTTCCGGCCGGGCCGCGGGCATGACCGAAAAAAAACTGGCCGTCCGGCTTGCTAAGATTTTCCCCGGCGTATAGATTGCAGACGTTCGAATCATTGGGTTCTCAACTGGGGAAATGACCGCCAACGCATGGCTCCGCCGCCTTCGGGCCGGCGCCGCTTTCGGGATGGCGATCACATACGAAACATGCCGGGTGATGTAACGTCGGTTTGGGCCACGGCTTCAGCGCGCCTGCAACAGGTCCTCAATGAGGACACGTTTGAGCGCTGGATTGCTGGTATCCGCCCGCTTTCCCTTCAGGGAGGCGTCTGCCGGCTGGGCGTGTCCAATGACATGTTCAGCGATTGGCTGGCGACGAATTACCAAAGCGTCATCCAGGAAGCCGTCAGTCTGGCCGCCGGCGGTCCCGCCAAGGTGGTCTTTGAGAGCGGCCACGAACCTGCCGATCTCCCCGCCTCCCAGGCCGCGTTATCGCCCGCCACCGGCCCCCGCCCGGCGGCCGATGAGCGCGACGAGGCTTCCTCGCGCTTCAACCGCCATTACAGCTTTGACAACTTCGTCATCGGCGAGAACAACAAGTTCGCCCATGCCGCGTGCAGCGCCGTTGCCAAGAACCCCGGCAAAGCCTACAATCCCCTCTTCATCTACGGCGGCACCGGGTTGGGAAAAACCCACCTGCTGCAATCCGTGGCCCAGGACGTGCTCAGCCGGCGCAAGCGCGCCCGCATCGAATACCTCACCAGCGAGGAATTCTTCAACCGCTTCATCGACGGCCTGCGCGACAAGTCCCTGCCCAAGTTCCGGCAGATCTTCCGCAATGTCGATGTCCTGCTCATCGACGATGTCCACTTCTTCACCGGCAAGGAACAGCTCCAGGAGGAGTTTTTCCACACCTTCAACGCCCTTTACAACGCCCACAAGCAGATCATTATCACCTCCGACCGCCCGCCCCATGAGATCAAGGGGCTGGAAAAACGCCTGGTTTCCCGCTTCGAATGGGGGCTGGCCACCGAAGTCCAGTCCCCCGACCTGGAAACCCGCGTCGCCATCCTGCGGCGCAAGCAGGCCGACCAGTCGGTCAAGATCGATGATGACATCCTGTTCTTCATTGCCGGCTACATCAAGAGCAATATCCGCCGGTTGGAAGGCGCGCTCATCCGCCTGATCTCGCACGTCTCCCTCACCCAGACCCCGGTCACCCGCGAACTGGCGGAGAAACTTCTGCAGCCGATGCTTGACGAGGAAGCCAGCGGCGCCGTCTCCATTGAGCGCATCCAAAAGGTGGTGGCGGAATATTACGACGTCCGCGTCGCCGACATGACCAGCAAGGCGCGGCCGGCCAACATCGCCTTCCCGCGCCAGGTCGCCATGTACCTGGCCCGGCGCCTCACCGACTGCTCAAGCCCGGTCATTGGCGAACAGTTCCGGCGCAACCATGCCACCGTCCTGCATGCCGTCACCTCCGTGGCCGCCCGCCTGGAAAAAGAGGCTGAATTCCGCCAGGCGGTGGCCATCCTGGAGCGCAAGATCCGCAATTAATTTTTTTTCCGCCTTGTCTCCCGTGACTTTGGCAGTATGTTATGGGCCGTTTTTCGCACCGCATTCCGGCGTAGCTCAGCGGTAGAGTAGGTGGCTGTTAACCACTTGGTCGTAGGTTCGAATCCTACCGCCGGAGCCATTTCGACCTGCAAAAAAGCGTTCCGTCCGCGACGGA
>CAITYL010000002.1 GCA_903896595.1 uncultured Lentisphaerota bacterium
ATTGGGACAGCAGGGGCTGCCTGCGGAATCCGCAAAAGACACAAACAGGTTTGACGGAGGGTTTGGGAACCGCCTTTCCAAAAGGGGGTTCCCAACCGACATCCTTGTCAAAACTTACGAGACACCTGACATCACGCCTCTCGTTTTACGGTTTATTTCAGCTTTCAGCTTTCTAAATTTCTGCTTTTCCCAACCCCTCAACCGCTTAACCTCCCAACCCCTCAACCATTCGAGCCCCCCCCATGAGCATCAAAGTCGCCATCATCGGCGCCGGCAGCATCGGTTTCACCCGCATCCTCACCCGCGACATTCTCGCGGTGCCGGAGCTGCAGGACACCCATTTCGCCCTCACCGACATCAACCCCAAAAACCTGGAGATGGTCACCCGGCTGGTGAAAAAGGACATCACCACCAACCGCTTGGCCGCGCGGGTGAGTAGCACCACCAACCGGCGCCAGGCGGTGGCCGACGCCGACTTCATCATCAACACCACCCGCATCGGCGGCCTGGAGGCGTACCAGCACGACATTGACATCCCGCTCAAGTACGGCGTCGACCAGTGTGTCGGCGACACCCTGTGCGCCGGCGGCATCATGTACGGCCAGCGCAACATTGCCCAGGTGCTGGCCTTCTGCAAAGACATCCGCGAGGTGGCCAAGCCCGGCGCCCTGTTCCTCAATTACGCCAACCCGAACGCCATGAACACCTGGGCCGCCAACCAGTACGGCAAGGTCAACACCATCGGGCTGTGCCACGGCGTCATGGGCGGCCACTGGCAGATCACCGAGGTCATCAAGCTCCTGGTCAACGGCAAGAAAAAAGCCGGCGACAAAGGCTACGTCGAGGTCACCCCCAAGGAGGTGGACATCATCTGCGCCGGGATCAACCACCAGACCTGGTACACCCAGGTGCTGTACCGGGGCGAGGAGTGGACCGGCCGGCTGCTGGAAGGGTTTGAGCGGCACCCCGCCTTCGCCAAGACGGAAAAAGTGCGCATCGACATGCTCCGCCGCTTCGGCTATTACTCCACCGAGTCCAACGGCCACCTGTCCGAGTACGTGGCCTGGTACCGCAAACGGCCGGCCGAAACCCGGAAATGGATCGACCTGAGCAGTTGGATCAACGGCGAGACCGGCGGCTACCTGCGCGTTTCCACCGAAGGACGAAACTGGTTCGAGACCGACTACCCCAACTGGCTCAAAGAGACGCCGCCGCAACTGGGGCCGGCCACCCGCGGCCATGAGCACGGCAGTTACATCATTGAGTCCCTGGTCACCGGCCGGGTCTACCGCGGCCACTTCAACGTCATCAACCGCGGCGCCATCAGCAACCTGCCGGACGACTGCGTGGTGGAAGTGCCCGGTTACGTAGACCGCAACGGCATCAGCATTCCGCGGGTTGGCGACCTGCCCCTAGGCTGCGCCGCCGTCTGCGCCGCCTCCGTCTCGGTCCAGCGACTGTCCGTTGAGGCGGCCGTCCACGGCGACGTCACCCTGCTCAAGCAGGCCATGCTAATGGATCCGCTGGTCGGCGCCGTCTGCACGCCGCCGGAAATCTCCCAAATGACCGACGAGATGCTGATCGCCCAGGCCCAATGGCTGCCGCAGTACCAGGGGGCACTGCCCGCCGCCAAGGCGCGGTTCGCCAGCGAGAAGAAGCTCGGCACCCGCACTTCCCGGGGCGCGGTCCGCTTCAAGATCAAGACCGTGGCGGACATGCAGCGCAATGCCGCCGAGTCCCGCCGCAACGCCGCCGCCGCCGACAAAGCCATGGCCAAACGCCAGGAACAGGCCGCCCGAAAACGGTAAAACCAGTTGGGAACCCCCTTTTGAGGAAAGGCGGTTCCCAAACCCTCCGTCAAACCTCTTTGTTGCCTTAAACGCGGAGGGCGCATTTACCACAAGCCATGCTGGCAAGTCATGGCATTGATGCGTGTGGGCTTGTGGTAAAT
>CAITYL010000003.1 GCA_903896595.1 uncultured Lentisphaerota bacterium
CCCCCAACCCCATTCAAACCTTTTTGTTTGTTGTCCCTGGCGCGTGGCGCACCGGGGATGGCAAACAAAAAGAAGATGGCAAAGCTGGCACATCCGAGCCCGGAACGTCAGTGACGGGTCAAGAAAAAGCTGAAATTAAGAAAGCAGAAAGCTGAAATGAAGACCATGTGGGAAGGAAGGATTCATTTCAGTTTTCCCAATTTCTGCTTTCAGCTTTTCTTTTCGGGCCGGTCACTGACGTTCGCGGCTCGGAAAAGAAATATCGGTGTTATTTCAGGACCGGGAGCCGCCCGTCCTCGGGCGGAATTCGATGGCGTCACAGCCGTTCCGCCCTTTTTATTCCTTGATGGTTTGCATGATTTGTCGGGAAAAGGCGCGGAAATCGTCGAGGTGTTCGGTAATAATCCGATAGACGATCTCCCAGTCCATTTCCTGATAGGCATGCACGGCCGTATTTCTGAACCCCACCGCTTTGGCCATGCGTTCGGCGGTTCGGCTGTCTAAAATGCCGGCCCGATTGAGGTTTTTGAATGTCTCTGCCATCGATTCAGCCACCGGCATTTCCCGATCACTGGCAAGGTGCAGGCCGATATCCACACAGGTCTGCACCGCCCGTTCCAGGTTCAAGACGATGATGTCTTGCAGGTCATAGCTTTCTTTTAACAAGTCGAGTGACGACGGTGTTTTTTCCTGAACCCGGGTGATGCAGCGGCGCAGGCTTTCCAGTTTATTAAGCACAACCTCTTTATCCATGGCAAAACCTCCGCTGCCGTTCCTGCAGGGTGCGGCGGACCAGTGGCATCATATCGGCCTGATTGTAAATCATCCGTTTGGTCAAGGCCAGCAAGGCAGCGGGATCGTTTTTGACCAGCACGTGTCCCGTGCACAGGATCTGACGCAGGATGGTGCCGTTCAGGGAAAAGAGATCGGCCAAGTCAACCGTTTTCGACAGCTCTTTTCCCAACCGTTCGGCGAGATCCATTTTTTGTTTGGCGTCAAGGGGGCGGTCAAAAAGGACGGCAATATCCACGTCGCTGTCCGGGCGCATTTTTCCGGAGGCAAACGATCCATAGATCAGCGCCAGCCGGCTGCCGGGCTCTGAGCGCAACAGTTCTTGGCTGCGCCTGACGATCTCGGTTGGTTCATTGGGGGGCATGCGGGAGGGGAACTAAGGGGGAAAAGCAGAAATAGGGAAAGCAGAAAGCTGAAATAAGGCGTGAAACGTGAATGCGTGAGGGGGAAATGTTGAATGATGAATATCGAATGTTGAATTTTGAAGTTGGGATACAGGACCTTCGACATTCAAAATTCAGTATTCAGCATTCGACATTTACCTCGGATTTGGTGTGGCATAGGGCTTGCAGCCCGGCAGATTGACAACGTGGTGGCACAATGGTTGAACTAATCCGAGCCCGGAACGTGAGTGACGGGTCAAAAGGGTTGACCTCTCCCAAAAGAAGCGTGTCCGTTTTTGGCCGGTCACTGACGTTCGCGGCTCGGATAAGCAAATATTGAATGTCGAAGGTAGCCCGTCAGTCCGGGACGTGGTTTCTTTGCCCCATCACGTGTCACGCCTCACGTGTCACGGAGTCACGCCTTGCCTTATTTCAGCTTTCGGCTTTCCCCATTTCGGCTTTGGTTTCTGGCCTGGGAGAGCAACTTTTCGGCGTCGGGGGCGAGGTAGGGGGCGAGGCGGACGGCGTGTTGCAGGGCGCGTTCGGCGGCGGGGGCGTTGCCGTTGGCCAAGGCCAGTTGCGCGTAGGTCCACCACGGCCGGTAGTCGGACTGGTTGTAGATGGCGGCCTGATAGAAGCAATCCACCGCGAAGGTGCGCCACTGGCGTTGCCGTTCCAGGGTTTCCGCGGAAGATGGCGTGGTTGATGGGGGCGGCATGGGCGGCGCGGCCAGGAAGGAGTCGGGGTCAGGGATGGGGCCGGCGGTATTGGCCGGCGGGAGGGGGCGGGGATCGGGGCGGACGGTGGCGGGCGGGTACAGGAGGCCGGACATTTCGGCGAACCAATTACTGGGGCGGGTATCGGGAGTGACGGCCGGCGGGGTGGGCAGGGATTCGGTCCACGCCTGGCGGCCCAGCTCATACCAGGCATGCCACAGGGTGGGGGCGCCGGTCAAGGCCTGCACTAGTTCCGGGATGGGGCGGTCGGCGAGGTTGGGGTAGCGGTCGAGTTGGCGTGAGGCTTGGCCATAGGCGCCGATCAAGACGAGCAAGAGCACGGCCAGGATGACGGTGGGGAGCCGGTAGAGCCCGCGGTGCCAGAGCGGTTCCATGGGCTGGAGCGGGAGGGTGGTGGCGGCGATAGGCTCATCGTCAGACGTGGTGATGGCGGCGGCGTTCCGCGTCGCCGGCAGGGGCAGACCAAGCCCGAGCAGGGTGGCGAAGAGGAAGCTGTTGAGCGGCACGCGCAGAGGAAAGTCGAAAATGGCATGGAGCGCGACGACCGCGGCGGCGCCGATGACGGCGGCTTTGAGGGGGCGGGATTGGCGGTCGGCTTGGAAGGCGTCACGTTGGATGAAGCTTCGGGTGTAATCGTCCAAACGCCGGGCTGGAATGGCAAAGGACTTCATGTAGAAGAACAGCAGGGTCAAGGCCAGGAGCAGGCCAACCAGCCCGCCTTCGGCAAAGAATTGGACGTATTCGCTTTCGGCGTAGAGGGTGGAGGAGACGCGGGGGGCGCTGCGGAACTGGGGGAAGGTGGCGCGGAAGGCGTCCATACCGGCGCCAAACCAGGGGTATTGCCGCCACAGATCCAAGCTGTCCTGCCAGGTTTGCATGCGGGAGAGCCCGTTTTTGTCCATGGCGACCGTGCGCAGGGTGTCGATGCGTTGATGGACATCGGTGGACGGGAGAAACAACAGTCCGAGCAACATGGCGATGCCGAGAATGGTGGCAAAGGTGGAGGCGCCGATCTGGCGGCCGCGCAGCCAATAGACGATACAGACCAACACGCCGGTGATCAGGGCCAGGGTGCCGCCCCGGGACAGGGAGAGGAAGACGGCGGTGACCAGGATGATGAAGGTGAGCAGCCACAGCACGCGTTCCAGGTTGTAGCGCAGGAAGCGCAACGGCGCGGTCAAGGTGGGACCATAGAGAGGCTCCGGGGTTTGACCATAAATGGCATTCAGGGACCGGAGGTCCAGTGACGGTGCAATGGTCAGGGAGAGGGCGGCGGGGGCGAGCATGGCGGCAAAGGTGGCAAAGTGGTTGCGATTGACAAAGGGCCAGATCGAGCCCTGGGTGCCGTATTCCTGCAAGAGTTGCCAGGGCAGCGAGCTGGCCAGGTTACTGTGGAGGTGGGCAAACACGCCGACGGCGGCAACGGCGGCGCCCCCGAAGACCAGGGCCTTGAGCAGGCGGCGCCGGTTGTTTTGGCCGGCACTGGCGGCCAGCCAGAAGATACCCCAGGCGCCGGCCGCCAGCATGAGAAATCGGATGGTGCCAAAGGTGTTGAGGCTGAACCGCCGCGGCAGCGGCAGGGGCGCGCGGCAGACATCGGCGGGGCGCGCATCCTCGGCCGCGGCGGCCAGGTCGGCCATGGCGGCGGTCTTGGTGGGCACAACGGGGGCCGCCTGTAAGGCTTGGAGGTCGCGAACGGTGCTTTCGACGCGGGTCACGGCCTGATTACGGGCCGGGCCGGCCAGGACATGGAGAACGGCGGGCAGGGGCACCAGGGTCAGGGCGATCCAGAATAGCATGGCAAACCCGGCCAGCCACAGGCGGGTCAGGCGGGGCAGGGCCGGCACTGGCAGGGTGGCCAGGGCCAGCACGACCGCCAAGGTGCAGGCCGGCAACAGATTGGGCAGGATGCCACCCAAACCGAAGACCAAGGCGGCCAAAATGACGAAAATGAGAATGGAATACATAAGTTAAAGCTGAAAGCTGAAATTAAGAAAGCTGAAATCGAGTGACGGGTGAGTGGCGGGGGAAGGGGAAAACTTTTGGAGG
>CAITYL010000004.1 GCA_903896595.1 uncultured Lentisphaerota bacterium
CGGCTTCGTCGCCAAGCTGGCCGACGACCTGCGCCACCGCCTCACCGAAGGCGTCGCCGCCGTCCGTGGAAGAACCGGAACCATCCAGCTTCGCTTCGTCTTCAACACCTCTTGAACCGGCGCGAGCCGCCCAGTCATGCCGTCGATCCATAGCCAGCCGTCCGCCGTTCTTCGCAACCCGCACAAAACAACCGACAAAAACCGCGCCAGTCCACGCCACGGGCGGAGCTTGCCCGAAAACCCGCCGCAAACCAAGGCAACCGCCGACCCCGGCCCGCCGGGCAAGGGGATTCTTCATTCCTGGGGGGGGCAGGGGCGGACTTGTTTTTTTTCTCCATCGTATTACTGTATTATAAAAGTGCCGCAGTGAAAGGCGTGTCATGTCCTCGGTGATCAACGGCAATAAAATTCCCCTTTACAGCCAGGTAGCCCAGACGATCCGGCAGCGGATTCGCACCGGCGTCTATCGCCCCGGTCAGCCGTTGCCGTCCTTGCGCGAGTTGAGCGCCGAGTTCAAGTCCAGTTTGTGCGTGGTGCAGCATGCCGTCCATGACTTGGAGCGGCACGGCATCCTCGCCACCCACCACGGTAAGAGCGTGACGGTGGCGGAAACCGGGCCCTGTGCGCAGGCGGCCATCCTGTTTGGCCTCATTCAGCCCTATTCCCCTACCTTGACGTTCGACAGCCGAGTCTTCCTTTATGCGGGACTGGTGTTCAATCATCGCGACAATTTTTTGGTGACCCGCTCCAGCGAGGGCGATGCGGAAAAGGAACGGGCGATCGCCCGGCATTTCCTCGATAACGGTGTGCAGGGGCTGTTGCTGTGGCCGATAGAAAACGACCCCAATGCCAAGTTTTTTGCCGAGTTGGCTCGCGAAATCCCCGTGGTGGTGGTGGACCGTTTGCTGAAGGACAGCGGCCTGCCGTCCGTCATCTATGACAGTTATAATGCCGGCCGCTCCATTTGCCGCCACCTGCTGAAGAACGTGAAGCGGAAGCGGATTTTAGCTCTGATTGACAACCTGGAAATCTCTCCCTACCAGGCGCTGATGCAGGGGTTGCACGACGAGGCTGAGGTCTTGGGGCGACGGACCGATCTGACCGTGATCCAGTTGCCGATCTCCGAAGCCCTGGTCAAGATGACCACCGGCTTCGCCGCTCAGGTGGACATTTATGCGCCGTATATCGAACGGCTGCTCAAAGAAGGCGGTTATGACGCCTTGTTCTGTCCCCAAGGCGATTTTGTGAACTATTTCATCGTCGAGCCGGGAGTGTACCAAAAAATCGCCGGTCTGCGGATCGGCATCTTGTGCGGTACGATGGCCGAACCAAACTTGACCAAGCTGGGAGAGATGGGGGTGCTTCAGTGGGTCGTTGACCATCCCCGGATGATCTCCCAGGGCGCGGAGCTGCTCCAGCAATGGGTGCTTCAGCGGCAGCGTCCCAAGGATGCGGCTCCGGTCAAGATTTGGCTCAAGGAATGACCCTGTGTCAGGAGGTTCAAACGTGTCACCCTAAAAATAAGGAGTCCGTAACCCAAGCCAATCCGCAGTGAAGACAAGACAACCAAGAAACAAGGCAATGATCCCAACAAGGAGTGCAATCATGAATGGAATCAACAGGATGAACGACACCATGAAAACCATCCGAACCCTGGCGTGGTTGCTCGGGATTGGACTGGTCATGGCGATCAGCCCCGCGAAGGCCAATGTGGTGACGGACAACTTCGATCGTGTCAACGATTTCACCCCTGGCTTCCAATATTTGGGGACAAACTGGAGTAATCAGACGGGCCTGTTTTCGATCGTGAGCAATAAAGCGGTCAACCAAGTCGCCACATCGGCGGCGGCGGCGACGCCGTATGCCGGGGTCAATGTGGGAACCCAGCCGTTTGCGGTGCAAGCCGCGGTCTCAACAACCAATCCGACCGAATGGGTCGGCTTGGCGTTCAATATTCAAGACACCAGCAATTATTATGCGGTTCGCTGGGAACAGGCCAGCGGTTATTATCAGGTTCTCAAAGTCGTGGGCGGTGGTTTAAACCTCTTGCAGGGTGGGAATGAGGCTTATGTCGCCGGTACCGTCATGAAGATCGCTTATACGGGCGCGAACGCCTACACCCTAACCTTCGGCGCGGGCACCCCCATTGGTTTTTCCGGTGGTGTCAGTCCATACACGGCTGGCGGCGTGGGGTTGTTTTATAGCAACGGTGACGGCGGCGGGAACATCACCTTCGATAATTTCTCCGCCACCTATGCGGTGCCGGAACCGGCGGCGCTGAGCCTGCTTGGGCTGGGCACCCTGGGCTTCCTTGGTCGCGGGCGGCGCCGAGGCTGAGCTGGCTTGGGGGGCAGGGGACTCCCGGGACTTGAGAGACTCCAGAGACCGGAGCGGTAAAAAGGGCAAGGCCTTGCCATGAAACGCTTCACTTTAATAGAACTGCTGGTGGTGATCGCCATTATCGCCATCCTGGCGGCCATGCTGTTGCCCGCCTTGGGGCAGGCGCGGGAGACCGCCCGCACCGCCTCGTGCCTGAGCGTGCTTCGGCAGTTCGCCTTGGCGAATGAGGCGTATGTCGGTGACAGCAATGACTGGAATGTCCCGATCCACCTGCCGTATACCGGGGTGATTTGGGCGCAAAATTCCCTGTTCCGGCAATCCATCGGCCAGGCGGATGACGGCACGTTCTATTTTTCGAAAGGCTTGATCTGTCCGAATGCGACGCTCAGTTTGACGTTGGCTCCCGACAGTTTAGGACGGCTTTACATGCCGGCCAGTTGGGGGTGCAACGTCACCGGGTTGACCTGGACGGATAACACGCAGGTCTTGGCCTACCGGCGGGCGCAAGTGGCCAGCCCGTCGGCCAAAGCCTGGGTGTGCGACGCCACGGACTGGTGGGTGCACAAGGGCGTGTCCGGCAGCTATGTGGGGGAGGTTCAGCCGCCGTACATGGCCCCGGCGTACCGGCATCGCGGCGGCCTGAATATCGCCCATTTTGACGGGCATGCCGCGACTTTGAAACTGGCGGAAGCGGCGCTTTCGGACCGCCTGTGGGAAGTTCTGCAATAGGAGAATACGTTGATGCATCATCACCACCGCCGCCGGTCGTCGTCATTCCTGCTGTGGGCGGGAATCTTATTGTCGGTTGGCGACCTTTGGGGGGCCTCGCCGGCCCTGACGGTAACCGTGGATTTTCAGCAGCCTGGCCGGGCGTTCTCACGCGACCTGCTCGGGGTCAACATTGACACGGAAGATGCGTTGGAACCCCGCTATCATATTGGGCGGTATGCGGATTCCCTGATGGCGGTCGCGCCTGCCGTGGTCCGGTTTCCCGGGGGCCTGGTGGCCAACTCGTATCACTGGGCCGACGCTTTGGGGCCGGTGGCGGCGCGGAAGGCGCAATGGGACTGGAACCATACCCGCCTCTTTCCGCCGAAATTCGGAACCGGCGAGTATCTGATCCTTCTGCGCCAGCTCAAGGCGGCGGGGATGCTGACGGTGAATGTTTGCGACGGCACGCCCGAAGAGGCGGTGGCCTGGGTGGCGTTCTGCCGGGGGCGGTTGGGCGACCCGCGCGTGATCGGTCGCGACCGCAAGGGCCGGGATTGGCAGACCGTCGGCCACTGGGCCCAGCGGCGGGCCGAACTGACCGGGATTCGCGAACCGGTGGACGTGCGGTATGTGGAGTTGGGCAACGAAGCCATCGGCGGCCCCAAATTCACTGGCAAGGAATTTTCCCGCGCCGAGGATTACTGCAAAGTCGCCAAGGTGTTTGCCCAAACGATCCGGGCTATTGACCCCACTATTTTGATCGGCTGGTTGTGTCAGGACAAGACGCTGACCACCGCCGAGAAACATCTGCTCGACTTCACGATTTATCACTCGTATACCGGCTGGCCGCGCTACGGCGACCGGATCATGATGTGGCAGGGCGGAACGCTGACGGCGGAATTTAACTGTCCAACCCCGGGCGAGTATGAGATCGAATTGAAATTGGCGGGCCATGGCATCACCCCGCCGGTGATTGCCGCCGGCAAACAGCCGCGGGCCACGGTCGGGGTGGACGATGTCGTCTTGAAAACGCTGACCACGGGCTCCACCTATCAACCGGTCACGGTGAAATCCCGGCTGACCGCCGGCAAGCACCGGCTTCAAGTCACCTTTACCAACGATTATACCGAACAGGGCGAAGACACCAATCTCGATGTCGTAAAAGGCTTCACCGTCACGCTGGGCGGTCAGAGCAACAAGTATGTCTTTCCCGACCGGAACACGGAAACGGAAATCCGGAAAGATTTGGCCGGGGTGCGGCAGTCCTTGCGCGCTTATGCCGACGATTTGGCGAAATTCTCGCCCCATGCCTTTGTCGCGGTGACAGAATACAACCGAATGGAGAATGCCAACTTTGATTTGAACTCGGCCCTATATGTCGCGGAACTACTGACGGCGTGCGTGGACATTCCCCAGATCCGGACGGCGGAGATTTGGGATGCGTGTTCGTGGAATTTCGGCATCAAGAGCACCACGGCGAACGTCAAGCGTCCGACCTATTACGTGCTTGAAATGATGAAAGATCTCCAAGACCGGGTGTTTCCCGCCACCGTCCTGCCGGCGGATCCGGACCTGCAACTGCTGGTCACCAAAGACTCGCTGGGCAACGCCGTGGCGGTTCTGGCCATCAATTTCTCCCCGGTCGCCAAGCCCCTTCAGTTCAAGTTGCCGGGTGGCGGCAACGTTATTTTTCGGGAAATCAAGTATATCACCGGCGCCCGGCTAGCCGACTGCAACGAGGAAACCGAACAGGTCAAGCTGCAAACCCGGACGTTGCCGGGCGCGGCTGGCGACCTGATGCTTCCCGGTTACTCCGTCAGCCGGCTTTCCGGCGAACTCCGCAAGTAGCTGGCCGTGGGAGGATGGGGAACAACACGCGCCGCCGTGCCGTTGTGGCTTGGGCGTGGTGCGATTGATCGGTGCGGTCAGCATGACGGATCGGCATGGTGCTATAACGGGTACCCGGGCAAAATGATGAAGCAATCAAATCTTCCATTATTCGCCGCTTTCAGGGAAATTCCGCCGACTCAGGTAAAACCCCGCGGCTGGCTGCTGGAATTTCTGCGCCGCCAGCGGAGCGGCATGTCCGGGCACTTCAAAGAACTGGGATATCCGTTTGACAGCTGTCTTTGGGCCGGAAAAATCGCCCACATTCACCTGGACGATCTGTTCTACCCCAATCAGCCGCAGGAAAAAGAATTTCATACCTGGTGGCCCTACGAACAGACCGGCTATCTGCTTGACGCGCTGGCCCGGCTCGGCATTCTGCTCGATGATCAAAAAATGCTCGCGCTGGTCCGGAAAAATATCGATTATGTCATTGGTAGCGCCGATCAAACCGGTCATTTGGCCGGCATGGCGTCGATCAACCATTCCGAATGGCCGATGGCGGTGTTTTTCCGCGCGGTCGCCGCCTATCAGCAGGCGTTTCCCGATCCCCGCACGGTTAACGCCTGGCACCGCCATTATCAGGGCATGGCAGTTGACCGGCTGACCGACTATTCCCGCAACGTCACCAACCTCGAAGGCATGCTGAAAACGGCCGAATGGAGCGGCGATCGTAAACTGATCGCCAAAGCGGAAGCGGTCTATCGGCGGTTCAATCAAAGAATCGCCATCAATAATGATGATGCCGAAATCGGTCTGGAACAGCTCGGGTCCGGCCGCCGCATGACCGTGCATGGGGTCACCGGCAGTGAAGAACTCAAGTTGCCGGTACTGCTCTACATCTACACCGGCAAGCGCGACTATCTGGACGCGGCCGTCACGGGCATGGAAAAGCTGCTGGCGGACCATCTGTTGCCGACCGGGCTGATCAGCTCGGAGGAATTCCTCTCCGGCACCGGGGCAACCCGCGCTTACGAAAGTTGCGTCATCACCGATTTCACCTGGTCGCTGGGCTATTACCTGATGGCCACCGGCGCCGGCCGCTGGGCCGACCGAATCGAAAAAGCGATCTTCAACGCGCTGCCGGGAGCGATCACCAAGGATTTTACCGCCATGCAATACCTGTCCGGCGGCAACCAGGTGATGATCGACGGCTTCGCCCACAAGGGGACCGCGCAGCACGGCATCGCCTCTTGGCGGCAGTACCGGCCCAATCACTTTCCCCAATGCTGCCCGGGCAACCTCCAGCGGGCGATGCCGAATTATCTGCTACGGATGTGGCTGCGGACGGCGAAGGGTGCACCCGTCGCTGCGCTGTATGGTCCGTCGGAGGGACGGTTCGAATACGACGGCCGAACGATTCGGATCGTCGAGGTCACGGAATACCCGTTTGAAGAAAAAATTCGGTTCGAACTGCATCCAGACGCCGCCATGGCCTTCCCGTTTACTTTCCGCATCCCGACCTGGTGCAACCATGCCGCCGTAACACTTAACGGCAAGCCGGTGAAGCTGGCGCTGCCGGCCGGCGAATTCGTCACCCTGGAACGGCGCTTCGCGCCCGGTGACGTGGTTGAACTGACGCTGCCGATGACCGCAAAAATCAAACCCGACCGGCAACGCAATCTGACCGTCGAACGCGGTCCGCTGGTCTATGCCTATCCGGTGCCGGCGCGAGTTGAAAAAGAACAGCCTGAAAAGCGGTTCTCACCGTGGCGCATCACTCCCGCGGGCCCGTGGAACTATGCCGTCGAGCCGGACGTAAAAATCCGGGAAATCGCCACCCGTGCGAACGGATATCCGCTGGACCCCGAAAACGTCAGGGTAAAACTAAAAATTTCCGCGCGGACGATCACTCATTATGACGAGCTGGAGTCAGGCCGGTATACGCCGGACGTCCCGCTGTTCTATCACCTGCGTCAGCAGGAACCGGCGGAACTGGAACTGGCGCCGATGGGGGCGACGCTGGCCCGGATCGCGACTTTCCCGCCGGCGGAAAACCGGCGGGCGATTCCGGTCGTCACGGCTCATGTCCTCGGAGCCTGGCCCCTGGAACCGGAATCGCCGCTGACCGGAAGCGGAGAAACCCTGACGGCGGCGGCGTTTTATCAACAGAATCCGGCGGAAGTGCAGCCCAACCGCGACGGCTTTTACGACCTGATCCATCATTTCCGGCAGCAGGGCAATCTGGCGGCGCTACTGCAGTTCCGGTTATACGCCGATACGGCCGGAGCCGCCACCCTGGCCGTCCGGGCCGCTGACCGGGCCACCTTGCGCCTCAACGACCGCCCCATCGGCGAACTGGAGCCCGTCGGGTGCGGGGAGTTTCTTGACTGGAATTTCTTTGCCATAAGGCTGCGGAAAGGGTATAATTTTCTGCAAGTTAGAGTGGCGGACGGGCCGCGGCCCAGTCAATACCGCGACAGTTGGGGCGTGTCGGTGGCCTGTTTCCGAACAGGGAAAAATGAAGGTTACTCCTCACGGCAATGAGCCTTCCGGGGACGGTGGGGCTGGGTAACACCCCGAAAGCAGCCCTCCCGTTTTAGTCCAGCTTCTCGAGCTCGCCGGCGTCCAGTTCGGTGGAGACCGACTGGCCGAGCAGTTCCACGTTGACCCAGATTCGGGTGACGCCGGGGCGGCGCTCGACGACGCCCTCCAGACCTTGCAGCGGCCCGGAGGTGATCCGCACCGGGGTGCCGGCCGTCAGTTCGGGGTTGACGGTCAGCAGGTTGGTCTCCTGCGCCGTTTCCAGCAGCCGCACCTGGACCAGGTCATGGAGCAACTGGGGCTCCGCCTCCGGTTCGGCGACCAGCAGGCGGACCACCCGGTGGCTGTCCAGGACCAGTGCCCGCTGGTCCACCGTCAAGGGGGCGAACAGATAGCCATGGAACATGGGGAGAAAGGAGACCACGTTGCGGCGCTGGAAGCGCTTGACCCGGCGTTGCAACGGCAGGTAGTGGGGCACGGCGAACCGGCGGCAATAACCGGCCACCCATTTTTCGCAGCGCGGCTTGACGTGCAAGACGGTCCACACGGCGCCGGGAACGGGCTGGAGCTCACTGGTCATGGGTTTTCCCGCAGAGGCGCGGAGGCGCAGAGAAACAGCCAAATCAAAATATCACCATGTTGGCTAACGATTAATCAGGACAACGGACCGCGTTCATTTAACTGCCCAACAGGTCGGGGGCGACGCGATGCACAAAGGCTTCGCAGAGGGTACGAATCTCCGCCGCGGTGTCGCGTTGGAGGGCCTGGCGGACCAGTTCCTCGGCTTCAATCATGCGCATGTGGCGGATCAGCCGTTTGACTTGGGCGATGGCGCGCGGGTTCATGCTCAATTCTTGGATGCCGAGGCCGAGGATGAGCGGCGCGAGAATGGGATCGCTGGCCATTTCACCGCAGACGCTGACCCAGATGCCGTTTTGGGTGGCGGCCTGTGAGGTTTGCTGGAGGAAGCGGATGATGGCCGGGTGGGTGGGCTGGTAGAGATAATTAATGGCGGGATTGGAGCGGTCGGCGGCGAGCGAATACTGGATCAGGTCGTTGGTGCCGATGCTGAAAAAGTCCACTTTGGCGGCCAGCCGGTCGGCGATCATGACGGCGGCGGGCACCTCGATCATGATGCCAATGTCCAGGTGGTGGTTGTAGTCCAAGCCGCGGGTGTCGAGTTCGCGGCGGGCGCGGTCGAGGAGGACCAGGGCCTGGTCCAGTTCCTCCATGGTGGCGACCATCGGGAAGAGCAGGCGCACTTTGCCGTGGGCGCTGGCCCGCAGAATGGCGCGAAGCTGCTGGAGAAAGATGTCCGGGCGGGAGAGGCAGAAGCGAATGGCGCGCACGCCGAGGAATGGGTTGAGTTCTTGGGGCAGGTTGAGGTGGGAGAGAAATTTGTCGCCGCCAATGTCGAGGGTACGGATGATGACCGACTGGGGATAAATTTCTTCGGCGGCGCGGCGGTATGCCTCGAACTGGCAATCCTCGTCGGGCAGCACCGCGTGGTTGAGGAACAGGTATTCGGTGCGGAACAGGCCGACGCCGACGCCATAGGAGCGCTTGATGCCGTCCACATCCTCGGCCAGCTCGATATTGGCCGCCAGTTGGACGCGGAAGCCGTCCAGAGTTTCGGCGGGCAGGGTGGCCTCGGCCTCGAGATTGTGGAACCACACCTCTTGCGCCTTGAGCCGGCGCTGGTAATCCTCCAGTTGATCCGGGTCGGGATGGGCGATCAGCAGGCCGCGGAAGCCGTCCAGGATGACCAGGTCGCCGGAGTTGACCTGGTCCAGGGCGTCGCGGGCGCCAACCACGGCGGGAATGCCCATGGAGCGGGCCATGATGGCGGTGTGCGAGGTCTGGCTGCCGATGGCGGTGACGAAGCCGATGACGTTGACCTTGTCCATCGCCGCCGTCTCGGACGGGGACAGGTCAGGGGCGATGAGGATGCGTGGATCGGACAGGTGGGTGAGATCGGTCGGCGCGTCGCCGCGCAGGTTGCGCAGAACGCGGCCGGTGACGTCGCGGATATCGACCAGACGGTCGCGGATGTAAGGGTTTTCGACGCCCTGCAGGGCGGACATGTGCCGTTCCATGACCCGATGGAACACCCCTTCCGCATTGCGGTGGCCGGCGGCAATCTCCTGCTCGACCTCGCTGGTGATGGCGCGGTCGTTGAGCAGCATCAAGTGGGCGTCAAAGATGCCGGCGTCTTTCTCTCCCAACGCCTCCAGGACCCGTTGTTTGAGTTCGATCAACTGGTGGCGCGACAGCGTGATGGCGTCTTGGTAGCGCGTCACTTCGGCCGCCACCGCGGTTGGGGCGATTGCGCCTTCCGTGACTTCGGGATAAGCCCGCCCAATCAGCAGGGCATGGCCGATGACGATGCCGGCGGACACGCCAATCCCGTGAAACGTGGCCGGTTTGCGTCCGGCCGGCGGGTCACTCTTCACCGAATTTGCTGGCGATGAGTTGTTCAATGGCATCCAACGCCTCGGCGGCGTCCTCCCCGCGGGCGGTCACCGTCAACGCTGATCCGTGCCCGGCGGCCAGCATCAGCAACCCCAAAATGCTTTTGCCGTCAATCAGCTGCTTGTCCCGCTTGACCATGATTTCGGCTTTGAAACGACTCGCGGTTTGCACAAACAACGACGCCGGCCGGGCATGCATGCCCAGTCGGTTCACAATCTGGAGATCACGACAGATGGATTTATCCTTGCCCATGTTCGGCCCAGCGGGTCACCCGAAACAACTTGACGCTGAACTGCGCCCGTTTCGGGGACAATAGCACTGGCTTGTAATATCGTTAGGTAAGTAGGGGCTGTCAAACGACACCGCACCGGCGGCCGGGTTGCGAGCGGGGGGTGTGCGGGTTATGGTAGTTAACGTGTGTTACCGGCGTCGGCGACCGCGTGGTCCCGGCTGCCGAAACGGCCCTTTTTCTGCTGGAGGCAGTCGCAACCGGATGAAAACCGAACGTGTCTTAGCCGGATTTTTGGCCAGTCTGAGTTTGAGTGCAACCCTGGCAGTCGCCGCTGAGGCGCCGGCTGCCGGCAAAGGAGAACCCGTCGTGAACCAGCCCAATCCCACCGTGCTGATCAAAACCGGCAAAGGTGACCTGACCATCGAACTGTATGAGGATCAGGCGCCGAATACCGTGGCGAATTTCATCTCCCTCGTGGAGGCGGGATTCTACAACGGCATTGCCTTCCACCGCATCATTCCCGGCTTTATGGCCCAGGGCGGTTGTCCCAACGCCCGCCAGGGCGCCGGCGGCACGCCCGGCACCGGCGGTCCCGGTTACCGTGTCGCCGATGAGATCAACCCGGCGCTGAAGCACAATGCCCGTGGCATTCTGTCCATGGCCAATGCCGGTCCCAACACCAACGGCAGCCAATTTTTCCTCTGTTTCGCGCCGGCCCCCTGGCTGGACGGCAAGCACGGCGTGTTCGGCAAGGTGATCAAGGGCCAGGATGTGCTGGATAAGCTGGAAGCGGTCGGCACCCAGTCCGGCCGGCCGACCGAGCAGGTGGTCATGGAGATGCAGGTGCTCACCAAGCGCGCGCATCCCTACACCGTCAAGAAGTTGTGACGCCGCCGCGCCGGCGTGATGCCGGCGCGGAGGTGGGCCAGGGCGGCGCGCGGCGGTGACGGTGTGCGCCGACCCGGTGGGGCCATCCGTTCCGTAGCGTCTATCAGTGAAGGCGCGCTACCGTTCGGTTGCCGTACCTTATATTTTGTATCTTCCGGATTTTTCGTCCTTCCATATTTCAAGCGTTAGACTTTACTCCCACGGGGCTTTGCCATGGTTGGTTGGATACTCAAGAAGATTCTCGGTACGCGCAATCAACGGGTGATGAAGAAAATCCGGCCCGTGGTGGCCGAAATCAACCGTATCGAGGCCGGCTATCAGGCGCTGACGGACGAACAGTTACAGGCCAAGACGGTCGAATTCCGGGAGCGTTTGCGCAACGGGGAGAGCGTGGACACCCTCCTGCCGGAAGCGTATGCCGCGGTCAAAAACGCCTGCCGACGGTTGTGCGGCCGCGAGATCGAGGTGACCGAGCACAAGATGGTCTGGGACATGGTGCCCTATGACGTGCAGATCATCGGCGGCATCGTCTTGCACCGCGGCGGCATTACCGAAATGGCCACCGGCGAGGGCAAGACCCTGGTCGCCACCTTCCCGCTTTATCTGAACGGCCTCACCGGCCGCAACTGCCAGCTGGTCACCGTCAATGATTATCTGGCCCGGCGCGACGCCGAATGGATGGGCGCGGTCTTCCGCTTCCTCGGCCTCACCGTTGGCTGCATCCAAAACCAAATGCCGCCGCCCGAGCGGCGCGCCCAGTATGCGTGCGACATCACCTATGGCACCAACAGCGAGTTCGGCTTTGACTATCTGCGCGACATGGGCATGGCCATGTCCAAGGACGACATGGTGCAGCGCGACCACTATTTCGCCATCGTCGACGAGGTCGATTCCATTCTGATCGACGAAGCGCGCACCCCGCTGATCATCTCCGGCCCGTCGGCCATCTCCAGCCACCGCTATGACAAGCTCAAACCCGCCGTCGCCGAACTGTACCGGGTGCAGAGCCTGTTCTGTTCGCGGCTGGGGCAGGAAGCCAAGGAGGTGCTCGAAAACCCCGCCGCGACCGCGGAGGCCCGCGAGGACGCCCTGGTCAAGCTGGTGCAGATCCACCTGGGGGTGCCCAAGCACAAGCAGTTGATGCGGTTGCTCGAGGATCCGTCCATCCGCAAGGCGTTTGAGCGCAAAGAACTGGAAATGCACGGCGACATGAACCGCGTCTTCTACCGGGAGATGAAGGAACAGCTCTGTTTCGCCATCGACGAGCGCGGCCACGAGGCGGACCTGACGGAAAAAGGGCGCCGCATGTTGTCGCCCGACAACCCCGACGGCTTTGTCATCCCCGATTTGGGCACGCTCTATCATGAGGTTGACAGCAATCCGGCGTTGAGCGAAACCGAAAAAGTCGCCAAACGCCAGGAGGCGCTCCAGCACTTCGAAGGGCAAAGCGAGACGATCCACAATATCTCCCAGCTCCTCCGCGCCTATTGCCTGTTCGAGAAGGACGTGCAATATGTCGTCCAGGAGAACAAGGTGCTCATTGTCGACGAATTCACCGGCCGCCTGATGCCCGGCCGCCGCTGGAGCGACGGTCTGCACCAGGCTGTTGAGGCCAAGGAGGGGGTGCAGATCGAACGCGAAACCCAGACCCTGGCCACCATCACCATCCAAAATTATTTCCGCCTCTATGAGAAGCTCGCCGGCATGACCGGCACCGCCGAGACCGAGGCCAGCGAGTTCAAGGACATCTACAAGCTTGACGTGGCGGTCATTCCCACCAACCGGCCGTGCGTCCGCAAGGACAGCAATGACCGCATCTACAAGACCAAGCGCGAAAAATACAACGCCGTGGTCGCCGAAGTCGAGGAATGCAACCAGCGCGGCCAGCCGGTCCTGGTCGGCACCGTCTCGGTGGATGTCTCTGAAGTGCTGAGCCGCATGCTCGACCGCAAGAAAATCGCCCACAACGTGCTGAACGCCAAGAACCACCAGTCCGAGGCCGAAATCGTCGCCCGCGCCGGACAGCGCGGCGCCATCACCATCGCCACCAACATGGCCGGCCGCGGCACCGACATCAAGCTTGGCCCTGGCGTCGCCGACTTGGGCGGCCTCCACGTCATCGCCTCGGAACGGCATGACGCCCGCCGCATTGACCGCCAGCTCCGCGGCCGTTGCGCCCGTCAGGGCGACCCCGGTTCCTCCCGCTTCTACGTTTCGCTGGAAGACAACCTGATGCGCCTGTTCGGCTCCGACCGCGTGGCCGGCATCATGGAAAAACTGGGCCTGCAGGAAGGCGAGGAATTGTCCCACAGCTTCCTCAACAAGTCCATCGAGCGTGCCCAGCGTCGTGTCGAACAACAGCACTTCTCGACCCGTAAGCGCACCCTCGAATACGACGATGTGATGAACAAGCAGCGCGCCGTGATCTACGGGCTGCGCAAGAAAGTGTTATTTGACGAAGATCCCCGCGCTCTGCTGTTCGACTTCCTTTACACCGCGGTGGCAGAGCACATTGAGGCCGCCGCCGTCAGCGAAAAGGGGCTGCGCCTCAACCGTGCCGAACTTCTCGGCTGGCTGACCGGCCACTTCCCCATCGGCTTTACCGAGGCCGACTTGGAGTGGCCCGAGGGCGAGTCGAGCGAAGCCTTGGCCAAGCGCCTGGTGGACCGGGTTGAAGCCTCCTATAAGCTCAAAGAAATGAATGAGGATCCCCAGGCCCTGCGTTGGCTTGAGCGTATGATCATGCTCCAGGGCATTGACACCCTCTGGCAGGAACATCTCTACGGCATGGACGCCCTGCGTTACTCCATTCAGTTGCGCGCCTACGGCCAGCGCGATCCGCTGGTGGAGTACAAGCAGGAAGCGTACCGCATGTTCTCCACCCTGATGGACGCCATCAAGGACGCCATCTTGTCCAACATGTTCCGTTCCGCCACCAACCTGCTGGCGTTCCAGCAGCTCATGCGCATGCTGCCCCGGCAGACCATCCACCAGGAGGCGGCCCAGTTCGACGGGGCGGCCGCTGGCGGCCAGGCGGCGGTTGCCACGGCCGGCACCGGCTCCAGTGCCGCCGGTGACATCTCCCTGGGTGAGAACGGCTTGCCCGTTGGCGTCACCATCCGCCGCGACGTGGCCAAGGTTGGCCGCAATGACGCCTGTCCCTGCGGCAGCGGCAAAAAATTCAAGCAGTGCTGCGGGAAGTGAGTTTCGGCGGCGCTGAGTAACCGCCACGGACTTACACGGACACACACGGACGGGCACGGACCGCCACGGACAATGGCTGTGGGGCGCCGGTGACCGTCCGTGTCGGTCCGTGAGTGTCCGTGCAAGTCCGTGTGCGCGCCCCTCCGCGCCTCACCACATCTGCCGGTCGAGGGCGCGGTAGTGGGTGGCTTCGGTCAGATGCCGGGGCTCGATCCGCTCGTCCCCGCGCAGGTCGGCCAGGGTGCGGGCGACGCGGAGAATGCGGTGATAGGCGCGGGCGCTCAAGTTGAGGTCGCGCAACGCCATGCGCAAAATGGCCTTGCCGTCCTCGCCCAAAACGCAGTAGGTCTCGATCATGGCCGGAGTCATGTCGGCGTTGGTGCGTACCGGCGTGCCGTGGAAGCGGGCCAGCTGGCGCTGGCGGGCGGCCTCGACGCGGGCGCCCATGGCCTCCGAACTTTCGCCGCGCGGCCGGCCCATTAACTCCTGTTCCGACACGGCGGCCACCTCGACATGCAGGTCGATCCGGTCCAGCAACGGCCCGGAAACGCGCGACCGGTAGCGCTGGATCTGGCTGTAGCCGCACCGGCATTGGCGCTGCACGTTGCCATAATGCCCGCAGGGACAGGGATTCATCGCCGCCACCAGCATGAAGCGGGCGGGAAAGGTGAAGCTGCCGGCGGCGCGGCTGATGGTGACCGTGCCGCCTTCCATCGGCTGCCGCAGCACTTCCAACGCATTGCGCCGGAATTCGGGCAGTTCATCCAGAAACAGTACGCCGTTATGGGCCAGGCTGATCTCGCCCGGACGCGGCATCGTCTGGCCGCCGATCAGTCCGGCGTCACTGACCGTGTGGTGCGGGTTGCGGAACGGCCGGGTGGCCAGCACGGGCGCGCCCTTGGGCAGCTCCCCGGCGATGCTGTAAACCCGGGTGACCTCCAGGGCTTCTTCCAGCGACAGCGGCGGCAGGATCGACGGCAGTCGCTGTGCCAGCATCGTCTTGCCCGCGCCAGGCGGGCCGATCAGGAGCAGGTTGTGCCCGCCCGCCGCGGCCACTTCCAGGGCGCGCCGGGCCGATTCCTGCCCCTTGATGTCCGCGAAATCCAACCCCGCCCGTGGCTGGGCACGGAACAGCGCCGGCAAGTCGGCGGCCGGTTCCGCCGCCGGTCCCTCGCCGCGCAGGAACGCTACCGCCTCCCCCAGGCTGCGGACTCCGCAGACCGTGATTCCCGTGGCCAGGGCCGCCTCCGCGGCATTCTCCGCCGGTACCAGGACATTGTGGAAGCCGGCGGCGCGGGCGTGCAGGGCGATGGGCAACGCCCCATGCACCGGCCGCACGCCGCCGTCCAGCGCCAGTTCGCCGATGCACAGCGTCTTCGCCAAGCGGTCGCGTTCGCAGCCGTTCATCGCCGCTACCATGCTCAGGGCGATGGGCAGGTCGAACGCGGCGCCTTCCTTGCGTACGTCGGCCGGGGCCAGGTTGATGGTGGTCCGGCCGTGCGGCGGATAGAACCCGCTGTTTTGCAACGCCGACCACACCCGCTCCCGGCTTTCGCGCACCGCCGTGTCGGGCAACCCGACCACTGTGACCAGGGCTTCATTGCCGATGCCCGAAGCGTTCACCTCGATTTCCACCGTGAACGTCTCCACGCCTTGGATCGCCGAACTCCACGTCTTTGCCATCATGGTCGCATCCTCCGTTAAATACTAATACAAATTAGCATTGGTTGGGCGAGTGTCAAGCGGTCCGTCAACCGGGTGTGTGACACGTGTGTCGGTTGGGAGCACCCTTTTCCAAAAGGGTGGCCCCAACATCATCCGAATGCGCATGATTTCACCACCGAGGGCACAGAGAACACAGAGGAAAAAATACCCGGTGGCAGGTCGGTTTTTCGGCGCATCCAATCTCGCATCTCTGTGCCCTCTGTGTCCTCTGTGGTGAAATGACGTTATTGGGGTTCCGGCTATGTCTGATTGGGCATTGGTGGATGTCATTTCATCTCCCGTATCAACCTTAATTGTTCCAACAGGTTAGGGCCATAAGTTGCGGATTTTGCTGGCGTTTTAAATAGAAAAAAAGCGGGAATTAAAAAATGGAGTATAGTATTCTAGAGTATGGCGAACGTGTCGCCTGATCATCCTAGAAAAGTGAATCGTCTTCACCAAGGAGTATGAAACATGGCTAAGGCAATGCCCAAACGCGCCACCCAGACCAATCAGGGCGCCAAGATCAGCGAAAAAGAACTCTCCATCACGGTCAAGGGCAAGAAGACCAAGGTGAAGGTCTATGTCATCACCGTCAAGGGGGTTGAGAAATACGCGGTCCGCCGTCCCCTGGCCCCCGTTGACAATGCCAAGTACCTGCCGCTGCAAGAGTTCGAGGCGGCCAAGAATGCGTCGAAACCGCGCAAGTCCAAGAAGAGCGCCGCCCCCGCCTTTGTGTTCCCAGAGGAAGCCGCGGCCCTGATTCCGGCCATTGCCAAACTGCCCAAGGATGTCATTAAGCCGCTGGCCATTGCCGCGCTGAAATATAAGAAGGCCAACGCCAAGGCCATTCGGGCCCAGCAAAAGGTCGAGACCGTCAACAAGCAGATTCTGAAACTGCAGGCCAAGATCGCGGCCATGTCGGGCGCCGCCCAGTAATTAGGCACCCGCTTTGGCCGGGCCGTCTGGTTCGGCATTGCTTGGCCTTGGCCCCCTGTTGCGTCCCGGTGGTTGCCGGATGGAGCAGGGGGCTTGTTTTAACCACAGAGTGACGAATATTGAGATCCGAATCACGAAGGAAATCCGCTGAGGGACAGCAACGACTTCAATATTCTGCGGTTCAATATTCGGCAATTTGCGGTTAAATTTATTTTTTACCCTAACGCGGTATAATCACTCGCGCTTCTGTATCCCCTGCCGAGGTGTTACCCTTCCCCCCCCGCAACCGCCCAACCGCCCAACCGCCCAACCGCCCAACCGCCCAACCGCCCAACCGCATAACCCCCCAACCGCATAACCCCCCAACCGCCCATGACCCTCTCACCCGAACTTGTTCGCCAGGTCACACTGCGTTTCCTGGCCGGTCCTGTCGACCTCAACGTGCATGGCACGGTGCATGGCGGTGCGGTGATGAAATGGATGGATGAGGCCGGCTATGTGTGCGCGACGGGCTGGAGCGGCCGGCCCTGCGTCACCGTTTACGTGGGTGGAATCCGTTTCTACAAGCCGATTCTGGTGGGAACGGTGGTTGAGGTGCATGCCCAGTTGATCTACACCGGGCGGACCAGCATGCATGTTGCGGTCAACGTGCGCAGCCGCGACCCCATTGTCCGGCAGTCCACGCCGACCACCCATTGCGTGATGGTGTTTGTCGCCTTGGACGAGACGGGAACGCCCGTGGTGGCGCCAGTCTGGACGCCGCGCACCGACGATGACCGGGTGTTGCAGTCCTATGCCGAGTGCCTGACGGTGCTGGGCCGGCAATTGGAGGGGGAAATGCGCCTCTATCTGGACCGGATGACGCCGCCGGAGTGAGGCGATGTGTCAGGTTATGCCATACGCATTTCTCCCGCAGAGGCGCGGAGGCGCAGAGGAACCGCCCAAACTGCCCAAAATCCTGTTTCTAAATCAAAAATGATGCTCGGAATCATCTGATGAGCATGCCGCAGCGCTCGAAGAACTGGGCGAGCGCGGGTGGCATGGCCAGGCCGAGCACCAGGAGGGCGGCGGCGAGCAGGCAGGGCGGGAGCAGGCGCCAGGCATAATGGCGGGGTTCCGGGGGAGGGGTCGGCGAACCATCGGGCACCGCGGTGTCCGCACTCGGTTCAAAATTGAGGGTGCCCGCAACGGGAGGCGCGCCGCCTCCGCGGCGGACCGGATCGGGCCAGACCATGCGCGGAAAGACATCCAGCATGCCGATGAAGATGGCGGCCAGCAAGCCCAGATAAAGCGCGGCCACTCCCCAGCGGTCCAGGCTGAGGGCGCCGAGCAGGATCTGCAACTCGCTGAGGAAGGTGGCAAAGGGCGGGGCGCCGGTAATGGCAAAAAAGCCGGCCAGCCACAGGGCGGCGGTGACGGGCGCGGCCCGGCCCAGGCCGCGGACGGCGGCGATCTCCTTGGTTTGATAGAGCGTCAGAATGTTGCCGGCGACCAGGAACAGCATGGCCTTGGCCAGGCTGTGGTTGAGGGCATGGAACAGCGCGCCGGCCGTGGCGATGCCGCCCAGGCCAACCCCCAGGGTGATGATGCCCATGTGCTCAATGCTGGAATAGGCGAGCATCCGCGGGTAATTGCGCTGACGCAACAGGAAGACGGCGGCCACGGCCATGGAGAACAGGCCGAACAGGACCAACAGATCGCGGGCAAAGGCGCCGAGGTCGGCGGCCAGACAGACCTGGAAGGCGCGCAGAATGCCCAGCAGCGCGCAGTTAAGCAGCGCTCCCGAAAGCAGGGCAACCAAGGCGGGAGCCTCGCTGTAGGTGTCGGGCATCCAGGCGTGCAGGGGGGCCAATCCGGCCTTGGTGCCGTAGCCGACCAGAATGAAGATGAAGGCGGCCTTCAGCCACGCCGGCTGCAGGGCTCCGGCGTGACCCTGGCCGATCAGCCCGTAGAGGGCCAGTGGCGCGGCGGCGCCGCCCGGGGTTTGGACGGTGGCGGCGGACAGGCAGAAATTGCCCAGCAAAGCCAGGGCAATGCCAACCGAACAAATGACCAGGTATTTCCACAAGGCTTCCAGTGACCGGTGATGCCGGTGATAATAAATCAGGGGGGCGCTGGTCAGGGTGGTGGCCTCCAGGCCGACCCAGAGCAGGCCGAGGCGCTGGGTCAGGCAGACCAGGGTCATGGTGGCCAGGAAGAACAGCAGGCAACCTGTGAAGGTGGCCTCGGGGGCGTTGACGAAGAGGAACGGTTCGGTCCGGTCGGCCTGGGCGCCGGGCTTCTCATGAGCCAGATACGGAACGGCATACAGGGCGGCGGCCAGGAAGAGCAGGCTGGTGATGGCCAGAAAGAGTAGGCCCAGGTCATCCAGCGCCAGCCAGCCATTGCCGAGCGGCGGTGGGCGGTGCCAGGCCGCGGTCCCGGTGATGAACACATGCAGGGCGGCCGTGGCCAGCAACAAGATTCGCCGCGGCCGGTCCGGCCCGATCGCGAAGGCGGCCAACCCCGCCGCCGCGGGAATGAGGATGAGGAGAAGCAGTAGGTTCATGTGCATACCTGGTAAAATTAACTCCTTCACCGCGAAAGCTTGAAGGACACGAAGTCAGATCGACGCATTTGATGACAAATTAACCGCGATAGAACGCGAAAGATCGCAAAAGAAAATGCCGGTCCGAATTTTTCTTTCGCGCTCTCTGCGTTCTTTCGCGGTTAATCGAATGGTGGTGAATAATTCAGGCTAGTCCTTCAGGGCGGTCAACTGGTCGGCGTCAATGTGGTCGAACTCGCGGCTGATGTGGAAGATGGCGATGCCCATGACGAAGACGGCGACGAAGATGTCGAGCAGGACGCCCAGCTCGACCAGCCAGGGCGACCCGTCACGGGCAACGGCGACGCCGAAGGTGTAGATGCCGTTTTCCAGGGCCAGGTAACCGACCACCTGGGTGAGGGCTTTGCGCCGGGTGATGAGCAGGAGCAGGCCGGTCATCATGGTGAAGATGGCCACCGGCACCAAGTGGGGCGAAATGCCGGGGTCGGGCAACGGCAGGCGCGCCGCGATGCCATAGCCGGCGAACAGGGTCAGAATGCCGATCAGCAGCGAGACCGTATAGCTCACGTATGGCTCGATTTCCCGTTTGACGTGGGCCACGCGCAGGGCGCGAAACAGCAGCCAGGGGAACACCGCGCCCTTGAGCAGGACCACCGTCAGGGCCAGCAACGCCCCTGCAATGGTCGCGACCTGGTCATGGCCGAGCACCAGCGGCAGCAGCGCCAAGGCCACGCCCTGGGCGGCCACGGTGCGGATGCAGGTGACCAGCCGGCTCGACACCAGCAACAGCAGGTTGGTCAGCACCAGCAGCACCAGCAGCAGGTCAAAGGTGAGAAAGGTGTTCATGTGAGGAAAAGGACGAAGGCCAGCAGGGCGAAGGCGGCGGCGGCCAGCGGCAGTTGCGGCAGCCGGACCAGGCGGATCCGGGCCAGGGTGGATTCGATCAGGCCGGCCAGCAGGGCGACGGCGGCTTGGGCGGCGAGGAAACCGAGGGCGGTGGCCCACGCGGCGCTGGCCGGCAGCGGCAGCAGGCCGGCGACCAGACCGCCCAGCAGCCAGAGCTTGAGCGCGCCGCCATATTCCAGCAGAACCAGCTCGGGGCCGGAATGATCCAGAATCATGACTTCGTGAATCATGGTCAGTTCAAGATGGGTGTTGGGGTCGTCGATCGGGATGCGGGCATTTTCGGTGAGGTAGACCACCAGCAGGGCGGCGCCAGCCAGGAACAGTCCCGCCGTGGTTCCGGCCGGCAAGTGGGCGAGGCCGGCATAGATGGGGGAGAGCGCCATGGCATCGGCCCCCCGGGCCAGGGCGGCCAGGGCCAGGAAGAGCGGGACCTCGGCCAGGGCGGCCAGGCAGGCTTCGCGGCTGGCGCCCATGCCTTCGAAGCTGGACCCCGTGTCAAGGGCGGCGAGCACGGTAAAGAACCGGCCCAGTCCGAGCAGGTAGACCAACACCACCATGTCGCCCGGAAAGGTCAGCAGCGCGGGCAGAGGCCCCCACGGCATCAGGGTCAGGGCGGTCAGCGTGGCGGCCAGGCCCAGGCGCGGCCCGGCCCGGAATACCCACGTGGTCGTGGCGCTGTAGACGACGCCTTTGCGCAGCAGCTTCCACAAGTCGCGGTACAACTGCGTCGTGGGCGGGCCGCGGCGGCCGGCCGCCAGCGCCTTGACCCGGTTGATGAGTCCCGGCAACAACGGCGCCAGCGCCAGCCCGGCCATTAATTGGAGCAACGCTGGCCAGTTCATGATAATAGAGCGATTACAGCTTCCATAACAACAGGATGAGCAGAGTGAGGGTGATGTACAGAATGTAGACCTGGACATGGCCTTCTTGAAAGGCGCGCAGGACCGCCAGGCGTTCGCGCAAGGCGTGGAACAGGGGCCGGAGATAATGTTCGCGGACCACATCGGGCGTGGCGCAGGCAAAGGCGGCCGGGGCCGGGAACAGTCCGGCCGGCCGGGTGATCTGGTAGCGCGGGCGAAGCAGGCCGCGGAACAGGGTGATCATCGGCTGGGCAAAGGAGCCGGCGGTGTATTGCATCCGCGGGGTCGGCTGGAGATAACCGCAGGTCCAGGTGGCGGCGCGGCGCACCGGGCGCGGTTTGAGCAGGTACCGCATGCGCAGGGTGATCCAGCCGGCGACAAGCAGCAGCAGGACCCCGGCCGTGGTCAGGCCGGCCAGCGGCGGCTGCAAATGATTGATGATGTCGGTAAAGGCGTCCACCGGCATGCCGGTGATTTCCGCCGTGGCGGGCGCCAGCAGCCACGGCCAAAACGTGGCCAGCACCGGCACGGCCAGGCAGCCCAGGGCCAGCACGAGCATGGGCAGGAACAGGCCCAGCCCCGGTTCATGGGCGTTGGCGGCGGCCTCGGAGCGCGGTTCACCCAGAAACCCGACGCCGGCCGCCTTGGCCATCGCCGCGCCGGCCAGCACGCCGGTGAGGGCCAGGCCGGCCAGCGCGATCAGGGCGGGCGCCTGAATGCCCGTCTGGGCGGTGGTGAGGCCGCGGAAACCGGCCAGGTACAGAAAAAACTCACTGGTGAACCCGTTCAGCGGCGGCAGTCCGGCCGCCGCGGCGGCGCCCAAAATGAACAGCGCGCCGGTTTCCGGCATCCGCCGCAACAGGCCGCCCATGGCCTCCAGGCTGCGGCTGCCGACGGCATGCACCGCCGCGCCGGCGGCGAAAAAGAGCAGTCCCTTGAACAGGGCATGGTTGAGCACATGCAGCAGCGCCCCCGCATACCCCAGGAACAGCAACGCCGGCTGGTGCGTGGCTTGCCCGAGCAGGCCGAACCCGATGCCGGTGGCGACCAACCCCATGTTCTCCACGCTGGAATAAGCCAGCAACCGTTTCAAGTCGGACTGGGCCAGGGACAGCAGGGCGCCGAACAACGCCGAGCCCAAGCCCAGCCCGATCATCAGCCAGCCCCACCAGGGCGCCGGATGGTCCAAAAAGGAGAGGATCCGCAGCAACCCGTAAATGCCCATGGCGATCATGGCGCCGCTCATCACCGCTGAAACATGACTGGGCGCCGCCGGATGCGCCTCCGGCAACCAGACATGCAATGGCGCCAACCCCGCCTTCACGCCGAATCCGGCCAACGCCAGCAAGAAAAACGCCGCCGCGGGCACGGTGTGCGTCCGCAACCAGGGGTAGGCGCTGAAATCCCAACTGCCGGTGTTGCGCGCCAGCAGGCAAAACAGCGCCAGCAGGCAGGCGTTGCCAATGTGCGACGCCACCAAATACAGCCAGCCGGCGGAGCGCACGGCCGGTTTTTCGTTCTCAAAGGTAACCAGAAACCAGGAGGTCAGGGTCATCAGCTCCCACACCACCAGGAACACCACCCCGTGGCTGGCCGTCGCCACCAGCGCCATCGCCACGCCCAGCAGCCCATAACTGAGCCAGGCCAGCCCCAGCGCCTCATGGCGGTGATGCCAGGGCCGCCAATAGGTTCGGCCATACACGGCGCCCAGGCCGGTCAGGGTCAACACCGGCAACAGAAAAATCGCCGACAGTGGGTCCAGGCGCAACCCGGGCTGGTCCAGGCCCGCCCCGGGAAACGCCCAGTTCCAATGGCAGCTCACGGGCGCGCTCAAGCCCGGCAGCACCAGCAACGCCGGCACGGCCGCGACGGCGGCCCCGGTCACCATCAGAATCGCGGCCACGGTGCCGGCCCGCTCCGGCCACTGCTCCAGTAGCAACGCCGCCAGCCCGCCCGCCACGATCAAACCCAACCCGGTCAAAAACAGCGTCATGAATCCAAACATCCCCAGCCGAAAAACCACCAAGTGAAACATGACAATAGCGTACAAAGCAGGAAAAACAAGAGCAATTTGCGGATTCCGCAGGCCGCCCGTGTCGTCCCAGTCGTGGCTTGTTGCTCGAGAGCGGCCTGCGGAATCCGCAAAAAGAAACAAACAGGTTTGACGGAGGGTTTGGGAACCGCCTTTCCTTAAAAGGGGGTTCCCAACTGGTCCCCCGGCGGCTTCAGTCCGAACAGGGCGGCGGCGTTGTCCCAGAGAATGGCGTCCCGTTCTGCTGGCGTGAAGGGGAGGCGGCGGAGCGCGGCCAGGCCGAGGGCGGGATCGCTCCACGGGGCGTCACTGCCAAACAGCACCCGTTCAACACCATGCCGGCGGATCATCTCCACCACCTCCGCATCCGGCAGATAACCAAACGTGAACGCCAGGTCAAACCACACCGGCGCGCCCAGCAAATGGCGGCGGACCTCGTCCCATTGGCGCCAGCCGCCAAAATGCGCGGCCACCAGCTTGAGCCGGGGATAGGTGGACAGCAAGGCGCGAATGGCCGCCGGTGACGCATGGCACGGCGGCTCGAACCCGATGTCCTCCCCGGCATGCATCACCACCACCAGGCCGAGGCGTTCGCAGGCGCGCCAGGTCGCCGCCAGCCGCGGTTCGTCCAGATCAAACGCCTGATATTCCGGGTGCAGTTTGATCCCCGCCACGCCGCCGGCCCGTAGCGCTTCCAGCACCTGCTCCGGATCGGGCGTGTCCGGATGCACCGTGCCCAGCGACAGCAGCGGCCAGCGGTTTCCGGCAACCGCCTTGGCGTTGATCCCCGCCACCTGCTCCGGCCGTGTCGCGATCGGACAGTTCAGGGCGCCGTCAATTCCGGCCCGGCGCAACTGTTCCAGCAGCCCGGTCCGGGGCCCGTCGCCCGGCGCTGTGATCCCCGCCTTGGCGCCCAGCTCCGCCACCACCCGCGCCGCAATGGCATCGGGAAAAATATGCACATGTGAATCAAAAATCGGCATGCGGGTAATATTACCGGGGAAGCGTTCGGATTCACCACGAAGTCACGAAGAGCACGAAGATAAATCGAAGGTGCTTTTTTTGACTGGATTATTCATGAATGTAGCAAAGGGCTTGCAGCCCGCCCAATCGAGGTGTGGCAGCTCGAAGAGCGCGATGCAATCGCTTTGCTACAATTGACATCATCCGTTGGTCATGAATAATCTAGACTAGTA
>CAITYL010000005.1 GCA_903896595.1 uncultured Lentisphaerota bacterium
GCAGGATCAAAGAGAAATGCTTGTGGCTGAAGCGCCCCTCCGCGCTAGGGCACAAAAAGGTTTGACGGAGGGTTTGGGAACCGCCTTTCCTCAAAAGGGGGTTCCCAACATTGTCCGACAAAACGGTCCTGCACTCGGTCGGGCGGCTTTCGGTTCATTCTGAGGAGGTCGCGGTATATTGACGGGCCATGTCTGTGGCGAGCAATCAACCACCAACCGTGACCAGCCCGGCGTCGGAATCCGCACCCTGGGGCTGGCGCTGGTTGTTGCTGTTCCAAATCGCCAACGCGGTGAACTACACCATCTCGCTGGGCGCGCCCATGGTGCTGGCGGCCAAGTGCCTGGGGGCCAGCGAGACCGTGGTGGGGCTGATCCTGGGGTTCACACCGTTCTTGGTGGTGTTGCAGCCGTTGGCGGACAACGCGGTCGGCCGGCACGGCCCCCGGCACTTGGTGCTGCAAGGCTGGTCGGCGCGGTCCTACATGATCCTGCTGGCGGCGCCGTTGTTCCTGCTGCAACCGCTCGGGGTGCCGGCGGGGTGGCTGCTGGGGGCACTGACCCTGTTGTCGCTGGCGTTCAACGTCATTCGGGGGTATACCTGCCTGGGCTATCTGCCGTGGATCTACCGGGTCATTCCCGATGAACTGCGCGGCCGCTACTTCGGATTTGAGCAGGTGGCGGGCAATTTGGGCGTGCTGCTGACGCTACTGCTGGCCGGGTGGTTCATGAAATGGGTCGGCGGTCCGTGGAAGTACAGCGTGCTGTTCGTGGTGGCCTGGCTGGCCGGGATGATCAGCGTGCGGTTTTTGAACCGGGTTCCGGAAAACGCACCGGGGGTGCCGCCGCCGCCGCCCCGGCCGGCCCGGAACTGGCGCACCCAGGCGGCGTCCTATCGCAACCTGTGGCGGCAGCGCGGGTTTCGCCGCATCACCCTGCTGGCCATGCTCAACGGCTTGGCCACGGCCGCCGTGCCCGGATTTTTGGTGGTGTTTCTGCGCGACCATTTGGAGATCAGTGAAAGCGCCATTCTCGCGTTGTCCGCCTGCGGCAGTTTCGGCCCGATGCTGACCGCGGTCTTTTGGGGGCGTCTGACCGACCGGTTCGGGTCCCGGCCGGTGTTGCGCCTGGCATGGTTTGTCCAACTGCTGCTGCTGCTGTTTTGGACGTTGGCCGCGGCGGGGGTCCTGGCGCCGGCGGGCCATTGGCAATTGGGACTGCTATTGGTGCTTAATGGCGCCGTCGGCAGTGCCGCCGCCATCGCGGTGGTCCGCCTGCTGTTGCGCTCCTGTCCGGAGGCGGAGGTGACGGCCGGTGTGACGCTGCATTGTGTGCTGGTCTCGGTGTGTTGCGGCCTGGCCCCGATGTTTTGGGGCGCCGCCCTGGACCGGCTGGCCGTGCTCCTGCCCAAGGCCGGGCCATGGCAACCGTTCACCGTGTTCTTCCTGGCCGCCGTGGCCGGCACCTTGCTGGCGCAACTGCTGCTGTCGCGGCTGCGCGAAACGCGGGCCGTGCCGACCTCGCACGTCATGCTCACGCTATTGCGGGAAGCCCAGACCCGTGTGCTGGGCATCGTCGGCAACTGGTTCGGCTCCGGTGGCGGCCGATAGTAAAAATCGATGCCGAGCCGAGCAATGTTGGGGCCACCCTTTTGGAAAAGGGTGCTCCCCAAGCCCCTTCCTAAAACTTTTGTTTCATTTTGCGGATTCCGCAGGCCGCCCCTGCGCCCCAATCGTGGATGGTTGCACTGGAGCGGCCTGCGGAATCCGCAA
>CAITYL010000006.1 GCA_903896595.1 uncultured Lentisphaerota bacterium
AGTACATATCAGATAATCAAGTCGAAAAAGTGGTTGCGAAGAAAAAAAGTGTCAAGCCCCGCCAACCCCGTCAAAAACAAGCGGAATCTTGCGAAGAACCAGGGGATTATTCACTGCTGTTACCACGGCTTTCCCAATTTGAACGCATAACCCCGGCTACAGCCAAGATATACGACCGTTGAACCTGTCCCTCGTGCGCAAGTTCGGAGTTCCGCCTTCAGGCGGCAAAGGCATTGCGTACTCCCCAAACGGCGCCGCCGTGCCTCCCCCAAGGCCAAGCGATTCCCAATAATCCCCGTCATGGGGGGGGCGTCCTCCCCGTCCTCATGGTCCTCATTGGCGTTGCATGTCCTCAAATGTCTTGCCCCCCCCGTTCCCGCCCAGTGGCCATGGCCGCCGAGGACAGAGATGACGGGAAAAACCGGAGAACTTTGAGGACGGCAACGCCCCGGCCGGTTGGCTGGCACCCGCGAACGCGCCGATTTTTGCGCTTTTTATTCCCCCCGCCCGACCCAATCCATGAAATCAAAATTCCCATCAGTTTGCATAGCAGTAAAACACAGGGTAAATTATTGCGTTCGCGTTCGCGTTCGCCATGCCAATTCGGCAGGCGGGCGTCGGTTCGGTCAAACGAGCACCTGGAGGGCTGGGGAATGGCAACACGCAAGACGATCACGGAGGAGCGGGTAAGTTATTCCACCCGCCCGACCCAATCCATGAAATCAAAATTCCTATCAGTTATTAGCATCGTGTGTCTTTCGCACGCGGCATGGTTGGCCAACGGGCAGGCGGCGGAATTATCCGGAACAGGTCCCGGCGGCGCAGCGCGCACCGTGCAGTTTGACAGCCTGGTGATCTTCGGTGACAGCCTTTCGGATGTCGGCAACCTCTACGCACGCGACAACTTCCCGCCTTCGCCTTATTGGAACGGGCGATTTTCGAATGGCCCGGTCTGGATCGAGCAGTTGGCGGCCGACCTGGGAATGCCTGCGCCTACGCCCAGTAAGTTGGGCGGAAACAATTTCGCCTGGGGCGGCGCTCAGACTGGCACGGGCTTCTCGACCGTGCCCGTTATCCTGTCTCTTGTGCCCAACGTCAGCGAGCAGGTCGGGATTTATCTGGCTACGAAAGTCGTCAGTCCCACGACGCTGTATGTCCTGTGGGCGGGAGCCAACGACTTCTTCAACGGCCAGACCGACGCGAGCGTTCCCGCCGCTAACATCGCGACGGCAGTGAACACATTGGAAGCTGCCGGTGCGTCCAATTTCCTGGTCCTGAATCTCCCGCCGTTGGGCAGCACACCCAAATACCTCAACACGCCCGGGGAGGCTGGCGCCACCGCGCTTTCCGATGGGTTCAATACGGATTTAGCCGCCGGATTGGCAAGCCTCGAAGGCATCGGCAAGACCATCCTGCTGCACGATGTCTATTCCGATTTCACCCGCATCCAGGCCAATCCCTCCCAGTATGGCCTGCAAAACACGACCGAGCAGGCCATGACCACAGCAGGCGCCGACGCCAGTGTCTTCCTGTTCTGGGATGACGTCCACCCGACGACCGTGGGCGCTGGCCTCGTTGCCACGTCGGTGCTTGTTCCCGAGCCGGCCACGCCCGCCCTCCTGGCCTTCGGCTGTCTGGTCCTGATGATGATCCGACGCAAGAAGAATCTGGCCTAAACCGCCGGATACTAGAGCCCCCGAGCTGTTCATGGATATTCCGCTCTAACAAATACTCATGAAAACGCCAACACCCATTCAGCCGGGCGCATCTGCGATAAGTGCAACTTCAAGGATCCAGCGAGCGCACGTCGTGCGGAGGAGAACGAACACGGCAGCAGAGTGCCGTGGCTACATCCCGGCGTCCCTCTCACGCTGTGCGTTTGATGTAGCCGCCCCGCTCTGCCGGGGCGTTATTCCCCCCGCCCGACCCAATCCATGAAATCAAAATTCCTATCAGTAACACCTGCTGGCGGTCGGCGTCCCGGAACCCCTGGCTGTCGCCGTCCGCGATGTAGAAGAGTTCGGGCGGGCTGGCGGCGGGGGGTGGGGTCGAAAAATCGAACGTTCCCACTATGGCTGATGTCGAATTCGGACCATCCCTGCCGAAATGACGGTGAACGCATCGGTCACATACGCAACCTCGTGGCCGTCTAAACGCAACCGCCCAACAATGGGGGCATCAACGCTTTCGTCGGCGAGCAGGTTCATGAAACAAGCTCAGCCACGGGGTATGCAACATCCGCCCGAAGCGCGGTTGCCCCAAACCTGACCGCCGCCAAGACTCCTTCCCGAGTGAGGCGAGGATGGGCCGCCAGAAGTTGCTCAACGGTCTCTCCTGAACCAAGCTTTTCGAGGATCAACTCGACGGTGACCCGAGTCCCAGCGACGACCGGCTTGCCCATCATGATCGATGGATTGGATTGAATTAGTGCTTTTCGCATCATTGCTCTCCAATTTCAAGCGTGAGGCGGCGATTCCCGCACGGTTATCCGCATTGAGGGAACTTTAACCTGTCGGAATCTGGATGGCAAGCCCTTTAATCGTCATCGGGCGCAGGTCAGTTCCGTAGGGCCGTTGCGCTGGCACGCCTGCGCGAACAGCGTGGTTATATTGGCCATCAAGTTACCGGTTCCGGCCGCCGCCGGAACCTTTTGAGTGGCGGTCTTAATTACCTTCCCGACTCGTGTGCTCCCTCGTGCTTTGCGCTCCGCACCGGAAGCCGCCCGTCCTCGGACGGACGAATCCGCCATCGTCGGAGACGCGCATCATTGGTTTGGCGGACGGTGGCCCCGTAAGAAGGGCGGAA
>CAITYL010000007.1 GCA_903896595.1 uncultured Lentisphaerota bacterium
CGCCCGTCCTCGGGCGGAACTCGATGGCGTCACACCCGTTCCGCCCTCTTTATTGGGCCACCGTCTGCCAAACCAATAATGCGCGTCTCCGACGATGACGGGTTCGTCCGCCCGAGGCCGGGCGGCTCCCAGTTATGGAAAAACGTTGTTATTTTGAACGCACCTCTTAGCCTAGATTATTCATGAGCAACGGATGATGTCATTGTAGCAAAGCGATTTCATCGCGCTCTTCGAGCTGCCACGTTTCGATTGGGCGGGCTGCAAGCCCTTTGCTACACTTGGGTTATTCTCCTGCCGTTCCGTTGGGGCTCACCTTCGGCCAGGCGCAGCTGCCAGTAGGCTCGCAGCCAGGCGGCGGTGTTGAGGCCGCTGATCTTGTCGCCCAAAAACCCGTAGTCCTTGGGCAGGTCGGCGGGAGACAGGGGAATGAGGTACTTGAGGCAGTCCTGGCCCCCCAGAACGAGCAGGAGTTTTCGCGCCGTCGTCAGATAGGTTTTCCGCCCGGTCAGCTCATACAGGTCCAGAGCCGCCCCGGCTTGCATGGACGACGGGCAGAAGAGGTTGCCGCGCCAGCGCAGAAAGTCATAGTACGTTTCCCCGTTACGCGGTTTGGGCAACCAGTGCGGCTTGGCAAAGCGCTGGTCGGGTTTCAGTTTGTAGATGAACGGATAGAGCCAGGCCAGCCCCTGCGCGTTGATCGCCTTGGCCGAATCGTCAAACACCCGGCGCGCATACCTGAGCCAGGTTGTGCGCTGCTCCGGCTTGAGCTGGCACAACCGTTTCATGGCCAGGATGGTGAGACTGGCCACATTATCGGAGAGGCCGTATTCGCCGCACTCCAGCAGGGCGTCCGCGCGGCTCCGGAAAATTTTGAACCAACCGTCATGGGGAGTCGGCCGGTACGTCTCGCCCACGGCCGAGCAGTACAGACCGAAGGCAATGGCATGATGACCGCAGGCGCCCCAGCGGACAATGTTGGAGAAGTAATTGAAGGTGTAGTGGTTGATGTCCCAGCAGTCGGCGCAGCCCGCCAGGAAGCGGTCGATCCACGCCTTTTCGGCGGGCCTCGCCAGACCTGCCGCATATTCCTGCAGGGCGTACATGACGCGCAGGTACTGGTCGATGCTGACCTCGGCGCACAGGCGGGCTTTGGCCACGCCGCCATGGGGCTTGGGCAGGAAGCCGAACATCGGCATGACCACGCCGCGGGAGTTGTGGCTTCCGGCTTCGGCGACCGCTTTCAAGGCGTTGAAACCGCGACGCGCGGCATTTTTGGCCGCCGGCGCGCCGGTGACCTGCCACTGGTACAGGTTGGCCAGCAGATATTCGGCCGTCGCCATGTTGCTGTCTTCATAGTTGAAGACCTCGGCATTGGAGAAATGCTGTTTGAGATGCGCGTCGGCAAAACATTGTTCCTGACGGATCTCACGGTCGCGGAACGGCTTGAGCGTCCGCTGATTGAGGCCGCAATAGACCAGGCCGTCGGCATCGACCAGATGCCGGGCGGTGAACCGGCCGATCCGGCCGGCCATTTGCTCCAGCCGGTCGCGAGAAACATCATCGTTTTGTTTCATGTTTTATCTGTCCTGTCATCAAGGCAAAGTCGGCGTTATTTCGAAGACCGGGAGCCGCCCGTCCTCGGGCGGACAGCGACGGCGTCACCCCAGTTCCGCCCTTTTCCCACACCGCTCTAATCTACTAACTACTGGCTACTGAATTCTGGCTACTTTGGCGATTCCCTCGCACGTCTCCGACGATGACGGGTTCGTCCGCCCGAGGACGGGCGGCTCCCAGGTACGGAAAAACCTCATAGTTTTGAATGCGACTTTTTATTGGAGCTGGAAATACCCGAATGAAAACGGCGGCAGGGTGAATTCCACTTGGGCGGGACGGCCGGCGGCGGCGGGGGTCACCGTCACGGGCACGGTAATCGGGGTGTGCTCCATGACGGTCAGGTCGGGACTTTGCCAGCCGGCCGCGGTCAGTTTCGTCTCAGCGGGCGTGAAGCCGGTCAGGGTGAGCCGGACCCGGCGTTCCACGGGATAGGGATTGCCGCTGGTGACCAGCAGGCCGTCGGCCCACTGGGACACCGTGGTGCCGTCGCCGGAATCGAAGATGATCTCGCGCAGGCCATGGCGCCCGGTCTCCTTCATGACCTGCGCATCCAGCGGCAACTCATAGCGTTTGCCCTTGGGATTCTCAGGCCAGTAAAAGATCCGGCAGAACCAGGTGCCCGCCTTTTGGGGGGTGTCGTTGCGCACCAGGTCGTGGTGCACCAGCATGGCGTATTGCTGAATGCGGGCGGGGTAAATGGCCGCCTCGGCCAGGCTCCGGCCCATGCCGTGCTCGTGGGGGGCGTTGACCAGCGGCCCGGTGGCGGCCACACCGCCTTCAGTGATGGCCAGCTTGGTTTGGGTGTAGCCGGTTTCGTCCAGCCGGTTCCGCACGCCCTGGTGCAGGAAGCGGATATTCCGCCACGCCTGCAGCATGCCGTCATAGGTGGTCTGACCGTCGGTAAAAGGGAACCCGACGCCGCCGAACAGGTAGACGTGCTGGGCGCTGTAGGCCAGATCCAGTTGCTGTTTTTTCGCCTCTTCAAACATGGTGAAGGGCCAGCGCCAGTCGGACCAGGTGACGCCATCGCCGCAGACAACGAACTGCGCCTGCGGGTCGACCTCGCGGACGCCGGCCTGGAACGCCTTGCACAGACGCACGTAGGTGGTCGGGGAATATTTGGTGTAATCTTCATTGCCAAGTTCCCAAATCACCTTGACCCCCGCCTCCCTGGCCCAGCCGGCAATGACCTTGGCCTCGGCCACGGCGTCGGCCAGCTTTTCCGGCCGGTAAGCGAAATGGTCCTTGGCCGGTTTGACATAGCCGTCGGCGCCGGCCAGGAACTGCGGGCCGTCAAGCGGGCCGATGCCGTAGGCCGTCTTGTCCTTGGGGTCGTACCAATAGCCCAGGTTCAACTGGTAGAGGGCGTCGGCGCCGACCGCCTTGCAGAGCTTGAAATACTGCCGGGCATCCACCCAGCGGGTCTGCAGCTTTTCCACGTTGCAGGCGTAATAATAGCTGGCGAAGGTCATCATCGATTCCGGGTGGATGCTGTAGCAATAGGCCGCGCAGCCGCCAGGGAAGCGGAGCAGTTTGAGGTTGAGTTCCCGGAGGGTGGCGGCCAGTTCCTCAAACTGTTCCGGGTCCGCCATGGCATCAGAGAAACCGCGGAAGGGGTAGTCGATGTTCTCGGCGTTGCCGTAGGGATTGGTTGCCTTGAATGCCGCGTCACGCGGTTTGGCGGCGGCGGTGTATTCCCTGACGCTGGGGTCGGGATTGAGCGCGGCCGGATGGCGCCAGGCGGCCACCTCCAAGACCCTAAACCCGTCCTTGCGCGCCTCCCCACCCACCCGCATCTCGGTTAGGTGACGGAGTTCCCGGACCGTGACCGGCGCCCCGGCGGCCCGGCCGTCAACCGACACTTGAAAGCTGCCGGGCGCAACTTGGGTGACGGCCAGTTTCACCGGTTTGCCCCAGTCCACCGCTGGGCTTCCCTGGAGTTCCGTTTTGACCGGCGTTCCCGTGCCATCGCCCGCGCTAATCCGCCAGCCGGCGGCAGTTTCCGGCGTGGCCGCGACCGCCGTGACCTGTACCGCGGCGCCGGACATCAGGTCCGACACTTGCAGGTACAACTGGCCGCCCTCTTCCGGCCGGAGCCGTTGCACCGTGGTCTCGACCGTCGTGGGGTCCCGGTCGAGGAACCGCCGGCCGATGTAGCCGCTGACCGCGGGGTTGTCGCCATGCAGCCGCACGCAATTGGCGGAACGGTCCAGGTCGATTGCCATCGTGCCCTGGTCCGTGACATAACAGGAGGAAAATCCCGGCACCTGAAACTTGACCGGATTGCGCAACTGGAAATCGGGCGTGTACTGCGGGTCCTTGAGGTTGTTGAAATCGACCGTCACCGGTCCCGGCGTCGCCGTTGGCGCCGCCTGCACGGAGGGCGCGGTCAGCGGTTTTTCCTGGGACCGGTTGAAGTCGGCCTGAAAAATCAGGTCGCCCGACGGCGCCGCCAGGGCGGTCAGGCCGGCCGTCATCCACGTTACCATACCGATACGGTCCATGTGTGTGTTGCTCCTGGCCGGTTCCGAACCGGCGATGAATTAGGGATGAGCGTCTTGCGAGTGAAGTCTGTTGTAAAAAATACGCCGGATTTAACCACAGAGGGCACAGAGGACACAGAGAAAAATACCGCGCGTCAATTCGGGTTTTGGCTATTTTAGCCTCACCTCTCTGTGCTCTCGGTGCCCTCTGTGGTTAAAATAATGGGTTCCGGCTACGCCGAGAATCAGAAAGCCGCCATGCAATCGCTTTGCCGCATTGCCTCAACGGAGTTGGAAATACCCGAACGAGTACGGCGGCAGGGTGAATTCCGCTTGGGCAGGACTGCCGGCCGCGGCCAGCGTCACCGTCACGGGCACGGTAATCGGGGTATGCGCCATGACGGTCAGGTCGGGACTGCGCCAACCGGCCGCCGTCACCGTCGTCTGGGTGGGCGCAAACCCGTTCAGGGTGAGGCGGATCCGGCGTGCCACGGGATAAGGATTGCCGCTGGTGACCAGCAGGCCGTCGGACCATTGGGAAACCGTGGTGCCGGCGCCGGAATCAAAGATGATCTCGCGCAGGCCATGGCGGCCCGTCTCCTTCATGACCAAAGCGTCCAGCGGCAGTTCATAGCGTTTCCCCTTGGGATTGGCCGGCTGGTAGAAGATCCGGCAGAACCAGGTGCCAGCCTTCTCGGGACTGCCGTTGCGCACCAGATCGTGATGGACCAGCATGGCGTATTGCTGAATGCGGGCGGGATAGATGGCCGCCTCAGCCAGGCTCCGGCCCATGCCGTGTTCTTGGGGGGCGTTGACTAGCGGCCCGCCGGCGGCGATGCCGCCTTCGGTGATCGCCAGCTTGGTCTTGGTGTAGCCCACTTCATCCAGCTTGCCCCGCACGCCTTGGTGCAAAAAACGGAGATTCCGCCACCCCTGGAGCACGCCGTCATAGGTAACCTGGCCGTCGGTGAAGGGCAGCCGGGCACCGCCAAACAGATAGATGTGCTGGGCGGTATAGGCCAGCTCCAGATGCCGTTTCTTCGCCTCCGCGAACAGGGCAAAGGGCCAACGCCAGTCGGACCAGGAGACGCCGTCGCCGCAAATAACGAACTGCGCCTGCGGGTCAACCTGCCGGATGCCGTCCTGGAACGCCTTGCACAGGCGGACAAAGGTGGTTGGGGCGTAATAGCAATAATCCTCGTTGCCAAATTCCCAAATCACCTTGACCCCGGCCGCCTTGGCCCAGCCGGCAATGGTTTTGGCCTCGGCCACGGCGGCGGCCAGCTTGTCCGGCCGGTAATTGTCCTGCTTCGCCACCGGCTTGGCCACACCGTCGGCGCCGGCCAGAAATTGCGGGCCGTCAATCGGGCCGATGGCGTAGACCTTCTTGTCTTTCGGATCGTAATAATTGCCCATGTTCAACTGATACAGAGCATCGGCGCCGACCGCTTTGCAGAGCTTGAAATACTGCCGGGCGTCCGCCCAGCGGAACGCCGGGCCGCAGGCGTAATTGAGCGGCAGGTACGCCGGCATGGATTCCGGGCCGTGAATGCTGTAAGTGTAGGCCGCGCAACCGCCGGGGAAACGGAGCAGTTTGAGGTTGAGTTCCCGGAGCGTGGCGGCCAGTTCGCCAAACAACTCCGGATCCACCATGGCGTCGGAAAAGCCGCGATGCGGATAATCGATATTTTCGGCGTTGCCGTAGGGGTTGGCCGCGATGAACGCCGTGCCGCGGGGCTTGGCGGTAACCGCATAGCTTTTGACGCTCGGCGCGGGATCGGCCACGGCGGCATTGCGCCAGGCCGTCGCGTCCAGCACCTTGAGCCCGGTTTCACGCGCCGTCACCCCCACCTGCATCACGGTCAATTGGTGGAGATTTTTAACGGCGACCGGGGCGCCAACGGCCCGGCCATTGACCGAAACCTGAAAGACACCAGGGCCGAGCTGGGCAATAGCCAGGGTCACCGGTTTCCGCCAATCCACGCCCAGGGCGCCCAAGCGTTCCGCCCGCCCGGGAGCACCCTCGCCCTCATTGCCGTCAATCTCCCAGCCTTGGGGATCATCCGTGCCATTCAGCGAAGTCACCGTCACCGCCGCGCCGGAAATCAGGTCCGCCGCCTGCAAATATACCCATCCGCCCTCGGCCGGCCGCAGCCGTTGCACCGTCGTTTCAACCGCCGTGGGGACCGTGCCACTGAAACGCCGGGAGATGGACCCGGAAACCGCGGGATCGCTCCCGTGCAGCCGTACCCCGCCGGCCGGGCCGGCCAGATCCATCTCCATCGTGGCCCCCGGGTCGGTGACCAGGCAGGATGAAAAGCCGGCGTCCTCCAGTTTGACCGGCGGGCGCCCCTGGAAGTCGGCATGGAACAGCCGTTCGCCGGCGGGCGCCGCCAAGCTGGCCAAACCGGCAACCAACCACAGTGCCAACCCAATTCGGTGCATCTTAATTTTGACTCCGATCTGAATCATTTATGAATTTTAACAGGAGAAATCCGGAGAGACCGGAGAAAAACTTCTCTGTGGCCTCCGCGGCCTCCTGTTCAAAAGCCAGGCTAAGCCATTCGGCGGTTTATTGCTCGTTGTTGTAATTGTAGACTTTCGCCGCCGTGTTGGAGACCGCCGCCGCATGCAGATCCCCAAACAGGAAGTTCCGCTTGTTGCGGTGGCTGCAGACAAAATCCGCGTACAAGGGCGACAGCGAGAGGTTTTGCCCAACAATATGCCAGTCCCAACCGCCGGGCCAGCCACAATTGCAGGTCAGGGGCGAGTCCAGCCGCTGGCCGGCGAAGTTGTAGGTGAACTGGTAGCTGCTGCCGTGGTACTGGTACTCGAAACCTGCGCCGTCGGTTGCGATGTCGTCCGGACACCGATAAATCTTGGAATGATTGTCCGCCGTATACTGGTTCAGCAAGGAGCCGGCGCCGTAGGAATTGTAGCCGCTCTGCACATAGGGCAGCAACAAATTGACGAAATACGCTTCGTCATTGAAGAAGCTGTAGGACCCCTTGAAACAGGCGGCGGGATCGTACTGGGACGGGAACGGCAGCACCCGGTATTCCTCCACGTAAAGGGCGGTGGCCAAACCCAGCTGTTTCTGGTTGCCCAGACAGGCGATGGCCCGGGCGCTTTCCCGCGCCTGGCCGAGCGCCGGCAATAGCATGCTGGCCAGGATGGCGATGATGGCGATGACCACCAATAATTCAATGAGGGTGAAGCGTTTCATGGGAGAATGCCTTATGTGGTCAGCTTGCTCTGGGGGGGGAATTATGTCTGACATATCCGACAGGTCGGACCTGTCGGATGTGTCAGACGCCCCCCCCCGAACCACCCGTCTGGTCCGGGCGCGGGTCACCGGCGGCGGCGCAACAGGCCCAGCGCGCCAAGCCCCAGCAATGCCAGCGATGCCGGCTCGGGAACGGCGGCAAAGTTGTCGGCATAAAACGTGTGCCATTTCCAGTAGTTGTTCACGGCGCCGACACTGGCGGAGGTCACTAGGCCAATCCCGGCATCCGGGCTGGTCCATTTCAAGTCCCCATCCACATACAGGCGTGTGCTGCCACCCGACGAAACAACGTCATAGTTGTAATAGGTGAAATTGGGCACGGTCACTCCGGGAATGCTCGCCCAATAGGTGGTGCTAAGATAGGTGATCTGGATCGGAATATAGCCATTGACGCTTTCGTATTGCTTTTCCCAAATCGTGAGATTGCCGCTGGCGCCGGTCAAGTCAAAGGTCATAAACTCACCGGTCTGTGAAGTAGCGCGGTCCCAAGCAAGCGACACGGACACATCCGCGGCCGCGTCGAAGGTGTGGGTGATCGAGGCAAAGGAATAGCCATCGGCGTTGGGGCCGAAATCGCCATGGAACGCCGCCTGGTTGCTTTCGATCTGCGGCTGCATCTTGACGCTGTCGCTGGTGGCTTGGGTCCAGCCGTTCCCCACGATGAGGCTGTTGGGCCGGTTGAAATTGTCATAGAACGGGGCGGCAAGGGCGGCGTTCATTCCGACCAGTCCGGTGACGCTCATCAGCGCCAGCCACGTGATTGCAGTCTGCTTTTTCATCGTTTTTTTCTCTTTTTCGTTGCGTCACTTGTTGATCTGGAACAAAGTCTGCACACCATCACTCGTCTGCTTGAGCCTGCCGGGTTTCCATCCCTCTGTGGGAGCGGGCGTGCCGCCCGTGGTGGGATGTCCCTTGGAACCGCGGCGTCAGCGGGGTTTACCCCCGCGCCTACAGAAATCAATCGTCACTACCCTCCTTTCTTGAGCCATCCGTTGGTTTTGAACAGGAGAAATCCGGAGAGAACGGAGAAAAACTTCTCTGTGGCCTCTGCGACCTCCTGTTCAAATTCGATTTACCTTCGTGATCTTCGTGACTTCGTGGTGAATAATCCAGGCTAGGCCTTTACCGGGCCGGTCGATTCGTTGATCAGAAACTCGGGATACACCACCTCCTGCACAATCGCCCCTTCCCGGTGCTTGACTTGCGTCGCGATGCACTGCCCGGCGCGCCGGCCGATTTCAAAGACCGGCAGATTGAGCAGGGTGAGCTGCGGGGTGATCCACTCGGCCAGCTTTGAATCCCCGACCGAGATGATGGAAATGTCCCGGGGAATCTCAACCCCCAGTTTGCGGCAGGCCCGGACGCCACCCAGCGCCAGTTCGTTGTTAGTGAAGTAGACGGCGGTCGGCCGCTCCGGACGGGTGAGCAGTTCCGTCATCGCGCTGACGCCCATGTCGAGCGTGGCATGGCGGCGAACCACGTGCAGGTCGGGATCAAAGGGAATGCCGGCCCCGGCCAGCGCCAGCTTGTAACCCGCCAACCGTTCGGCAATGTCGTGCTGGCTGACGTCAACGGCGACGATGCCGATCCGGTGATGGCCCAGATGAATGAGATACTCGACGGCTTTGCACGACGATTCAATATTTTCGGAATCGATCCAGTTGACCTTGGGATGGTCCAGCCGCCCGCTGATCAGGCATTGGGGAAAACCGGTGTCGGCGATCTCGGTAATCGCGCCGAGAAAATCCTGAAGGGGCAGCAAGTGGATCAGACCGCCCAGTCCCAACCGCATCACCACCTGCGGATAAGTCTCATTCGGGCGCCGTTCCTCGGTGAGGTCCAGCGCCTTGATCGCAAAATCCATCTTGCGGGCAGCCTGGAGGATGCCGGCAAAGAGATCCTGCATGTACATGTGATTCAGGCGGTCGTCATGGAAGTCGTTCAGGCAGACCCCGATCGTCATCGTCTCGCTGGCCTTGGCGACGCCCTGCAGGTCATTGAGGGCCTTGAGCACGGCGTGCCGCGTCCCGGGGCGGACGCGCGGCGAGTGGCTGAGCACGCGGGAGACCGTGGCGGTGGAGACCCCGGCCCGCTTGGAGATCTCCGCCAGTGACCCCGTATTGTACGGTCCGCGCACGCTCATCGTGATCCGTCCGTCCTTCCGCAAGCATCATGTACGTTACATGCAAATATTTGCACAACCCCACTATAGCGACCGGGAGCGGATTGTCAAGACGTCCCCGTTTTTTCCAAAATTTCCTCTCGCCAAGAGCGCTAAGAACGCCAAGCCATTCAAGCTTATCTGATTTGCCTTAAATTAAGAGGCGCGTTCAAAAGTAACGACGCTTTCCCCGAACCGGGAGCCGCCCGTCCTCGGGCGGACGAACCCGTCATCGTCGGAGACGCGCATGGGAATCGCAAAAGTAGCCAAAATTCAGTAGCCAGTAGATTCGGACGGTGTGGAAAAAGGGCGGAATTGGGATGACGCCATCGAGTTCCGCCCGAGGACGGGC
>CAITYL010000008.1 GCA_903896595.1 uncultured Lentisphaerota bacterium
CATTGCCCCTGTTTACAACAACTCGTCCCCATGTTTCTTTTGAGTCATTGATCGATAAATTTTCAACACGTACTTTGACGCTGGCCTGATTTGCATGATAAGAATAATTTACAACTTTTCTGAATATCTCATCTACGTCAATTTTTTCTTTATTCTTTATCCGAACTAACAAAACAAGAAAACGACCATCAATAATTGTGATCTGCAATTCATCTTTATTCCAAGACATCATCAGGGCATCATCTTTATTGTTTCCAAGGGCTGAGAGAAATCGGAAGTCTTCTTTATTAACATTACAAAGGAGATCTGGTTTTATGGTCCTCTCCAACCAGTTCCATGTATAATCCACCTCTCGCCTCCGGATATCTTGATTCAAGTCGCTCCGCATTCGAGGATGATCCAACCCCCAAAATGGTATGTTGGCTATCATCATTGACCTTGGAACGGCGGAAGAGATTTCGACCACTCCCCCCCCCTTATCGTCCTCAGCATGACAACAGCAAACCGACATAATTAACAACATTGGCATTACCGTATATCGGCTCATAAAAAAATCCCCTTCATGACGTTGTTACGGAACAGGCACCGTGTCTCCACTGTCACAAGCATCACCATTAGCTTTCCTCCACCTTTGTAGATCAGGCATGCCGTCGGAAAGTTGCATCAAAATATGATGTGCTGCCGAAGCCGCCGTCTTTCCATTCACAACGCCACCACTCTCTCCAACACGGTAGCCAGCCCAAGCAGCATACAGCTTGCCACCTACTAGACAACAACCCTCTCCAACGTTCCATCCAGTAAAAGCACCTGCCGCAGTAAAATACATATAGAGATTCTCTGTTGTGCTATCATGTTCCCTCGTTGGTGCTGATGCAGATGAAGCGGCTGAGTGGACAGGCACAGGAAGAGAGATTGCAGGGAAAACATGCTGATATTCTGCAGGAACGCCTAGCAGGCGAACTGCCTGCTCCATCAATATAGACCCCTCTCCGCACTGCCCTTTCTCTGTAAAATCCAACAATGCCCAAATTTTTGCACCATTTACCCCTGTTGTGGCACCGGTGTTGTTTATCCCATAGTCATCACGCCATGTTTGTATATTTGCTGCAATAGTTCCTACATTAGCAGTTGTTCCCGCATTATCTAATACCTCTGAGATACGCTTACATGTCAGATTATTACCTGATCCATATGAGTTGACCTGACCTGGAATGCCGAGTACCACGAAGAAACGGTTCACAGATATCCCAATATCACAATAGGTACTACCCGCGTCCAGGGAAATACTCCACGTCAGCGCATAATCAGAGGTCAGTAGTGTGGCCGGAAGTGCCGAAGTCGCAGCCCAAGCCAAATCGCTAACGGTTGTTTCACTCCCCGATAAGGTGATATCTTTTGCGACCAGTTCAGTGCTTCCCTTCTTCACTCGCAGTTTTGCCGTAACGGCGGTAGAAAGATTAGGAGAAACAGCAAGAACAGCTGTCATATTTGGACAGGAGCTTTGTGTATAGCACACAGGATCATCTATATCGGCAGTTCCATCAAGATCATTATCTTGCCATTCTGGATAATTGATAATCACATCTCCATTATCGCCAAATTTATCATTTGACCATGCATCAGTTCCTTGTTTCCTGAGTGTGTGATTCCCGGTGCCCAGAAAATCAACCGATTTTAAATTCACTTTAACAACGGTCACCTTTATGCTATCCTTGAACTCCGGGGGGGTGCTACCGCCGGTCTGGGCGGACGGGGTGAAGGAGAGGGTGAGGGTGTCGTTAGCGCTGGCAGTGACGCCTTTGATGTAGACGGTTTTGGGCACGGAGCAGGTGGCGGTGGTCTGAGTGCTGCCGAGAAGGGCCGTGGAAAGTGTCGCCTCGTTGTACACGTCAAAATTGCTGGAGGATTTTTCCAGCGTGGCGGTGCCGGCCATGGTGGGCGCAACGGACAGGCTGACCGGCACGCCGCCGCTGCTGGCGGTCTCCGCCAGGACGGGCACGAGCACCGCCGTAGCGTCTTCATCCTTCTCCTCAACAGTGGACGAAGCGATGTTCACGTCCACTACCTTCAGTTGCATGGTGACGGCCGGCGGGCTGCTGGGCGTCGTGTTAGTGTTAGGGAATTTTTTGGACTGGGATGTGGCGGTGATGGTGACTGGCTGCCCCGTGGCAACGGAGCTATTGCTGCAGGTGGTTGTCCATGCCGCAGTGGGGGAAAAGGAAAGGCCGGTGACGGAACCCGCACTCCAAGCCGGTGGATCCACCCGGTCGGTCGGCCCCACTGCATTCAGGGTGGCCGAGGTCGGGCCTTCGCGGGTTAGTGTGTTGCTGGTGTCGGCGACGCGCACATATACCGGGTCGGTGGTGATGTCGATGATATGATCCCAAGCATAGGCATGCCACTGCTTGGTGATGGGAGTAGTCGTCCCCGTCCCGGTCGGCGTCAAATTGCCCCAGTATTCGGACTCGAAGCAGTCCGTCACCCCTATCGGCATGGTGATAATGCCGCTCAGCCATTGGTAGAGGATGTCCACCCGCCCTGACCACCCCGCCCACGCGCCTTGGTCCCCGTACCACGTCCAGCCGGACGCCGGTGAAAAGGAAAACGTGTAGATCCCAGACACCCACTCGGTGCTGACCTGGATGTCCGTGTCCAGCTTGTCCGGCGTGGCCGTGCCGCTGATCGCGGTGACCGCGGTGGCATCAGGCATGGCCACCAGCAGTCCGGCGCCACCCAGCAAGAGCACCGAACCGAGAAACAGGAAGAACCGCCGGAAGCGGTTCCGGACCGGGGCGGGTGAACGAGCGTGCAAAAACAACATCGTCAGGGGCTCCTCTCCCTAAAACCACGGGCTGGCGGTCATCGGTACAACAACCGGCAACTGCCGGACACCTTACCACGCCATTCCCCAAGCGGCAAACGCTGGCGCATAATATTTTTTTATTACGTTTTTATAAAAAACAAGTTACGGCAGCAACCAGCGGGCGGGCACGGGTGAAGATCGGCGGTCCAATATTTGACCATAAAGAACAAAATGATTGCACGAAATGAGCCTTTTGTGCGATGAGGTCAAACCGCACAGGCCATTCTGGCAAACCGTCGCATCACCGAGCGGTGGCTTGTGGCGAAAGCGTCCTCCGTGTATTTAAGGAACAAACAGGTTTGACGGAGGGTTTGGGAACCGCCTTTCCTCAAAAGGGGGTTCCCAACATCATCCGGCAAAACTGTCAGACACCCTACCCCGCCGCCGGCTTGCCTTTTCCGCTCTTGCTGCTACGTTTCGCTACATCGATACAATCTTCAGCGGAGACACACCATGGCCGAAGCACGCAGCATTCCCCTGGCCGCCAGTGAGTTGCCCACCAGCTGGTACAACCTCCAGGCCGACATGCCCCACCGGCCGCCGCCGCCCCTGCACCCCGGCACCCAGCAACCGTTGCAGGCGGATGATTTGGCGCGCATCTTCCCCATGAACCTGATCGAGCAGGAAATGAGCACGGAACGCTGGATCGGCATTCCCGAGCCGGTGCTGGACAAACTGCTGCTCTGCCGCCCCACCCCGTTGCGCCGGGCCCTGGACTTCGAACGCGCCCTGGACTGCCCGGTCAAGATTTTCTACAAGGATGAAAGTGTTTCGCCGCCCGGCAGCCACAAGTTCAACACCGCCGTGGCCCAGGCCTACTACAACCATGCGTTCGGCATCAAGCGTCTGGCCACCGAAACCGGCGCCGGCCAATGGGGTTGTTCCCTGGCCGCGGCCTGCAATTTCTTCGGGCTCGAACTTAAAGTCTACATGGTCCGCACCAGCTTTGAACAGAAGCCGTTCCGCAAGCTGATGATGCAGACCTGGGGCGCCAAATGCGTGTCCAGCCCGAGCCAGGACACCCAGGCCGGCCGCGACATCAACGCCCGGCTGCCCGGCACCCCCGGCAGCCTGGGCATCGCCATCAGCGAGGCCGTTGAAGACGCCCTCACCCATGAGCACACCCGGTACGCCCTGGGCAGCGTGCTCAACCACGTCCTGCTGCACCAGACCGTGATCGGACTGGAAGCGCAGAAACAACTGGCGTCGGTCGGCCTCTACCCGGACGTGGTCATCGGCTGCGCGGGCGGCGGCTCCAATTTTGCCGGCATTTCGTTTCCTTACGTGCGCGACCGCATCCACGGCAAGACGGTGCGGATTTTGGCCGCCGAGCCAGCGGCCTGCCCCACCCTCACGCGCGGCCCCTATCGCTATGACTTCGGCGATCTTTCCGGCCTGACCCCGCTGCTGGCCATGCACACCCTCGGCCACCAGTTTATGCCCCCCAGCCTGCATGCCGGCGGCCTGCGCTATCACGGCATGGCGCCGCTGGTCTCCCAGCTCAAGCGCGACAACCTGATCGAGGCCGAGGCCATTCCGCAACTGGAATGCTATGCCGCCGGCATCCTGTGGGCGCGCACCGAGGGGTTCATCCCCGCCCCGGAAACCACCCACGCCCTGGCCGCCGCCATCCGCGAGGCAAAGCGCGCCAAAGCGGAAGGCCGCGAGAGAACCATCCTGCTCTGCTACTCGGGCCATGGCCTGTTTGACCTGGCCGGCTACGACGCCTACCTTTCCGGCCAGCTCACCAACCATGAGCTGCCCCAAGACGAAATCGCCGCCGCCATCGCCAAATGCCCCCCCGCCCCGGCCCTCTGACCAAACCGCGGAGTGACGAATAACGAGGTCCGAATTATGAAGGAAATCCGCCAAGCAACCGGATTGACTTCACGATTCGGAGGCTCAAGCTTCGGCAATTTACCTCTTGGCCGGGCGCCCCTGGGAACGCCGAGCCCCAGCTCGGCGCGACGTTTTGTGGCGGGTGTCCGTAGTTGGGTAACAATAATCAGCCGTATTAAAGCGGTGTCGAGCCACCGCCACTCTAAAGGTTCCGGCCGGGGCCGGAACCGCTAAAAACGTCCTTATCTTAACGCTTATGGGGCGTTGCCCTGAGCTATTACTCCCCGGCCCCGCTGGGGCAAGGGAGTAGATAGGGCTTGCAGCCCGGCGGAGACTCGCCACCGCAAGACCATCACGTGGCGACAAAAACCGACCTCCGCGATCTCCGCGCCTCCGCGTGCGACCGGTTTTGAGGGGAGGCTCACGCGCTTTTTTCGGGGCGAAGCTGGGGGAAGAGGATGACGTCGCGGATGGAGGCGCTGCCAGTGAGCAGCATCACCAGGCGGTCGATACCCATGCCCATGCCGCCGGCCGGCGGCATGCCGAACTCGAGGGCGGTGAGGAAATCCTCGTCCACCGTGCCGCTCTCCTCGTCCACCGTGCCATGGACGCGCGTGGCCTGGGCCTCGAAACGGCGGCGCTGCTCAACCGGATCGTTGAGCTCGGAATAACCGGGGGCGATCTCCTGGCCGTTGATCTCCAGCTCAAACACGTCCACCACGGCGGGATCGTCGGCGCAACGCTTGGCCAGCGGCACCAGCTCGGCCGGCAGGCGGGTGACAAAGGTCGGCTGCAACAGCGTCGACTCAATGGTCTTTTCGTAGATTTCGTGGGTGATTTCCTGGTCGTTCCAACTGCCGTCAACCTTCAGGCCAAGGGCGCGGGCGGCCTCCTGTTTCGCTTCACGGGACAGCTCATACCAGCCGGCGCCCATCTTTTCCGTGACCAGTTCGGCATAGGTGACCCGGCGCCAGGGCCGTTGCAGGTTGATGAGCTTGCCGTCGGGATTGGTCACCTCCAAGGTGCCGAGGGTGCGCTGTGCCACCGTGGTCACCAGCTCCTCGACCAGCTCCATCATGGTCCGGCAGTCGCCGAACGCCTGGTAGATTTCCAGCATGGTGAACTCGGGATTGTGGCGGCGCGACAGCCCTTCGTTGCGGAAGTTGCGGTTGACCTCGAAAACTTTCTCAAACCCGCCCACCAGCAACCGCTTGAGATACAATTCGGGGGCGATGCGCAGGTACATGGGGCAGTCAAGGGCGTTGTAAAAAGTCTTGAACGGCCGGGCGGCGGCGCCGCCGGGGATCGGCTGGAGCATGGGGGTTTCAACTTCCATAAAACCCTTGGCCGCCAGCACGTCGCGGATTTGGCGAATCATCTCGGCGCGGAGCCGGAACAGGCGCCGGGCGTCGTCATTGCCGATCAGATCCACGTACCGCTGACGATAGCGCTGTTCGACATCGGTCAGGCCGTGCCATTTCTCGGGCATCGGCCGCAACGCCTTGGATTGAAGGTCGAAGGATTGGACCCGAAGCGTGACTTCGCCGGCACGGGTTTTGAAGATTTGACCGCGCACACTGACCCAGTCCCCCAGGTCCAACGCCTTGAAGGCGGCGAACGCCTCCTCGCCAAGGACGTTTTTCTGGGCGTACAACTGCATCCGCCCGGTCTCATCGCGCAGGTCGGCGAAAATGGACTTGCCCATCAGCCGCATGGTCATCACCCGGCCGGCCAGGACCGCGGAAACCTCGATCTCCGGCAGGGTCAGCGGCGCGGGAGCCGCCGTCATGGCCACCCCGAGTGCCGGCATGATGCCTGTCACCGGACTGGAGGCGATCGCGACCTCCTCCATGGCCAACTGTTCACTCTCCTGGAACATGTCACGGGCGGCGGCGGTGCTGATCCGGTCCTCCACCCGGCCGCCGAACGGGTTGACCCCGGCCGCCAGCAGTTTCTCCAGCGTGGCCAGCCGCTGCAACCGCTGGTCAACGACGGAAACCGTCGCCACGGCATCGCTATTTTCGGGAAGGGACACGAGAACTATCTCCTTGAGGTGTAAACGGCCGGCTACGTTAATACCATGCAAAAAACACGGGCGACACGCCCGCGCCTACAGAACTGCCATTAACTTAAAACGTTAAACCTAACGCGGTGTAACAGGAGACCACCGAGAACCCGTTCTCTGTTCTCTCCTGACTTCTCCGGTTCAAATCTTACTCCGTCAAACTGCGGATGTCCACCCAGGGAAATAGGCGAAAATCCGTATCGCAGGTCAAAATATCACGAATGCCATGTTCCCGCATGACGATGGCATGATGCAGGTCATGAAGCTGGTTCCCGCCGATCCGCGGCAGTTGCCCCACGGCCGCCGCCAATTCCGCCCGATGTTCCGACGTCTCGGTCAGCACGAGACAGGAAGGCGAACGCAACAGCCCGTCCACAAACGCCTCTGCCTGCCGGAACGACAACGGTTTTGGAAACACCCGCGGATGCGTGGCGACCCGCAGGAACTCATACAGAATGCCCCAGGTCAGCGCCCACGGCTCCCGGCCATTGTGCAGCTGTTCCAGCGCCCGCTTGGCCGCCGCGTGCTGCCCGGTGTCCGGATTGACGGCGTAGAGCAGAATGTTGGTGTCCACCAAAACCACCGCTTACTCCCCGTCCATCACCCGCAACAACGCGTCCCGGTCACTAAGGTCAACCCGCGGCTGGCCCATGGAAATGGGGGTGACCCGGTAGGTCGCGGCGTTGCCCGGCCCGCCGCCGGCAAGGTTCTCAAGCTCCACCGTGATGGCATCGGAAACGAATTTCGAGAAATTCTTGCCGCGCTGCCGCGCCGCCGCTTTGGCCCGCTTGAAGACGGGATCGGGAATGATCAACGTCGTGCGCATGGAATCCACCTTTATGCTTCTGCATATACAATAGTATGCATATATGCACCCGGCAACTTTTTTCGATGTTGGGGCCACCCTTTTGAAAAAATGGGGTTCCCAACCGACATCATGTCATACACCCAAGGTATCCGTTGCCTTGCAGCGGGTTCAAGCATAGGTTTGCCGCAGGTGGCGGACCGACAGCGCCTTGGCGAACACGGCCCTGGTGACGGCCTGCTTGGGGGTGAAGCGCAGGGTGCGCGCGCCGCCCGGCAGCAGGGTGATGCCGTTGTCGTCGAATTCGCCGCGGATGCCGTCGGCATTGAGCGCCACGAAAAAGGCGGGCTGGTCCGCCGTCACCGTCACGTCAAACGCGCCGCCGGGCGCGGGCTTGACGCCCACGGCCACCGCCGCCGGGCGAAGTTCGCACCGCTTGTATTCGGTGAAGAAATGCGTGTTGTGATGAGTGACGCCGCCCAGTTCGAGGTCGAGCGTGAGAAAACACGCCTGGGGCGCGGCGGGCAAGGCCGTGCCAGGGAGGTCCAGAACTTTGCAGGCGCCGCCGCCCGGGGTCGTCAGTTTCAGTTTTTGCTGCCACAAGGTCTGGCCGGCAAAATCGTGAATGGCGGCACGAAGAACGGCGACGGCGGGCTTCACGGCGTCATCGGCCAGCCAGAGTTCGGCACCGCCACCGTCGCGCGGCATGGCGGCCACCAGGGTCGGGGCAAAAAAGCGCTTGGCGAAGTAATGCAGGAGCTTCCACTTGCCGCCGTATTCCAGGGATGCCCAGGAGGCGACCGGCCAGTTGTCGTTGATCTGCCAGTAGAGCGTGCCCATGCACACCGGGCGCAGGCGGCGCCAATGCTCGACTGCGGTCTTGATGGCCAGCGCCTGCTGCACCTGGCTGAGATAGAGCATGTTGGCGAAGCCTTCGGGAAAACGGAAGTAGCGGGAGAACGACTCGGTAATGATGGAATTGCCGCGCGGGTGGCGCTGGTGGTGCTCCATGGCCGGCGCGGTGACGTTCCACTGGTCCGGCGCCGCATAGGTGCGCACGGTGTCCGGCGAGGGGAACGACTGGTAACCGAACTCGGAGCAGAAACGCGGCTTAAAGGTGTGATAGGCGTCGAAGGATTTGCCTTCGTGCCAGACCACCCAGCAATGCATGTCGCCGCGGTTGTCCTTGTGGAAGGCGTCGGCATAATTGCCGCGGCCGGCGCAGGGCGAACTGGGCCAAAAGGAGCGGGTCGGATCGTAACGGTCCACGGTCGCGCCGAGCACGCCCTCGTTCAGGCGGTCGTAGTCCAGCAGATAGCGGTCGCGATTCTCGCGGGCCTCCGGGAACCAGGTCAGGGCGCCGACGTTTTCATTGTTGCCGCACCACAGGGCGAGACTGGCGTGGTCGCGCAGGCGCCGGACCTGGTGCTCGGCCTCCCGGCGCACCGAGTCGAGAAACGCCGGCAAGGCGGGATAAAGGGCGCAGGCGAACATGAAATCCTGCCAGATCAGCAGGCCGAGTTCGTCGCACCGGTCAAAGAACGCCTCGGACTCGTACTGCCCGCCACCCCAGACGCGCAGCATGTTCATGTTGGCGGCGGCGGCGGAAGCCAGCAGGTCATGCAGAGCCTCGGGCGTCTGGCGCTGCGGAAGCGCGTCGGCGGGAATCCAATTGGCGCCCTTGCAGAAGATATCGACGCCATTGACCCGCACCACCAGGGACAGGCCGTGCTTGTCCTCGGCCGCAACCACTTCCAGGGTGCGGAACCCGAGGCGCTTGCGGCAAACATCACCGCCCACCTCCACCGTGAGGTCGTACAGCGGCTGCTGACCGTAGCCGTTGGGCCACCACCGGTCGGGGTTGGGCACGACGACGGATGTCTTGACGGTATTGACACCACGGGCCAGGCGGACGGGCACACTCACCGACCGGCCGGCAATGGCCACCGTCAGTTCCGTGCGCGCCGCTTTGGGCGCCAGGCAGTCGCAGGCCACCTCCAGCCGCACATCGCCGTTGGCGAGCGGGTGCTGGGTGGTGGCGACATAGTCGATCCGGGCGGTACTGACGGCGCCCAGCCAGATGTCGCCGCCAATGCCGGCGACCATCAGGCACGGCCCCCAGTCCCAGCCGGCATGGCATTGCGCCTTGCGCACCAGATTGCGCCGCGGCGACTGGATCGGAAACTGGGCCATCGGCACCGGGTACGGCAATTTCCGGGCCGCCGCCGTGGCGGCATTCTCGGCGGAGCGGAAGGTGATCTCGATCCGGTTTTTGCCGGTCTTGAGGAATCGTTTCACATCCCAGCGCCAGCGGACAAACTGATTGTCGCTCTTACCGGCCAGGCGGCCGTTGAGGCGCACTTCGGCGACCGTGTCCAGGCTGTCGCAATTGAGGAACACCATGGGCGCGGCGAGCCAGGCGGCGTCAAGGACAAACTCGCGGGCATAGGTCCAGTCTTCGCGGCCCACCCACTGGACGTCCAGTTCGTTGGCGCCGACATAGGGGTCGGGGATCTGGCCGGCCGCCAGCAGGGCGGAATGCGTATCCCCGGGCACCCGGGCCGGCACCGTGTCACCGTTGGCATCGCGGCGCAGCCGCCAGTCGCCGTTGAGATCAAGCATATTCATAATTGAAAGATTGCATCCTTTGGCAAAAAGCAGTCCCCCGCCTCGCGAAGGGGGTAAAACCATTCACGCCGTCAGAACCGGGCGGGCGGCGGCGCGGACGGAGGTGATCAGCCGCGGGGCGACGCTGACGGTGCGCAGCCCCAAGCCGATCAGACGCGGCACCACCAGGGGATTTCCCCCCAGTTCGCCGCACAGGGTAAGGGATTTGCCGGCCGCCGCGGCGGCCTGCACCAGCAGATCGAGCACGCGCCATAACGCGGGCTGGTCCGCCGAGAAATCACCCGCCACCAGATCGTTGTCACGGTCCACGGCAAACAGATATTGGGTCAGGTCGTTGGTGCCGATGCTGGCGAAGTCCGCCACCGCCAGCACACTGTCCGCTTCCAGGCAGGCCGCCGGCACTTCAAACATGACCCCATGGGAGATGTGGCGCACATCCAGCTCTCCGGTGGCATTTAAAAATCGCCGTTTCAATTCCAAAAACTGCGCCGCGTCGGTGATCATCGGATACAGCACCCGCACCGGCTGGCCGGCGGCGGCGCGGACAATCGCCCTCGCCTGGTCCCCAAACAACTCCGGCCGGCCGAGCAGCAGACGGGCGCCGCGCCAGCCCAGGGCGGGATTGGTCTCGGCGGGAATGCCCAGGGCGGGAAACTGCTTGTCACTGCCCAGGTCGAACAACCGGAAAGTGACGGGCCGGCCGGCCGCGGCGGCAAGCACCGCCTGATAGCGCGTGACCTGTTCCTCCTCGGTAAGCACACGGGCGACCTGGAGCAGTTCAAATTCGGTGCGGTAGAGACCAATCCCCTCGGCACCGGCGGCCACGGCCTGGCGCACCTCCTCCGCCGAACTGACGTTGGCGAACACCGCAAACCCCGGCACCGGCGGCGACACCTCTCCCGCGTGTGCCTCCCGCGCCTGGCGAGCAGCCACCACCGCCGCCAAACGTTCCGGCGCCGGATGCAGGACCACCTCGCCGGTGTCGCCGTTGATCCAAATTTCATCGCCGCACCGCACCTGTTCGCGGATGCCGGGAATGCCGCTGACCGCCGGCACGCCCAAGCCACGGGCAAGAATGGCGGCATGGGAATTGGCGCCGCCATGCACGGTGACAAAGGCCAGCACATCCTCCGTATCGAGTTCGATGCTCAGACTGGGGGTCAGTTCTTCGGCCACCACGATGCGCTTGTACCCCCGCTGGCAGTGCTGCCCGCCCCCCTGGCATTGCAGGCCGGGACGCATGTTGCCCAGCACGTCCAGCAGGCGCCGGCGCACCTCGCCAATGTCGGTGGCGCGGTCCTTGAGATAGGCATCGTCCATCTCCTGGAAACGCCGTTCAAACACCTGCAGGCTGTCCGTAATGGCGGTTTCGGCATTGACGCGCTGCTCGCGGATGCGCTTGACAATGTCCGCCGCCAGGCTGGCATCCTGCAGGATCATTTTTTGCGCGGTGAAAATCTCGGCCTCAGCCGGACCAATGCGCGCCGCCACCTGCAGCCGCAGCTCGTCCAGCCGTTCGGCGGCCACAACCACGGCCCGCCGCACCCGCCGCTCCTCGCGCCGGATTCCGGTGCCCGACACCCGGTACTCGGGCAGGTTGCTGTGCCGGTACTCGTTGAACAGGCAAATGCGCCCCAGCGCCAGGCCGGGACTCAGCGGCGTTCCCTTGAACGACTGTTCGGCGCGGCGCGGCGGATTGGTGCTTTTGGTCGGCATGGGTAAGCCGGGTAATATAGCGGTACCCGCCAGGAACGGCCGGTGCCGGCAGGCACGAGGTGCATGACCGCTTTGTCGGATGATGTTGGGGCCACCCTTTTGAAAAAGGGTGCTCCCCCGCGCTTCGCGCTCCGCAGCCCCGGCTCCGCCGGGTCGCTCACATGTTCGCTCTGCATCCCCCTTCCCAAAACTTTTGTACGTTTTTGCGGATTTCGCAGGCCGCCTTCGTGCGACAAACCACGCTTGGGACGGCAGCGGCGGCCTGCGAAATCCGCAAAAGGCACAAATCAGGTTTGACGGAGGATTTGGGAACCGCCTTTCCTCAAAATGGGGTTCCCACTTCCTGCCGATTGCAATCGGCTGCGGTCGACTGCATTCGACCGCACTCGACACGAGGATTTTTCACCCGTCCCCACTTCATTTCAAGACCGGGAGCCGCCCGGTCTCGGGCGGAACGCGATGGCGTCACACCAGTTCCGCCTTTTTTATTGGGCCACCGTCCGCCAAACCAATGATGCGCGTCTCCGACGATGACGGGTTCGTCCGCCCGAGGACGGGCGGCTCCCGGTTTTGGGGCGCGAAGAGGCGCGAAGGGACAGGTGATTTGTGTGGGGGCGCGAAGGGACAGGTGATTTGTGTGTGCTTCCCCCACTCCTTGCCGCCCTCATACATTTTCTTAAAATGGTGCTACATTCGGGTACTTAAATCAAGTACTGGAGATTTGCATGATCGATACCATTATTCCCGTCCAGGAGATCAAGCGCCGGGGCATGACGGCCGTGGATAGCGGCCTCAAAAGCCACGGCGCCGTCACGATCGTCCGCAACAACCGGCCGGCCTATGTGGTGGTCTCGCCTGCGGAGTACGCGGAACTGGTCCAGGCCGCGGACGAGGCGCGCATCTCGCTGGCGTTGGCGGACTGGCGCGCTGGGCGCTGCAAGGCGGCAACGGCAGATGAGATCGTGCGGGAGGCGCAGTCGGATGCCTAAACCGCCTCCGCAATGGACACTGATCCGTACCGACACCTTCCGGCGCGAACTCCGCAACTACCTAAAACGGCATCCCGACCGCGCGGCGGTCGTGCGAGAGGTGCTGGCCTTGCTTGAGGAAAACCCGCAAACGCCCTCGTTGAGGTTGCATCCGTTGAAAGGCCGCATGAAGGGGCTCCACGCCGTGCGCCTCACCTACGGCGACCGCATCACCTTGATCTTGGCCATCCGCGCCCATGAAATCGTCCTGCTCAACATCGGGACGCATGACGAGGTGTATTATTAACCTCAAACTTCGATCCAGCTTCGTGTTCTTCGTGCCTTCGTGGTGAAGGATTTACAGTCCGAACAGCGCCTTGGGCCGGGCGTAGCACAGTTCGGCGACCAGCCGTTCCGCCAGGGGTGCCGGCAGCTGGCCGCGCTCGACCATTGTTCCCACCACGTCGCAAAGGACGCGCCGGAACATCTCGTGCCGCGAGCCGTAGGAGAGCAGCTTGCGCGAATCTGAGACCATGCCGGCATGGTTCCACAACAGGTCCACCGTGCCGACATATTCCAACTGCCGTCGCATGCCGACGGGGGTGTCGTTCATCCACCAAGCTGAGCCCAGGTTCACCTTGGCGCCAAAAGCCCGGGTCAGTGTCGCCAACGTTGCCTGGTGATGGGGATCAAGACAGTAGAAAACCACTTTGAGCCGGTTGTCAAAGCGGTTGAGGAAGTCGCGCAGCGGCGCCACAATGTCGATGAGATGGTCGGAAACGTCGCCGCCGGTATCCGGGCCAAGATCGTTCGCCAGCCGGTTGCGGAGATCGCGCACACAGCCAAGGTGCAGTTGGAACACCCAGTTCTTGGCGGCATCCATTTCGGCCACGGCATGCAGCATCCACGACATGAACGCCGTCGTCTCGGCCGCGGTCGGCGCCCGGCCGCCGCGGACCTGGCGGAAAATGCGGTCGGCATCGGCGTACTCCACCGCGTAACCGAACGGCGTCGCCACACCGTGGTCGCTGGCCACGCAGCCGTTGGCCGCGAAGAAGTCGTGACGCGCCTGGAGAAACGCCTGCAAGTCGCGAAGCTGTTTGAACGCGCCACCGGCCAGCTCTTCCAGCCGGGTGATGTAGGCGTTCCAGTCCGGCTTGAAAATGTTCATGGCGCGGTCGGGGCGGAAAGTGGGGCGCACCACTCCGGCCAGGGGGCCGCCGGCCAGGGCGCGGTGGTGCTCCAGGCTGTCGGCGGGATCGTCCGTCGAGCACATCCGCTCCACCTTCATCGCCTTCAGCAGCGCCTGCGGCCGCAGGGCGGGGGTGGCCAGTTGTTTGCGGGTGGCGTCCCAAATGGCGGCGGCGGTGGCCGGGGTGATGAGGTCGGTGATGCCGAAACGGCGGCGCAGATCCAGGTGCACCCATTCAAACGTCGGGTTGCCGGCCAGCTCCTCGAACACCCCGCACAGCGCCGTCCACTTCTCCTCGGCAGGGGCGTTGCCGGTGAGATGGCTCTCCGGCACGCCGCGCTTGCGCAGCAGTTCCCAGACGTAATGGTCGGTGGCGGCCTCCGCCTCCCAGATATTGGCAAACGGCCGGTCCTCGGCGATCGCCTTCACATCGGCGTGGTTGTGCGGGTCAATGATCGGCAGGTCGCGGACCTGGGCATAGAGTCCCTCGGCCGCCGGCGAGCCCAGGAGATACCGTTCGTCCAAGAAGGCCATGGCAAACCTCGTTATTCCGCTAAAAGTAACGTTACAGTCACGAATAATGTAGCACTCCGGCCGCTGAATAAAACCGACTGTAGTCGAGTGCGGTCGATTGCAGTCGGTCGCAATCGATTGCAATCGATCGCGGTCGAAAACCGACCAGCCCCCTAAGCACACTCCACAATACCCCGGCAAGCCGGGTACCCGGTACACCCCCAAAACGGGCGGTTGCCGTTCCGCGTCTTGCGCAACCGCGTCGGGCCGCCGCACGTTGGACACGCCGGCCCCTCTTCTGAAACGCCCTCATCTTGTGCGCGCGCCGCACTGCGCACTTCGCCCAGGCGCTCGCGGAAACCACCGTTTGCCACAAACTCGTCCCCGAGACTCTTGATGTATTTGTCCAACATGTTGAGCGTGCGGGTGATGAGCACCAGCAGGGTGTTTGCCCGGACCGCGCCGTCTTCCGAAGTCAGTTCCGGCTCAAACTTTTTATACTGCAATAGAATATGGCAGCAAACCCCGCGATTAATGTCATTGCCGTAGTCCGGCGCATCCAGCCGGACGCCGTAAACCCGCGCCGCTTCTGCGGTTTCCTTCGACCACGGCGCCTGCCCCTGCATCATCAGCCACCGGTTATAATCGTCGCGGAGTTCGCAAAGGCTTGCCCGGGCCACATCCAACAGCTCAAGCGCGGTGGCGTAGGACGTCATCAGCCGTTCCGAGCCTTCGGCGAAATTCCGGCAACCCGACCGGGCCGCGTGGTTCATCTGCGCAAACGTGCGCCCGCCGGGATCGTTCCGCAAGTCCAGGAAACGGTTGCAAAAGTGCCCGGTGCCAAGCTCCACAACGTTCGCCAGCACAAAGGCGTCCAGGAACCGGTAGCCGGCGGATTTGCGAAAGAGGTTCATGGCGGTTTCTCGTCGATTGCGGTCGATTGCCATCGACTGCGGCCGATCGCAGTCGATTACTCTGCTAAACGCACACCAGCCACTTTTCGTGTGTGAACCCCCAACGGTCGCCCCCCGAGAATCGATTGCGGCCGACTGCGGTCGATTGCAATCGGCCGCGGTCGATATACCACGAGATGTACCTTCCGTAAAAGGCATTTTCCTCCCCGCATCTCTCCCTTTTTCAGCCCTTCACTCCACCTCAACCAGCACGGGCGCTTGCAGGAGGCCGAAGGGGATCATGTAATAATCGTCGCGCCATAGCTTGGCCTGGCCGTCCAGGCGGGCGTCGTACCAGTCGGCCTCGCCCGGCTCCGGGTTGGGCCAATCCTGGTTGCAGAGGAAGCTGGCGGGCCCGACGCCGGTGAGTTCGCCGCCCTTGTGATGGTGCGGGCCGAGCAGGTTGCGCAGGCTGTTGGTAAGCGCGACGCACACCGTGTTCACGCCAGGCCGGAGCGCGGCGGTGACGTCAACTTCCCACGGACTGGCGAACAGCGGCGCGCAGGGCTGGCCGTTGACCGTGACGTTGACCACCACGGCCTCGAACCGGGGAAAGGTCAGCAGATACCGCAGGCAGGGCGCCAGGGCGCCGACCTCGAAGGTGCGCTCCAGCCGGAACTCGCCGGCATAAAAGGGATAGCCCTGCGGCGCCAAGTCGCCGGCAAACGTGTCCGTCTCTCGGACCATGACAAAACGCTTGAAACTGTTGACCGGCTTGGGCGGCAGCACCCCCTCTTGATTGCGATGGCTGTCGGCGAGCGGCCGGTCGGCCGGCTCGGCCCGGACCGCAAAATCGCCGACCAGGTAGATGCTTTCGAGTTCCGAACCGTAGCGGGCACGGGCATCCAGGCTGGTCGGCACGGCGGAGAGGTTGTCGAGCGCGAGCACGATTTCGTTGCGGCCGGGGCGGAGCAGCCCGGCCACCGCCTGGGCACGGAAGGTGAAACAGGTGTAGAACGCGTCGTCCGTAAACTGCACCGGCCGGCCGTTGACCGTGACCGACGTGTACATCGCCGGCTGTTCGACCACCAGCTGGCAGACGGCGGGCACATCCGCGATCTCCGCCGCGTATTTCAATTGCAGCGGACCGTTGTAGGGGGCATGGGCAAAGCGGTCGTAAATGCCTAGGACCGGCTCGGGCGCACTCCAGGTGGCGCCGCCGTCCTTTGAGTAACTGGCATAGTCAAGGGTAAGCGCGTTGGGATCCACGCGCCGGCCCCGCCACGGTCCGTCCAGCGTCAACAACTCGCGGCGGGCGCCGGGCACGGCATAGTCGCTGTCAAAGGCTACGTCCGCCGCGACCCGGCCGAAGCTCACGATCCAGGTTTGAGCGGGGGCGAAGGCCAGGGCATAAGCGCCGTCGGCCCCGGGGGCCAGGCGCAGACAGCGGCCGTCAACGGGGTTCCACAGCGCAACGGGCACGCCGGGCTCGGCAAAGCGCAGCGTGAGCGTCCGGCTGTCGCGGCGGGAGGTGTTGGAAAGCTGGAGTGTGTGGCCGTCCGCCACGGTGCGCAGGTGCGTCCACACCTTTCCGGCATCCGCGCCGTCCAGCGTGAACCGGGGTGGAACCGCCGTATTCAAGACGGCGCGCCAGTCGGCATCGGCGGGCACCAGCATCGCGGCGGCCCGCAGGCCGGCCAAGGCGGCGGCGTTCTCCACCCCGTCGACCAGCTGCGGATAGTCGCCGGCGACCAGCACCGTTCCACCCTGTGCGGCAAGCTGCTGCAACTGTGCGAGGGTGGAGGCCCGGATGGTCAGCAGTGCCGGCACAATGACGATGCGGTAGGCCATGCCGCCGACCACGAAGCGGCCCTGGTCAGCCCGCCCAATCTCGGAGATGATCTGCTCGTCGCCGAAGTCGAAATTGCGGTGCGTCCCCATTAGCCGGTCGTACAGCCGGCCGAACGCCGCATTGCGCGTTTCCGCGGTCTGCCGCGCCAGCTCGATGTAGTTCGACTCAAGCGGATGGAGCAGGCAGATCTCCGCCATGGTCTGGCCGACCGCAGCAAAGGTGCACAGGCGCGCCGAGAAATCCTCGAACAGCTGGTTGTAGCGCCAGTAGGGCTGCTGGTAGCTGATGGTGGGCGGGTAGTCGCGCTTGCGGGCGCCTTTCATGCTATAGAGCGAGAGGTGCGGACACATGAAGTTCACGCCCATGATGGTGTGCCAGGCCGTGAGCCACATGCGGTCTTCAAAGGTCAGGTTGTGGCCGCTGATGCCAAACAGTTCGCTCAGGCGGCGGGGCTGGCGGTACTGATTGGCGACCGAGGTCATGACCTTGCCGCAATGGACGGTGTTGTAGTGCAGCCCAAGCGCGTCAATGCCCGGCATCTGCATGTGGCGGTACTGCTGCATCAGACCGCCCTCGTTCAGCATGCCGCCGGAGGGCCAGTCCTCGCTGTTGTAGTGGCCGGTCCAGACCATGCCGTGGGCGGCGCAGTAGTCGCCGATCTGCTTGCTGAAGGCCTGCTCCAGGCAGGCGGCAATGGTGCGGTAATAGTCGAGGCGGACCCGGCGCCAGTCGCCGACTTCCGCAAAGAGCGCCGGCAGCAGTGGATACAGGTCGCGGCCGGTGCGCGCCTTGAACGCCGGCGGCACGACCGGCGAGAAGCTCACCGCGCCCGCGTGCGGCCCCAGGTTCAGCGCCTGCGGGCTGAGTTGGGGCTCGTCGGTGAAGATCCCGCGCACCCGCGGCTGCCCGGCAAAGCGCTCCACGTACGGCGCGTAACTGCAGTCAATGAACGCCTTGACCATGGCCGGGTTCATCAGGTCCACCCAGGAGGTGCCATTGTACCAGGGATTGCCCAGCGGATCCACGCGGCAGACGTACTGGTAATCGGCGTCCTCGAACAGCACGCTGTCCGGCGCGGCCACCGCCTGCGCCTTGGGCACCCGCAGCAGAGCGCGCGCCCGGAACGCCTCGTCCTGAAGCGGCACGATGCCGCCCGCAAAGCCGCTGGGCCACTTGTCCTCGTCGTAAAACCAGGCGTCCATGTCGAGCGCCTGGGAACTCTTCACTCCGGCCGCCATGGCCCCAAACCATTCCCCGCTCAGGTATTCGGTGAGCAGGCCGATGCGACTGTGGAGAAAGCTGCCGCCAAAGCCGCCGTCCTTGAAGACGCGGAGCTGGCGGTCCATTTCCTCGGCGTCCAGGTCGTCATTCAGCGACCAGAACGGCACCGAGCGGTAGGTATTAAGCGGCTCGCGAAAGGCGGCCTGCTCAAAGCGGTCGGTGGTTTCTTCAGCGGAGGCGGAAGTGGGCATGGGCGTGTCCGGGTTCCGAGATAGGAATGGCGTGGTCACACAGGCAGCAAAGGGAAACCGTAACTGCCGAAGCTTGGACATCAAGCCCCGGTTTTAATGCCGGCAAATTCAGGATCGATTGCAATCGGCTGCGATCGATTGCAGTCGATTGCCATCGGGCGCGGCCCCAAGGAAGCAGGCACTCTGTCCTGGCCTTCCGCAGGATTACGGCGCGACGGACGCCCCCCGTCCGCCCGAGGCCGGGCGGCTCCCTTCATGACCATCAGCCTGGCGAAGCCTAATACCGGCACTCCTTGCAGGCATCGGCGAAGGCTTGCAGGTTTTTGGGGTCGCCGAAGAAGAAATGATCCGACGGGGCAATGATGAAGCCCGCATGATCCCGGGTCGCCTCGAAGCAGTCGAACACCTGCCGCCGCGCCTGTTCCGGCGTGCCGCGCTCGAAACCGGCATTCTGGTCAAATCCGCCGATGAAGAACAGCCGGTCGCCAACCCGCCGCGAGGCTTCGCGCAGGTCGCAGTCGCCCCCCATGGCGGGCGGGGTCATGGTCTCCAGACCGTCGGCTCCGCTTTCCACCACCAGGTCCAGCATCTTCATCAGGCCGCCGCAGAGATGGTAAACGACCTTGACGCCGGCGGCCTGGAACGCCCGGTTCTGCCGCCGGTCGTAGGGCAGGCAGAACTCGCGGAACAGGTCCGGGCTGATCACCGTGTTGGAACCGGCGCCGCCGCCGGTCTCGACCATGTCCGCCGGCGTGCCCTGCCATAACTCGATGGAGCGCAGGGTGCGTTGAACAATGCTTTCCAGGCAGGCATGCAGCAGCTCCGGGTTGTCGTAGGACAGCATGATTGCCGGTTCAGTGCCGAACAGGGTGCAAAAACTCTGCCACGGACTGCCCTGCCCGGGACTGTACGGATGGGAGCGGATGATGCCGCGGTCGCCAAGCTTGGCGCGGGTCTGCTCCAGCGCGCCGAAATCAATCCCGTCCGGGGTCGGATAAAACTCACGGAACAAGTCCAGGTCTCGCTCGTCCTTCAATAAATGCTCCGTGTCCCAGCCGGTAAAGGCGTTGGCGGAGTTGACGCGGCGAAGCTGTCCCTTGGGGGTGGTGATGGTCTCAATGCGAACATGGTTGCCGTCGGCATCCGTCCCCAAATCCTGCCAGTCGCTGCGCCAGTTGGCCAGTTCGCGGTCGCTGAACCGGTAGACGGGCGACTGGTAAATCGCGAAGTCCAGGCCGAACCGCGCGTTGGCCTGATACCAGTCCAGGCCGCCCAGGTAGGTTTTCAGGTAATAGTCCATCCAGCCGTGCACCTGGCAGGGCAGCCGGTCGGGACGCCCGTTGGCCAGGGCGGTCAGCAGCCGTTCGCGCGAGGTCATCATGGAAAACTCCTGGTTAATCTTTTGGGGAGTATGAGATGCGGGGAAGGAAAAACCTTTTGAGGGAGGCTCTTGCAAAACCCCGATTACCGGTTCAAGAGTGTCAAGTCCTGAATGTCCAATAATCAACAAGGAATATCCAATGTCCAAGTTAATGCGGGGGAGCGTGTTTTACAGAACGGAATGGCATTTTCCTTCTTCCTTGGACATTCCTTGTTGGATATTGGACATTCACTAGCAA
>CAITYL010000009.1 GCA_903896595.1 uncultured Lentisphaerota bacterium
CCTTGTCCGCTATGTTTTTCCCCATAAGCCTTTATCCTGTTTTTGCATTTGGACGTAACACCATGCAATATAACAGATAAAGGCTTATTTTTTATCATTTAGCCGCAAAGTTTGTGCGAGAATTTAACTGCAACACTTGAGATCGTTTCTTTCGCGCTCTCTGCGTTCTCTATGCGGTTAATCCAAGCCATTGGAGAGGCATCACTCGAAGATGTCGGCATGGGTACCGGTGTTGGTGAGGGCAAGAACAGCTTCCTGCATCTTGCGTTTGTCGCAACCACGACGAACCATCCTCTTCATGCCCTTGAGAAAGGCAGTGGACTGGACGATGTCGCGCACCGTATTACTTGCCCCAGCTGGCAAAAAGTTTCTTCGGAGAGCTGAAGCGGGTGACCCGGCCGGCGTCAACGTCGCGCATGGCGGCAAGGGTGGCGGCATTCGGGGTTTCGGCGCAAGGCCGCCGCAGACTGGCGGGACGGCGCGGAGCGTCCGTGGCGGTCTCTTTGTGGGCGGCGTCCGGGTTGATGGTTTTTGCGCTCATGGTGTCGGCTCCGCATAATCTCAAGGTTATTCGTTAATTTAGTCTTTGCCAGCTGGTTCGGCAAGCTGGCGGTGCGCGCCGCGCCGCTCACTTGGCGGCGGCGGTTATGGGTTAGGGACGGCGGTTGCCGGCACTGACGATCCGGTTACGGGCATGGCGGAACTTAGTCGTAACTCTTTTCCCAAATAATCTTGCGCGTTTTGGCGTCTTTGTCTTTGAATTGGAGTGCGAGCACAAGGTAGTTGTTTGAACGTCCGGCGGGAAATCCGGTAACCCAAAGCATTGGACCGAATACCGACAGACCGTAGGTCCATGTGGACCCCATGTAACGGGAGGACAAAATTTGGCCTTCGAGGATAAAATCGGCCTTGTCCTTCGGTGGAACCGCCACCTTTTTTTCAGTTGCGGGTGATGCCGCTGGGAAGCATTACGTTCCCTCCTTCGTCGCGAGTGACGCCTGGCCCTTGGTCGTGAGCCGGTACTTTTGTAGCCGGCTGTTGGGTTTGTCGGGAATGGTGTATTCCAGCATGCCGGACTGCCGTAACCGGGGCAATGCCTTGCGCAGATTCCCACTGAGCTTCGCATGGCCAAGCGCCGACGCAATTTCAGCGGAGGAAAGCGGCGCGCCGGCACAGGCGGCTAAAATACGTAGCTCGACTTGTGCCTCGACTTGTGCCTCGACTTGCGGGGGGACCGGGGTTCCCGACTCTGGCGGTGACTCTGTCCCCGGCGCCACCAGCGGCCATTTCGCCTCGGGGTGAACCGGCAGACGGCACATGAAGAAGGTATGGCCGTCGTCAAACTCGAATTCCGGTGGCGGCGAGCCATTACGCCTCATTGCCTGCAAGTTCTTGGGGATGCCGGTGGCGCGTCCTTCCGTTGGACAAAAAAGGCACAAACAGGTTTGACGGAGGGTTTGGGAACCGCCTTTCCTCAAAAGGGGGTTCCCAACATCGTCAGGAAACGACATAATCCCAGCTACGCGGTGTGGGTGATCCGGGCGCGGTCGGCGGGGGAGACGGTGTGGATCGCGAAGGCCGGGTTTTTCTCTTTGAAATAGCCGATGCCCCATTCGGTGGGGAAGAGGATGACCAGGTCGCCGGCAATGTCGGTGGCGAGCTTGACCCCGGTGCCCAGGAAGAGGTCGCCCAGCTGTTCTTTGCGGGTGCCGGGGGCGAACCAGCGGACGTGGGTGTAGGGAGCGGTTTCCAGCAGCGATTCGGCGTTGTACTCGGTCTTGAGCCGGTACTGGACGACCTCAAATTGCAACTGGCCGACGGCGCCCAGGACGGGGGCGGTGCCGGGGGCGTCCAGCAGATTGAAGACCTGGATGACGCCTTCGTTCAGCAACTGGTCCATGCCTTCGCGGTACTGTTTGTAGCGCGACGGGGTCGGGTTGCGCATGTAGCAGAACACTTCCGGCGGGAAGCGCGGGATTTCATGATACTCCAGGCCGGGCGTGGTGGAGAGGGTGTCGCCGATACGGAAGTCGCCGTGGCTGACCAAGCCGACAATGTCGCCGGGATAGGCACATTCCACGGACTCCCGTTCCTGGCCGAACATTTTCTGCGGGTAGGCCAGGCGGATGGTGCGCCCCGGATCCTGCGGGTTCGGCACCGTCATGTCCTTCTCAAACACGCCGGAACAGACGCGCACGAAGGCCAGGCTGTCGCGGTGCCGGGGATTCATGTTGGCCTGGACCTTGAAGACGAACCCGGAAAACGCGGGGTCGGTGGGCGCGATGACCCGTTCCCCCACCCGGCGCGGCGCGGGCGGCGCTCCGAACTTGACGAAATAATCCAGGAGATGCTGGACGCCGAAATTATTGACGGCACTGCCGAAAAACAGCGGCGTGATGCTGCCGTTCATTACCTTTTCCAGGTCGAATTCCTCGCCGGCCAGGGAGAGCATTTCGACCTCCTCATGCCAGGCGGCGTAGACCTCCGGCGGCATCTGGTTCTTGAAGGCGTCGTCGCGGATGCCGGAGACGCGGAACGGGGCCTTGTGCGCGCCGTGCTCGGTCGGCTCGAACTGGTAGACCTGGTGGGACAGCCGGTCGTAGACGCCGCGGAAATCGCGGGAATCGCCAATCGGCCAGGTCACTGGAAAGGCGCCGATACCGAGGACCTTTTCCAGCTCGTCCATCAGGTCGAGCGGGGTGCGCGCCGGCCGGTCCATCTTGTTGACAAAGGTGAAGATGGGGATGTGGCGCAACCGGCAGATTTCAAACAGCTTGCGCGTCCGTTCCTCGACCCCCTTGACGGCGTCGATGACCATCACCACGCTGTCCACGGCGGTCAGCACGCGGTAGGTGTCCTCGCAGAAATCCTTGTGGCCGGGGGTGTCCAGCAGGTTGACCACGCAACCGCCGTACTCGAATTGCAGCACGGTCGAGGAGACGGAGATGCCGCGCTGTTTCTCCAGTTCCATCCAGTCGGAGGTGGTGGACCGCTGGTTCTTGCGGGCGCGGACGGAGCCGGCCAGGTGCAACGCCCCGCCGTAAAGCAGCAACTTTTCGGTGAGCGTGGTCTTGCCGGCATCCGGGTGCGAGATGATGGCAAAGGTCCGGCGGCGGGCGATTTCAGCACTGGCGGTTTCTGAGGTCATGGAGCGGGGATCCGTATGCAAAATTTGCTTATCCGAGCCCGGAACGTTAGTGACGGGTCCCAACGGTTGCGGTTCCCCAAAAGCAGTGGAACCTTTTTTGACCGGTCACTTTCGCTTCCTACGGTCGCTTCGTTCGCGGCTCGGATGGGCATCGCTCAACGTGGATGGTTCAATTCTGTTTTCGTAATTTCAGCTTTCAGCTTTTTTCTTTGGCCGCTCATTCCCACTCAATCGTAGATGGCGGCTTGGAGGTGATGTCGTAGGCGACGCGGTTGATGCCTTTGACCTCATTGGTGATGCGGGTGGCGATGCGGGCCAGCAGCCGGTGCGGCAGGTGCACCCAGTCGGCGGTCATGCCGTCGGAACTGTGGACGGCGCGGAGCACGCAGGTGAAATCGTAGGAACGGCTGTCGCCCTGGACGCCGACGCTCTGAATGGGCAGCAGCACCGCGAAACTTTGCCAAACCCGGCGGTACCAGCCGGCCGCCTTGATCTCCTCGACGACGATGCGGTCGGCCTGGCGCAGGATTTCGAGCTTGGCCCGGGTGATCTCGCCCAGGCAGCGCACGGCCAGGCCGGGGCCGGGGAACGGCTGGCGCCAGATCATGTCCTCGTCCATGCCCAGTTCCTTGCCGATGGCGCGGACCTCGTCCTTGAACAGCATGCGCAGCGGTTCAACCAACTTGAAGCCCAGTTCCTTGGGCAGGCCGCCAACATTGTGATGACTCTTGATCACCTCGGCGTGCTTGCCAATGCCGGAACTCTCGATCACGTCGGGGTAGAGCGTGCCCTGGGCCAGGAAATGGGCGTCCTTGATGCCGAGCGCGGCCTGTTTGAAGATGGTGATGAACTCGTGCCCGATCACCTTGCGCTTGCGCTCGGGCTCGGTGACGCCGGCCAGGTGCTGGAGGAAATGGTCGGTGGCGTCCACTTTCTGAATGCGCATTCGGAGTTTTTGGGCGAAGATCTCCATCAGCTTGTCCGCTTCCTGGTAACGGAGCAGGCCGTTGTCGACAAAGATGCAGGTGAGCTGGTCGCCGATGGCCTGGTGGATGAGCAGGGCGGCCACCGCGCTGTCGACGCCGCCGCTGAGGCCGCAGATGACATGGCTGTTGCCGACTTCGGCGCGGATCGCTTCGACCGCCTGCGCTACGTAGGCGCGGGGGGTCCAGCGGCCCTTGCAGCCGCAGATGCCGCGGACAAAGTTGCGGACCATGCGCGTGCCGCACTTGGTGTGGACGACTTCGGGGTGGAATTGCACGCCCCAGAACGGCTTGGTGGCGCAGCGGACGGCGGAAAACGGCACCCGGTCGCTGCTGGCGACCGCCGTGAAGCCCGGGGCCAGCGTCGTCACCTCGTCGGCGTGGCTCATCCAGACGCCGGACACCGCCGGCATCCGGGCGAACAGCGGGTCGCGTGGGTCGGTCGTGATGGTGGCCGGGCCATACTCTCGCGACCCGGACCGCTGGACCCGGCCGCCGAGCAGTTGGGTCATCAGTTGCAGCCCGTAGCAGACGCCGAGGATGGGCAGGCCGAGATTGAAGATTTCCGGATCCACGGTGGGCGCGCCAACATCATGTACGCTGGCGGGGCCGCCGCTGAGCACCAGCCCCTTGGGGGCGCGCCGGCGGATCTCCGCAGCGGAGATGGCCGAGTCGACGATCTCCGAATACACGTGCGCCTCGCGGATGCGCCGGGCAATCAACTGGGTGTACTGGGACCCGAAATCAAGGACGAGGATGGTTTCCTGCGGGATCGGTTTCATGGTCGGCCCAACGGTTGGCGGCGGTGGCGGTGCGGATTAAGGAAAAACGGATAATATAGCCGCCAAGGAAGCCGCTATCCGGACTGGGCACTCTGTGAGTGCATGGCCGTTTTGTCGGACGTTGTTGGGGCCACCCTTTTGGAAAAGGGTGCTCCCCAAGCCCCTTCCTAAAACTTTTGTACGTTTTTGCGGATTCCGCAGGCCGCCTTCTGTCCCAATCGTGGCCTGTCGCACAAGAACGGCCTGCGGAATCCGCAAAAGGCACAAACAGGTTTGACGGAGGGTTTGGGAACCGCCTTTCCTCAAAAGGGGGTTCCCAACATCATCCGACACCAGGTTCTTACTTCAGGGTCGGCCGGATTTGGCGCTCGTTCACCAAGGTTTCGGTGATCAGGCGGGCAAAGGCGGCGGCGAGATCGGGGGCGGTGGCCGGATTCGTCACCTTGCAGGTGCCCATCCAGATCACCTTCTGTTGGGGCACGCCGTAGAGCCGGCATTCGACGGTGGCGATTTCCTGCACTTCGACCTTGGGCGGCTCGTAATGCTTGCCCCAGGCGTCGGTGTAGTGGTCGTAAAGCGGGCTGCCGGCGGTCGGCATGTCCTTGCCCGGCGTGGTGATCGTATTGCTTTGCATGGCCGTGCGGAGCAGCACCAGCACGGCATCCGCGCCGCAGGCCTTGACCGCCTGGGTCAGGGTTTCCTTGTTCATCGGGCCGTCGGCCGGGGCGTAGTCCAAGCTGCTCACCGCCACCACGCCGTTCTTCTTCATCTCGGCCAGAAACGCATTGTCCGCCTGGCGCCGGAAATCGGCCCGCTTAAACGCGCTGGCAATCAGAATCTTGGTGAATCCCGGTTGAGGGATGTTCCCGTCATTCCAGGTCCGGATCAGGTTGGTGGCCGGCGGCGTGCCGCAGCCGGCGGCCAGGGCCACCGCCAAAACAACGCCACCGCGGCAAAGGGAACGGAAGGACGGCATGGGCAAATCTCCTGCTGGTGGACGAATGACCGCACTGGCGCCCGGCACTCCCGGCCGCCTCTCTGCCGTAATGTAGCGGCCCGCTCGCTCCTACGCGACATGTGCGGTGGATGTGAAATCTTGCGCAACTTGCAATGGATTTCACTCTCAAGGCAATGGGGTGTTCAGAGTTACTGCGACGCGGCCGTCCGCCGGGCGGCGAGGTAACGGCGGTAGAGGATCAGTTCGGCCGCCACCCACAGCAGGAAGACCGCCACATTGATCTTTTGGATGACGGGATTGGTGGGCCGGGACGGCCACTGGCCGTGGCGGACCAGGGCGAGCGCCACCCCTTCGGCAAGCAGGATGACGGCGGCGGCAGCGCACCAGCCCAGCTTGTAGGCGCGGCCGCAGTAATCGCGGTGGGCGAAGATCAGCATGAGCAGGATGCAGGGGAGCAGGTTGGGCACGCCCTGGTGGGTTTTGGTCATGCCCAGGGCGCTGATGAACTCATGAAAGAACGGGTAGCCGCCGAGGCGGCCCGCGGGGTCGGGGTAGAGCAGCATGGCGCCGGCCAGGAGCGCGGCGAAGGCGGCCATGACGCCCCACAACACCTTTACCCAAAGCATCTTGAATTCATGCTGGAACATGGCCCCGCCCAACTTGGTCTACGAGTACTTTGCCTGGATAAACCTTGGCGTCTACCGTTGATACGTGATGGAAAAAGTTCACACACGTTTTGGTGATGACATGGTTGTCGGTATCGGGGTCGGTATCGGGATCGGAATCGAATGGCCTTTGAGGTTTGATAATGCCGGAAAGTCGAGATTTTTGATCGATACCGATGCCGATACCGACCCCGACAAAAGCTTCGTGTTTCAAGGAAAATATCAAAGGCCGAATTTTGAATGATGGCTGTCACGCCTCATATTTTCCCCTCAACCCCTCAACCCCTCAACCCCTCAACCCCACAACCCCACAACCGCCCAACCGCCCAACCGCCGGAGAACGGTGGTTTTGCAAGCGCCTCCCGCGTCACATCACCTTGAACCGGGGGAGGTCCTGGATGTCGATCAGGCCGAGGGCGCGGCCGTCGGCATCGGTGACGATCAGGTCGTCGATCTTGCGGGTCTCGAGGATTTTCATCACTTCAATGGCCATGGCGTCGGCGGTGATGGTGATCGGGTTGGGGGTCATGAACTCGCCGATGGGGCGGTGGAGCAGGTCGGCAACATCGGTGGCGTGGCGGCGGAAGTCGCCGTCGGTGAAGATGCCGAGCAGGCGGCCGCGGCGGTCGGTGATGGCGACGGAACCGGTCCGGGCCTGCGTCATGGCGACGAGCGCCTCGCGGATCGGCGTTTTTTCCCTGACCGTGGGGAAGCGCAGGCCGGTGCGCATCAGGTCGGTGACGCGCAGGGTGAGGCCGCGGCCGATGGCGCCGGCGGGATGGAGCCGGGCATAGTCGTGCTTGCCGAAGCCGCGGGCCTGGAGCAGGGTGATGGCCAGGGCGTCGCCGAGCACCAGCAGGGCGGTGGTGGTGGTGGTGGGGGCGAGATTGAAGGGGCAGGCCTCGCGCGGAACGGGCATGGGCACGATCAGGTCGCTCCATTTGGCCAGGCGCGAATCGGTCACGCCGGTCAGGGCGGCGATGGGCACCCCCAGGCGTTTGGCGGCCGGGAGCACGGCGATCAGTTCGTCGGTCTCGCCGCTGTAGCTGAGGGCGAGCAGCAGGTCGTGGGCGCCGAGCAGGCCCAGGTCGCCATGCATGGCCTCGACGGGATGCATGAACACGGCCGGGGAGCCGGTGCTAGCCAGGGTGGCGGCGAGCTTGTGGCCGATGTGGCCGCTCTTGCCGACTCCGGTCAGCACCAGCTTGCCGCCGGCGTCCAGGGTGCGCAAGCAGAGCCGCACCAGGGCCACAAACGGCTTGCCCAGGCCGTTGCGCACGGCGGTGACGCCTTCACTCTCGGTGTCAAAGACCGCACGGGCCAAGCTCAAAAGCGCCTGATCGGACAGTCGTTTCGGGGGGGCGGAAACTTTTTTTGTGGTGCGCACTTGCCAAATCTCGCGGTTGTGTTATATCTTGTTCTCAAGTTCACGTTCGGCATGTGCCGGGCGGGTTCTCCGCCAACGGGGGTCAATATAGTCGGCTTCCCGACGGGGAACAGTAAGGGTTCAAGGCCAGGCGACACCAAAGGAGAAGAAGACATGGCGGAAAAAGCGTACTGCGTGAAGTGCAAGGCCAAGGTCGACATCAAGGACGCCAAGCAGGTCAAGATGAAGAACGGCCGCCCCGCTCTGAAGGGCACCTGCTCCAAGTGCACCACCGGCGTCTACAAGATTCTGCCGGTCAAGAAGTGAGGTTCGCTTCGGCCTAGCCGAAGGAAAAAGAGAAACCCGCCGCACCCGCGGCGGGTTTTTTTTGTCTCCATCTTCGATTTATCTTCGTGTGCTTCGTGCCTTCGTGGTGAATCCGAACGTTTAAGTGTTGCAAGGTACCAGTCTGAACTATTCATGAATTTGAACAGGAGAAAGCCGGAGAGAACGGAGAAAAACTTCTCTGTGGCCTCCTGTTCAAAAAACAAAACCATACAAAAGAACGACGTCCCCCTGTAGCAAAGCGATTGCATCGCGCTCTTTGAGCTGCCACGTTCCGATTGGGCGGGCTGCAAGCCCTTTGCTACACGCATGAAGAATCAGGCCTAGACGGCGGTGGCGCCGGGGCGGGTGTGGCGGCTGCGGTAGGCGCCCGGAGCCAGCCCGGTCAGCCGGCGGAAGGCGCGGCAGAAACTTTCCACGTTGTCAAAGCCGCAATCGCCGGCGACCGCCTTCACGGGCCGGCGGCCGCCGGCCAGCAGACGCTTGGCCGTCTGCAACCGCCGCTCCAGCAGGAGACGGTGGGGCGAACTGCGCAAGTGTTTGCGGCACAAAAGATGCAGGTGGGCGGGGCTGACGCCGGCGGCCGCCGCCAGTTCGGCCACGCCGGCCTGCAGTAGGTCCGGCCGCTCCCCCAGCAGGAGCAACAGCCGGCGCAGCGGCGGCGGCGGGCCGCCGTCCGCCGCCTCGGGCGGCGCGGTTTTTGCCGCCCACAGCAGGCGGCCGTAAGCGTAGAGGGCCAGGGCGTCGCGGTCGCAGCGGGCGTCGTGGAAAGCCGCGAGCAGTTCGTCGGTCAGGGCGCGGGCCCACAGGCCGTCGCCCGCCAGGGTGCGGCGCGGCACCTGGCGGCGCGGCGCCGCCACCGCGAACTGTACGCACAGGCAGCGGTAGGGCGCTTCCGGCCGGGTGCGGTGGACCGTGGGCTCGCCGGGCAGGTGCCAAAACAGGGTGCCGGGACCATACTCGCGTTCGCTGTCGTCCAGGACGACCCCGGCGGTCAGCAACTCCAAATATTCCCGGCCGGGCAGGATGATGGCCGGCGGGACCATGGGGACCGCCGGGCACTGAAAAACGCCAACCGATTCCAGGCGAATGAAATGAGTAAACTGGGCGACGTCTGGCGGCGGGTCGTTGGCGATCCGGTTGGGCATGCGGTTTTCCGTCAATAAATAATAGTTTTAGTCAATTGTGCTTGACCGTAAACAGGGATATTCTACTACAAGTTGTAGTTTTTGTCAATCTAAGTCGTTATGAGGTGCGCCATGTCCGTCATTAAACCGCTTTCCGTTCAGCTCTACTCGCTCCGTGACGCCTCCGCCACGGATTTTCCCGGTGTGCTCAAGCGCGTGGCCGCCATGGGCTACAAGGGGGTCGAGCCGGCCGGGTTTTATGGTCTCAGCGCTGCGGAAGTGGCCAAGATGGTGCGGGACCTGGGCATGGTCGTGTCCTCGACCCACTCGCCGTGGGCCGGCCCGGCCAACGCCCAGGAAGTGATCGACGCCGCCGGCGTGCTCGGCACCCAGCTGGTGATCGGCGGCTTCGGTCCCGATGATTTTGCCACGGAAGCCGCCATTCAGAAGACGGCGGAAGTGGCGGCCGGGATCAATGGCCCGCTGGCCAAGGCCGGCCTCACCCTGCTTCTCCACAATCACTGGTGGGAATTCGAGCGGCTGCCTGACGGCCGCTTGAAATACGACGTCTTTGCCCAGTTGTGTCCGGAGGTGCGCTTCGAACTGGACACCTACTGGGCCGCCAATTTTGGCGCCAATCGCGCCGCCGAGATGGTGACGAAGTTCGCCCCGCGCTGTCCGTTGCTGCATATCAAGGACGGCACGTTCGCCCGGGACGCCGCCCTGACCGCCGTGGGCGACGGCAAGAATGACATTGCCGGCATCGTGCATGCCGCCGACCCCGCCGTGCTGCAATGGCTGGTGGTCGAAGCCGACACCTATGACGGCGACATGTTCGAGTGCATTGGCAAAAGCTACACCTATCTGACCCGTAATAAATTGGCCGCCGGAAACCAATAACCTGCTGGCCCGCTTTGGCGGGACTTGCCGGTGTCGATAACCATCGATGACCGTCGATGGCTATCGAAGGATATCGAAGGATATCGAGGGATAACGACGACCGTTGAAGGAGTTTTCAAGATGGACAAACTGCGCGTTGGCATCATCGGCTGCGGCAACATCGCCCCGGCCTATTTCACGGGTTGCGGCCTGTTCCGCATTCTGGAGGCGGTCGCCTGTGCCGACCTTAATGCCGAGACCGCCCAGGCCCGGGCCAAGGAATTCAACGTCAAGGCGTTGACGGTGGACGAGTTGCTGGCCAGCCCGGAGGTCGACCTGGTGGTCAATCTCACCATTCCCAAGGTGCATGCCGCGGTCAGCCGCCGGGCGCTGGAGGCGGGCAAGCACGTTCACAGCGAGAAGCCGCTCGGTATCACCCTGGAAGAGGGCGGCGCGCTGGTCCAGGCCGCCCAAAAAGCCAAGCGCCGCCTTGGCTGCGCCCCGGACACCTTTCTCGGGGCGGGCCTGCAGACCTGCCGCAAGGTGATTGACGACGGCTGGATCGGCCGGCCGTTGGGCGGGACCGCGTTCATGATGTGTCGCGGCCCGGAAAGCTGGCATCCGAACCCCGCCTTTTTCTATGAGCGCGGCGGCGGGCCGATGCTGGACATGGGGCCGTATTACATCACCGCGCTGGTGCATCTGCTGGGGCCGGTCAAGGCCGTGTCCGCGGTGGCGGTCAAGAGCTTCCCCGACCGTCTCGCCACCTGCGCCCAGCATTTTGGCGAGCGCCTGCCGGTGGCGGTGCCCACCCACAACAGCGGCACGTTGATTTTCGAGAGCGGCGCGGTGGTCACCGTGTGCATCAGCTTTGACGTGCATGCCCACACCCACTCGCCGATCGAGATTTACGGCAGCGAAGGCAGCCTGCAAGTGCCGGATCCCAACTGCTTTGGCGGCGACGTCAAGGTGTTCCGCCCCGACAGCGGCCAGTGGCAGCCGTTCGGTTTCTCCCACGGTTACCGGGAGAACTCCCGCAGCATCGGCGCGGCGGACCTGGCCCACGGCGTCCGTTCCGGCCGGCCCCACCGCTGTTCCGGCGACCTGGCCCTGCACGTGCTGGAAGTCATGCTCACCTTCGAGCGCGCCTCGCAGGAGGGACGCACGCTGGAGATCGCTCACCGGTGCGCCCAGCCCGCGGCGCTGCCGCTCGGCCTGATTCCCGGCGTGCTGGACGATTGACCGTGGACGGGACGATGGGAAATTGGGAACCCCCTTTTGAGGAAAGGCGGTTTCCAAACCCTCCGAACCGCAGATTGCCGAATATTGAACCGCAGAATGATGAAGTTTTCGGATGCTTTCATGATTCGGAACTCATCATTCGTCAATCTGCGGTTCCGTTTCCAGTATACCTCCCACTCACTGACCGGTTACCGACAGCCTAACCCCCTTCAGCCTGACGCGGTATAGTACCCCGTTTCCGCGGCGGGCGCGGAACGGAGGGCTGCCTGACGGCGGCTATACAACGATGTCACAACAGCTTGCCTACGCCATTGTCACGCCTTACACCATCCGCAAATCGCGCACCGGCGCGGTGTTGTCGCGCCTGCTGGGCCGGGTGTCAGCCGACCTGATTGCCGCCGGCATGTTTGCGCCAACCAACGAGTTGGCAGAAGCTTATGCCGCCAGCGTGCCGACTGGCAGTTCGCCCGACTTGGAAAAATATCGCGGCTTGATCCGCGGCTATATCCGGCAGAACTTCACCCCCGACAGCGCCGGCCGCCGTCATCGGCTGCTAATGCTGGTGTTTCGCGGTCCCAACGCGGTGGCGGAGGTCAATCAGGTGGTCGGCCAGCTCCGCATCGGTTCGGTTTCCGGTGAAACCATTCGTGACGCCTATGGCGACCTGGTGTGCAATGACGACGGCTCGGTGCGTTATTTCGAGCCCGGCGTGCTGATTGGCGATGGTCCCGAGGCCATTGCCAAGGATCTGCACCTGTGGCTCGGGTTTGCCCGCACCCAATCGCCCTTGCTCGACAATATTTGCGTTTACCAGGATCCGGCCAAGGTGCAGCAGACCCTGGTCATCATCAAGCCCGACAGCTGGCTGCACCAGTCCTCGCGGCCCGGTGCCATCATTGACATGCTCAGCCGCACGGGATTGCGCATCATCGGCTGCAAGTTGTGCCAGATCTCGGTGGCCCAGGCCCTGGAGTTTTACGGCCCGGTTCAGGACGCCTTGCGGCGCAAGCTGGCGCCGGGTATCGGCGTCAAGGCGCGCGAGGTGTTGGAGCGTGAACTCGGCATCAAGATTCCGGCCGATGCCGACCAGGCGCTCACCGAAAAGGTCGGCGTTCCCTACGCCATGGACCAGTTCGAGCGTATTGTCGAGTTCATGAGCGGCCGCCGGCCCAGCCAGGTGCCGCACGACGAGTGGCAGAGCCCCGGCCTGGCCCGCAGCCTGGCGCTGATCTACGAGGGCGAAGACGCCGTGCAAAAGATCCGTGACGTGCTCGGCCCGACCGATCCCAGCAAGGCGCCCAGCGGCACCATCCGCCGCGAGTTCGGCTCCGACATCATGATCAACACCGCCCACGCCTCGGACAGCCCCGAGAGCGCCAAGCGGGAAATGGGCATCCTGCGGATTGGCGAAAGCCAGTTTGTCCCCACCGTCGAACAGGCGCTCAAAGAAGCCTGAAAACCCGCGCCAAGCCGATGCCGGTTGGGGCCACCCTTTTGGAAAAGGGTGCTCCCCAAACCCCTTCCTAAAACTTTTGTTTCCTAAATACCGGAGGGCGCATTTACCACAAGCCCACACGCATCAATGCCATGACTTGCCAGCA
>CAITYL010000010.1 GCA_903896595.1 uncultured Lentisphaerota bacterium
AAGGCCGAAGCCCCGGTAATTAATCTATGGATTCAAGGTTCATTTATCATTGACGCCTATACAACCCCGGTATCCCTTGCGGGATGCCCGAGCTCATAGGCCCGCTCACAAACATCGCACTATTCAATTCTCAAAGAGCTTCACTACTTCTCACTCCCGAACCCCTCGCGGCGTTCAACAAGCGAAGACGAACTATACACCGTCTTTAGGCTTTGCCAACCCGTCCGCCAATATTATTTTTGGCCGGGCCGAATCCGGCGGCCAATTTGACCACAGATTACGCGGCTGTTCTACGGATAAGGCAGGAAGAACTGGCCCGCCGCCGTTTTCCCGGCGTGTCCCCTCCCCACCACAGGCGGCAAGCGCGAAATCCGACCTTCAGCCTCAGGCCAGCGGGTAGGCTTGGGCGGGGGCGGAGATGGTCACGGCCTTGACGCCGGCGGCCTGGAAGTGGCCGCGCAGACTGTCCAGGGCGTCGGCTTCACCGTGGACCAGGAAGGCCTGGCGCAGCCGCCGCAGATCCATGGCGCCCACGAACGCCGTGAGGTCGCGCCAATCGGCATGACCGCTGAAGGTGTTGAGAATCTTCACCCGCGCCCGCACCGGGTAGGGAGTGCCGAAGATTTTCACCACCGGCCGCTTGTCGGCCAGGGCGCGGCCCAGGGTGTTTTGGGCCATGAACCCGACCACCAGAATGGTGTGGCGCGGATCCCCCACGTTGTTTTTCAGGTGATGGAGGATGCGCCCCGCTTCACACATCCCGCTGGAAGAGATGATAATGCAGGGGTCGAGCCGGGAGTTGAGCCGCTTGGACTCCTCCACGTCGGTGACATAATGCAGGCTGTTGAAACCAAACGGATTTTGGTGGTGGACCAGGAACGCCTGGCGCGTTTCCTCGTCATAGCATTCGGGATGGGCCTCAAAGATGGCGGTGGCGTTGACCGCCATCGGGCTGTCGACAAAGATGTCAAGGTCGGGGATCGCCTTTTCATCCTTGAGCAGGTGCAACAGGTAAATGAGTTCCTGGGTGCGGCCGACGGCGAAGGCCGGAATGATCACCTTGCCGCCGCGGCGCGCGGTGTCACGGATGACCTCGGCCAGTTGCTGCTTGGCGTCGTCCATCGGTTCGTGAAGGCGGTTACCATAGGTGCTCTCGCAGATCAGGTAGTCCACCGGCGGCAACGGTTCCGGGTCGCTGATAATCGGCAGGCCGTGCCGGCCCACATCGCCGGTAAAGGCGATCTTCAGCGGGTCGCCCCCGCCCTGGGTCACCGTCAGCACGATAATGGCGGAACCCAGGATATGGCCGCTGTTGAAGAATTCGGCAGTGACGCCCGGCACCACCTCGAACGACCGGCGATAGCCGTGGGTTTCCATCTGTTCCAGGGTGCGAACCACATCATCCTCGTCATACAGCGGCGGGTACGCCTTCTTCCCGGACTCCTTTTTCAGCAGCCACTCATAGTCCTTTTTCATGATGTGCGCCGCGTCACGCATGATCAGGCCGGCAATGTCGCGGGTGGCCGAGGTGGCATGCACCGTCCCGTCAAACCCCTGCTTGACCAGCATGGGCAGGGAACCGCAATGGTCGAGGTGCCCGTGACTGAGCAGGACGGCCGTAATTTTTTCCGGGGGAAAGGGGAACTCGCGATTCTTGGCATCGGCGTCTGCGCGCCGGCCCTGAAACTCGCCGCAATCCAGCAGCAACCGGGTCCCGTCCGGCAGGGTCAGCAGGTGTTTGGACCCCGTCACTTCCCCCGCCGCGCCGAAACTCTGCAGGCTGATTCCCATCGTTTGCTCCTTCCGGGCAAAACCCGTCGTCGTCAAACCACCACGAGACATTCCCAAACCGTAGGGCCAAACCCGCCATTTGCAAAACCCCGCGCCCTCATTGCCCCCCTTGGGGACAGAATCGTGATGGCCGCCGCGTCCTCGAAGTCTTCAAGGTCATTGGGGTTGGGAACGGGGCCAAGCTCCTCGTCGTCCCCAGCGGCGGCGCATTCCGGTTGACGGGAGGCGGGGCGAGGACATGGAGGACAGCAATGCCATGGAAGGACAAGGAGGACGAAGAGGACGCCCCGCACGCTAAGTTACCTGTCCCTAGTCGCATTCAGCCAAAGGAATAGAAATGCATACGGAACCAAAAATCAAGAATCACCACTTCCGGTTTCACCTGCCCTTTTCCCACGTTTTCTCCGTGTTTGGCGATGACTGGTTTTCATTGAAGGCAGAGGCCTTTGCCCGGTTTTTTGGGACGCCGGTATTTCTCGTCTCGCAAACGGTCGTGGTTGCCGCCTGGATCACCTTAAACGTCATGGGTACCGCAAAATTCGACCTCTATCCGTTCATTTTACTGAATTTGGCCTTCAGTCTGCAGGCGGCCTATGCCGCGCCCTTAATTCTGCTGGCGCAAACCCGACAGGCCGACCGCGACAAAGCGCATGCCGAAGCAGACGCCCTTCATCGGGAAGCGCTGGCGTCAGCCAGTGAAGAACGAGAGTTGCTGGCCAGCAGGCAAGCGGCACAATTGCTTGAATTAATGAAGCAAAACACCACGCTCACCGAAGTTACCCGGGCACTAAGTGAAAGAATCGAGTCGCTGACCAAGGAAATTCATGGCAAGTTTATTGGGTGATGAAAAATGACGCCGCCCCCGTCACTCAGGGTTGTTCCTCGCTTCGCTCGTCAATGCTTTCTGGTGTCCATGCCGCCGGCCCCATGCGTCCCATAGGTCCCATACGTCCCATTCCCCCCGCCCTGGCGGCGCGCATCCGGGGCATGGGACCGATGGGACGGATAGGACTTATGGGATTGACGGGACTGTGCGCCGCCCGAAAACGAACCAACACGAGCGAAGCCCCTTTGCGGATTCCGCAGGCCGCCCACGGGCGGTAGGCCATGATTGGGACATAGGAGGCGGCCTGCGGAATC
>CAITYL010000011.1 GCA_903896595.1 uncultured Lentisphaerota bacterium
AGGCCGCCCCAGTGCAACCATCCACGATTGGGGCGCAGGGGCGGCCTGCGGAATCCGCAAAGGGGGTCTTGCACTTCCCCCAGCCCACGTCATATTTTGTGCTCAGCGTACAGGTGTGACAACGTGCTCATGGATTTACGCCAACCCACGGTGAGGATCGCCCGATTGGCTTGGCGCGGGTTGGGGTTGTTGCTGGTGGCACCGATGCTGCCTGACGCGGCGGCCACCGAGGCGGTTAACCTCGGCCACCAGAGCCGGTGGCCGGGAGAAATAGGCATAACCGCGCTGATCCTCGCCATCGGTTCCGTGCTGGCGGTTTACATCTATCGCACCACCGCGCGATTTCGCCAGCAGGCGGCGGAAAGCAGACGGACGGAAGACGCGCTGCGGAAAAGCGAAGAGCGCATCCGCCTGCTGCTCAATTCCACCGGCGAGGCCATTTACGGCATCGACACCCAAGGCAACTGTACCTTTGCCAATTCCGCCTGCATGAAAATATTGGGCTACGCGGACCAGGACGCCCTGCTCGGCAAAAATATGCATCGGCTGATCCATCATTCCTATCCGGACGGGCGGCCAATGCCGGTTGAAGTATGCAAAATCTATCAGGCCTTCCATGAGAACAAGGGAACCCACGTTGACGATGAGATGCTGTGGCGGGCGGACGGGACCCGTTTCCCGGCGGAATATTGGTCCTTTCCGCAAAGCATGAATGGCCAGGTATATGGCGCGGTGGTGACGTTTGTGGACATCACCGAGCGCAAGCAGGCGGAGAGCTACCGGGAGATGGGCCGGGACGTCCTGCATATCCTCAACCAGCCGGGAGAGATGCAGGACGCCATCCAGCGCGTCCTCGCGGTCGTAAAAACGCGGACCGGGGTCGCCGCCGTGGGCATTCGCCTGCAAGACGGGGAGGATTTCCCCTATTTCACCCAGGACGGCTTTTCCACGGCGTTCCTGCAACAGGAAACCTCGCTGCTCGAGCGGACGGCGGACGGTGCGATATTCCGGAACCACAACGGCAAGGTCCGCCTGGAATGCACCTGCGGCCTGGTGATTTCAGGAAAGACCGACCCGGCCAGTCCGCTCTTCACGCGGGGCGGCAGCTTCTGGAGCAACGACGCCCTCTCGTTGCGTGACCTGCCATCCGCCCAGGATCCCCGCCATCATCCGCGCAACCAATGCATGCATCACGGCTATGCCTCCCTGGCCTTGATCCCCATTCGCAACCAGGAGCGCATTGTGGGACTGATCCACCTCGGCGACCGGCGCAAGGGAAGTTTCACCCGCGAAATGATTGAACTCTTGGAAGGCATCGCCTCGCACCTTGGCGAAGCGCTGATGCGCACACAGGCGGAACGGGCGCTGCAGGTGAGCGAAGAGCGTTACGCCCTGACTCTTGAAGCGGTAAATGACGGGGTTTGGGACTGGGACATCCCGACCGGAGCCGCCTTATTCAGCCCCAATTATTATGCCCTGCTCGGCTATGACAACGGAGAATTTCCCGCCAGTTATGCCTCCTGGCGACTCCTGGTGCATCCGGAAGACCTTGACCGGGTCGAGGCAAAACTGCGGCTGAGCATTGCAAGCGGCAAGGGCTTTACCATTGATCTCCGGATGAAGTCGAAATCCGGGCCATGGCGGTGGGTCGCGATCCGGGGGCGGGTGGTGCAACGGGATGCCGAGGAGAAGGTTCTGAGGATGGTCGGAACCTTGAGTGATATCAGCGAACGCAAACAGGCGGAAACGGAGATGGCCGAACTCGCGTTGCAGAACCAGCAGTTGCAGAAGGCCGAAAGCCTGGGACGCATGGCCGGGGCCATCGCCCACCGCCTCAACAATCAGCTCCAAGTGGTGATGGGAAATTTGGAACTGGGCATGGACGACCTGCCCCGGAACGCCGAGCCATTTGCGACCCTGAGCATCGCCATGCAAGCGGCCCGCCACGCCGCGGAGGTGAGCCAGTCCATGCTGACCTACCTTGGGCAAACGTCCCGCCAGCGAACTCCGCTGGACCTGGCCCAAAGCTGCCGGCAACTGCTGCCCGTCCTCACCCTCAGCCTGCCGAACGGCGTGGCCTTGACACCCCATCTGCCCGACCCGGGGCCCATTATTGCCGCCGATGCGGACCAGATTCAACAGGTGGTGACCCAACTGCTCACCAATGCCTGGGAAGCCAGTGCCGCCGGCGGTGGAACGATCCGCCTGACCGTCAAGACCGTGACGCCGGCGGAAATTCCTGCCGCCCAGCGTTTCCCGGTCGGCTGGCGACCGCAAGCCGCCGCCTATGCCTGCGTGGAGGTGGCGGATGCCGGCGGCGGCATTGCGCCCGACGATCTCGAAAAGATTTTCGACCCGTTCTTTTCCCGCAAATTCACTGGCCGCGGCATGGGGTTGGCCATCACCTTGGGCCTGGTTCGCGCCCATGAAGGCACCATCACCGTGGAGAACGAGCCGGGCCACGGATGCACGATCCGGGTTTTCCTGCCGGTGGCGGAGGAAGCCGTCGCCCCCCCCCAAAAAAAACATGATGCTTAAACACGGACACATCACCGCTCTGGACCTGCCACGCCCCATCCTGCCCGGACGGGAGGACTGGCTGGAACTCTACGACTTCGCCTGGGAACTGGCCCGTCGCCACGTCACCGAACAGCCCGGGCTGGCCGCGCCGTGCTTCATGGACGAGGGGTTCGACCCAGAGAAGATCTGGCAGTGGGACACCTGTTTCATGGCCCTCTTCTGCCGCTATGCCCATGACCTCTATCCCGGCATCGAATCCCTGGACAATTTCTACGGCGCCCAAAAGGCCGACGGTTATATCGCCATGAGCCACGTTTTGGCCACCGGCGAGGACTCCTATCCGCTGCCCTGGGGGCGGATCAACCCGCCGCTGCTCAGTTGGGTCGAGTGGGACTATTTCCAAGTCACCGGCGACACCGCCCGCCTCGCCCGCGTCCTGCCGCCCCTGCTCCGTTACGATGAGTGGATCGAGAAAAACCGCCGGCGCGGGGACGGCTCCTACTGGTTCGCCGATTGCGGTTCCTCCGGCATGGACAACAGCCCCCGGACCGCCCGCCATGACCACCACGGCGCCGAGACCGGCTTCATCGACCTGGCCGCCCAACAGGCCCTGTCCGCCCTCAGCCTGGCCCGCATCGCCACCGCCGCCGGCCAGGCCGCCCTGGCCGAAACCTGCCAGCAGCGACATCGGGAGCGCGCGGCCTATCTCAACGCCACCCTGTGGAACCGGCGCCATCAGTTCTATTATGACCGGCACACCGACGGCAACTTCGTCAACTGCAAGACCGCCGCCGCGTTCTGGCCCCTGCTGGCGGAGGCCGCCGCCCCGGAACAGGCGGCGGCGCTGGCCGCCCACCTTGAAGATCCGCGGGAGTTCAACCGCCCCAATCCGGTGCCATCACTGGCCTATGACGAGTGCAATTACCAAGACCACGGCGGTTACTGGCTGGGCGGGGTTTGGGCACCGACCAATTACATGATTATAAAGGGATTACGAAAGAACGGCCAGCGCGCACTGGCCCGCCGCATCGCGGTCCGCTATCTTGACCTGCTGTACCGGGTGTGGAAGAACTACGAACCGCATACCTTGTGGGAATGTTACGCCCCCGAAATGGATGCCCCCGCCATCAATGAGTACGGCCAACGCTGCCGGCCGGACTTCGTCGGCTGGACCGGGCTCGGCCCCATCGCCATGCTGCTGGAGGACATCCTCGGCCTCGACATCGACTATCCCAACCGCGTCATCACCTGGCATTCCGACATTTTGGAACCGCATGGCGTGGACAACCTGCGCTTCGGTCCGCACCGCATCTCCCTCCGGGCCGGCGCCCGCCGGCACGCCAGCGACCTGCCCGAGATCACCGTCGACGCCCCCTGCCCGCCCGAGGTCCGCTTCATGCCCGCCACCGCATTGACAAAGTCATGACGCAACGTATATTCATTGTAGATACACAGGAGAGCGCGATGGTCACCACCATTCAGAAATGGGGCAATAGCTTGGCGGTGCGCATTCCGCACACCCTGGCGGCGGACACCCGTTTGACCGAGGGGAACTCCGTCACCTTGACCTTGCATGAAGGAACCATCGTCATTGCCCGGGAACCGCACCCCCGATACTCTTTGCTCCAGCTCCTGAAGGGGGTAACACCACAAAACCGGCATACGGAGGTCGATACGGGTGACGCGATTGGCCGGGAGGTGTGGTAGTGGCGGCACTTTACGCGCCGAAACGTGGTGAGGTGGTGTGGCTGACGTTCACCCCGCAGGCGGGGCATGAACAGGCCGGGCGCCGCCCCGCCGTGGTGCTCTCACCGGAAGCGTACAACCGCAAGGTTGGCCTGGCGTTGGTCTGTCCGATCACCAGCCATATCAAAGGCTATCCATTCGAGGTTCTTCTGCCCTCCGACTTGCCGGTAACCGGCGTGGCGCTTGCCGATCAGGTAAAAAGTCTGGATTGGAAAGCGCGCCAGGCCACTTTCTGCGCCACCCTTCCCGGCGCGGTCATTCATGAAATTTTAAACAAACTCGGCGTCTTGATTGAAGGGTGACGTCTGTTTCTTTTTTGCGGATTCCGCAGGCCGCCGTGAGCGAAGGATCATGATTGGGACGGCAGGGCGGCCTGCGGAATCCGCAAAAAGGGGGTTCCCAACACCGCTTTTCCCGTCACCACACCCGGCGGTGGATCGCCATGGTCTGGAACTTGGCGCGGTAGGCGCGGGGGGAACAGCCCAGTTCCCGGCGGATCGCCAGACTGAAGTTCTGCAGATTGCCCAGCCCGGTCAGTTGGGCGATCTCCTTGACCGGCCGGTGCGTATGGAACAGCAGATTGCAGGCCTGGCGCACCCGGGTCTGGTGGATGTACTGCTCGGTGGTCAGGCCGAAGCGGGCCTGAAACCGGCGCAGTAACTGGCTGGTGGAGATCCCCGCCTGCCGGGCCAGTTCCGGCACGGTCAGATGCTGGCCGGCGCTGGCATCAATGAGATGGCACGCCTTTTCCAGCGGATCGACTTGGTTCAACGGCGCCAATTGCCGCCGGGTCCGCTCCACCAGCCACCATAGCAGTTCCCACAACGCCGCGCAGGAACGCCGGTTCCACAAGTGAAACGACTCACAAGCGGTGGTCAACAGGCGGCGCGCAAACGGCAAGTCATCTCCGGCCAAATCCTGAACGACCAACGCGGAAGTCGGCGGGGTGACGGCCGCCGCGGGCAGCAGCCGGAAATGCACGTACAGATGGGGCGACCGGCCGGTGATGCGCGTGCCGTACTCGGCCCCCGGCCGGATCAGACTGATGCTACCCGGCCGTTACCAACACGGCCGCGCCGAAGTCACCCTCCCCGAACTCAACGGCCACGCCCTGCTGGTCTTCGCCTGACACTAGGCGGGTTCACAACCGTAATGTCAGTTGGGGCCACCCTTTTGGAAAAGGGTGATCCCCCCGCGCTCCGCGCTTAGCAGTCCCGGCCCCGCCGGGTCGTTCACATGTTCACTCTGCATCCCCCTTCCTAAAACTTTTGTTTCTTAATACCGGAGGGCGCTTTCGCCACAAGCCATTCTGG
>CAITYL010000012.1 GCA_903896595.1 uncultured Lentisphaerota bacterium
AGGCCGCCCAGGTGCAACAAACCACGATTGGGACAACAGAGGCGGCCTGCGGAATCCGCAAAAGGCGACAAACAGGTTTGACGGAGGGTTTGGGAACCGCCTTTCCTCAAAAGGGGGTTCCCAACATCATCCGACAAAACGGTCATGCACCATCCGCCGCATGACCGGCCCCAACTTCCCCGCCTGGTGGTTATAGTAGCTGGAAAATTGGACCGACCATCTGGCGCCTCGGGGGGCGCATGTGTTATGCCGACATTGAACTGGATCGGGAAAGAGGCGGTGGTGAACCACCACCTGAAAGTGCCCTTTCATCTGTTGAAAGACGTGCCGGAACTCGCCTGCGGCGACCCGGGCAACGGCAACCTCATCGTCCAAGGCGACAACCTGGTCGCGCTCAAGGCGCTGCTGCCCTATTACGCCGGCCAGGTCAAGTGCATCTACATCGATCCGCCGTACAACACCGGCAACGAAGGCTGGGCCTACAACGACAACGTCAACAGCCCGGTCATCCGCGAGTGGCTCGGCAAGACGGTCGGCAAGGAGGGCGAAACCCTCGACCGCCATGACCGCTGGCTCTGCATGATGTACCCGCGACTGGCGCTGCTCCGACAGTTTTTGCGTCAAGATGGAGCGATCTTCGTCAGCATCGACGACAACGAGGTTCAGTCGCTTCGTTATGTGCTGGATGAGATATTTGGTGCGTCCAATTTCATTGCCACCGTGCTGTGGCAAAAAGTCTACTCGCCCAAGAACTCGGCGCGCCACTTCTCTGAGGATCATGACTACATCGTTGTCTACGCACGGAACGCCGAAACATGGCGCCCCAACTTAGTTCCTCGAAACGAGGATCAGGACTCCGCTTACAAAAATCGAGACAATGATCCCCGCGGTCCTTGGAAAACCAGCGACCTTTCTGCTCGAAACTACTACAGCTTGGGAACTTACGAGATTACCTGTCCTTCGGGCCGAGTTATCCCGCATCCACCCACTGGAACATACTGGCGGGTGTCCAAAGAAAAGTTCCAAGAACTTGACCGCGACAAGCGGATCTGGTGGGGCAAGGCTGGAAGCGCCATACCCCAAACAAAGCGATTTCTTTCTGAGGTGAAGCAAGGTGTCGTACCCCAGACGATGTGGTTCTACAAAGATGTAGGACATACCCAAGACGCGAAAAAAGAATTGGTTGAGACGATGAACTTCCCCGACTCCGAATCGGTTTTCATCACGCCGAAGCCAAGCACACTCATCCAGCAGGTTCTTGAAATCGGGTCGAGTCCGGGTGACCTCGTGCTGGATTCGTTCGCCGGTTCGGGCACGACCGGTCACGCTGTCCTGAAACTGAATCGAGCCGCACCGGACAAAGAGCCGCGCCGTTTTATTCTTGTTGAAATCGAAGCGAAGGTCTCCCGCGAGATCACCGCCGAGCGGGTGCGGCGGGTGGCGCAGGGGTACACGAACGCGAAGGGCGAGCCGGTCGCGGGACTGGGCGGCGGCTTCCGCTTTTGCGAGCTGGGCGAGCCGTTGTTCGACAGCGCCGGCCAGATCCGGAAGACGGTCAAGTTCGCGGCGCTGGCGCGGCATGTCTATTTCAGCGAAACGGGCGAGCCGCTACCGGCCGGCGGCGCGGCCGACTCGCCGTTCCTCGGCGCCTGCCGGGGGGTCGGGATTTACCTGCTCTACAACGGCATTCTGGGCGACCACAGCGCGGCCGGCGGCAATGTGCTGACGCGCGCGGTGCTGGCGCGGCTGCCGCCCTTCGCCGGGCCGCGGGTCATCTACTGCGCCGGCTGCCTGCTCGGCCGCGAGCGCTTGCAGGCGGAGCAGGTCACCGTCCGCCAAACCCCCTATGAAATCAAGGTGAGCTGAAGCAGTTAGGCTGAAGCTGTTTAGCGTCTAACGGTGAATCAGTTGCAAAATGCGCAAGATTTTACCACAGAGAGCACAGATAACACAGAGGAAAATACCGGGTAGCCGCTTGGTTTTTCGTCGTGTGCAACAATAAAAGCGCCGGTTGGACGTTAATATGTGAAACGGAACCGTCTCACGCGGAGGCGCGGAGTTCGCGGAGGTTTTGGTCTCTGCGTTCTTTGTGTTCTTTGCGGTAGAATATGTATAGGATCGGCTTGACCATGCCAAAGAAAGCCAAAACCAAACCAACCCCGCCACCGGCGCTGCCGGTGTTCGTGGTCCGCGGCCAGCGGGTGATCCTGGACGCCGACCTAGCCGCCATCTACGGCGTGCCGACCTTCCGCTTTAACGAAGCCATCAAGCGGAATCGGGAACGATTCCCGGCGGATTTTGCCTTCCAACTCACCGCCGCGGAGACCGACAACTTGAAGTCGCAATTTGCGACCTCAAGTTTGCAACCTATTGACAATAAAAGCAATAAGGCGAACTGGTCGCAAATTGCGACCAGTTCCGAGGCGGCCGGTGACGACACCAATGAAAACTTGACATCGCAAATTGCGATATCAAGATTGGAACACTTTGGGAACAAGGATATTGAAGCGAACTCATCGCAACTTGCGATGAGTTCGGCAAAGCACCGCGGCAAGGCTTACCGCCCTTGGGCGTTTACCGAGCACGGGGCGGTGATGGCGGCGAATTTATTGCGCAGCGAACGGGCGGTGCGGATGAGCGTGTTTGTGGTCCGTGCCTTTGTCGGCATGCGGGAACAACTGGCGGCCAACGCGGGCATTCTCCGGCGGCTGGCGGAAGTGGACAAGACGCTGCTGGAGCATGACCAGGCGCTCAAGGTCATTTGGGCCGACTTGCAACCGCTGCTGGCGCCGCCGCCGGAGCCGCCGCGGCGTCGCATCGGGTTTCATGGGGCAGGGGGAAAAGCGTGATTACGCTCAAGGATTACCAGGTTCGGGTGCTCGACTCGCTGCGGGCGTTCTTTCACCACTGCTCGACGGGCCAGCCGCCGGCGGAGGCGTTCCACAAGGTGCAGGAGCAAAACGGCCAGCCGTACGCCGCGCCCTATGTCCCCGTGGACGTGGCGGGCTTGACGTACGGCATGCCGTACGTCTGCCTGCGCGTGCCAACGGGCGGCGGAAAGACGCTGCTGGCCTGTCATGCCGCCGGTTCGGCCATGGTGGAGTTGCAGCATGCGGAGCGCGCGGTGGTGCTCTGGCTGGTGCCGAGCAACACCATCCTGGACCAGACCGCCGACGCCTTGCGGGATGTGCGGCATCCCTACCGCCAGGCGCTGGAACAGGCGTGCGGCGCGGTGGAGGTGGTGACAATCGAGGAGGCGCTGCGGCTGTCACGGGCCACGGTCGAAGGGCAGACGGTGGTGATCGTCGCGACCATTCAGGCGTTCCGCGCGGAGGATACGACCGGACGCAAGGTGTACGGTCAAAACGGCAGCTTTGCGGAGCATTTGCTGAACGTGCCCGCCGACCGGGCGGGCGACCTGTTGCCGGGGCCGGACGGCAAGCCGTTGCCGTCACTGGTGAACATGCTGCGGCTGCGCCGGCCAATTGTGATTGTGGATGAGGCGCACAACGCGCGGACGGAGCTGTCGTTTGCCACCCTGGGCAACGTGCTGCCGTCGTGCATTATTGAGTTCACGGCGACACCGGCGCGCGGGTCGAACGTGTTGCACCGGGTGTCGGCGGCGGAACTGAACGCGGCGGAGATGATCAAGCTGCCGCTGCGGGTGATCACGCGGTTGCCGGGGCAGGCCGACCAGTTGCTGGCGGAAGCCATCACCCTGCGGGGCGACCTGGAAAAGCTGGCGGCGGCGGAAGCGCAGGCGACCGGGGAGTACCTGCGCCCCATCATGCTGATCCAGGCGGACCGCGTGGATGCCTGCGAACCGTTGCGGGACCGGCTGGTGGCGGAGTTTGGGATTCCGGTGGAACAGGTCAAGATTTCGGTGGGGAGCAAGGATGACCTGGCGGCCGCGGGGGATGTGTCATTGCCGAAATGTCCGGTCCGTTTCATCCTGACGGTGCAAAAGCTGCGCGAGGGCTGGGACTGCCCGTTTGCCTATGTGCTGTGCAGTCTGCGGGAAACGCGGTCGGCAACGGCGTTGGAACAGATTGTCGGGCGGGTGTTGCGGCTGCCGCGCGCCGGCAAGAAGCGGCATGGCGACCTGAATTGCGCGTATGCGTTTTCCGTTTCCCCCACCATCGGCGAGGTCTTGCAGGAACTGCGCGACGCCTTGGAAAGCAACGGCTTCACCAAGACGGAAGCGGAACGCGGGGTCACCATCGAACGGCCGTTTACCCCGGCGCTCGGCTTGCAACAGCAGACGGTGGCGGTGGCGCCCGCCGAGATTGATGTGGCGGCGGCCACCGCGCAGGTGGCGGCGTTGGGCGGCAAGGTACGGTTTGATGCGGCCAAGAGTGAGATCACCGTCCTGGTGACGCTGGACGCGGCGGAGGCGGCAACGCTGACGGGCTGCCTGAAATCGCCGGCGGCCAAGGCCAAAGTGGCGGCGGCCGTGGAACTGGTGCGCGCGGCGGAAAAGGCGTTTGGCGGCAGCGGCGCGACGCGCCTGCCGTCGCCCTACGAACAGCAGCTCGATTTTCGGGTGCCGCGGCTCAGCGTGCGGGAGGAAGCCGGGGTGTTTGAGTTTGAAAGCACGCACCTGATCGAGCATCCGTGGCGGTTGAGCCAGAAAGACGCGGCGCTGTCCCCGGCCTACGATCCGCGGATTCGGCCGGCGGGGCAGACCGGCAGTCTGGATGTCGGCAACCAGGGCGAAGTGAAAACGGAAATCGGGGAAGCCGGCAATTGTGACTTTGTCGCTACCCTGCACCAGCAAGTGCTCTCGCTCGGCCTGCCGGGCGGCTGGGAGATGGAGGACCTGATTGCCTGGCTTGACCGACGCATCGATCATCAGGACATCCCCGTGGGCGAATCGGCGGAGTTCCTGCGCAAGGTCATCAACGGACTCATGGCCCGGCTGGGCATTGAGGATGTGGGCATGTTGGCGCTTGACCGGTTCCGCTTGCGGGATGAGATCGAGGCCAAGATACAGGGGCACCGGGATGGCGAACGGCTGACGAAATTCCAACAGTTTCTGTTGCCGGGATCGGAACTGACGGTCAGCGAAGATCAGGCGGTCAATTTCCGGACGATGGTGTACGAGCCCAGCGAGCTGTACAGCGGCGGGTTCCAATTCAAAAAGCACTACTTCGGCCCCAAGCCGGGTGAGCTGCGGGAACGCACGCCGGCGGGGGCGGCCACGGAAGAGTTCCAGTGCGCGCAGTTTATCGACAGCCTTCCCGAAGTGAAATTCTGGGTGCGGAACCTGGCGCGGAAAGCGACCTCGTTCCGCCTGCTGACCTCGACGGACTGGTTTTATCCGGACTTTGTCTGCCAGTTGCACGACGGGCGCGTCTTGGCCGTGGAGTACAAGGGCAAACACGCCTACACCAATGTGGACTCGGCGGAGAAGCGGGCGGTGGGCGCGGTGTGGGTCTCCCGCAGCGCCGGCCGCAACCTGTTTGTCATGCCGACGGACTGCAACTTTGCGGAGATCGCGGCGGTGGCGCGGAGTCCACGATAAGATATCAACTATTTTTGTGCGCGGCCACCCGCTTGGCCCGCGATACTGCGACCGTCTGAGATTTCCGCTTTCCTGACCTTCAGCCTAAACACCTACAGCCTATCCACCTAACATGTTTGACACCCACCTGCATTTGGACCCCGAGGACGATCCGGCGGCGTTGTTTGCCGCCGGCCGCGCCGCCGGGGTCACGCGTTTCATGGTCTGCGGCACCGCCCTGGCGGACTCCGCACGTGCCCAGGCGGTGGCCGCCGGCGAGACGGGCGTTCTGGCCGCTGTCGGCGTCCACCCGCACCAGGCGGCCGACTACGCCGGCGAGATCGCGCCGTTCCGCGAGCTGGCCGGCCGGCCGGGGGTGGCCGCCATCGGCGAGATCGGCCTCGATTATCACTACGACCACAGTCCGCGCGAAGTACAGCAGCGCGTCTTTGCCGCCATGCTGGAGCTCGCCGTGACCCTCCGGCGGCCCGCCATTGTCCACTGCCGGGAGGCGTTCGCCGACGCCCTGCCCCTGCTCCGGGACGCCGCCAGTGCCGGGCTGCGCTTCGTCGTCCATTCCTTCACCGGCACCCCGGACGAGGCAACGGCGCTCCTCGGCCTGGGTGCGTGCCTGGGCTACACCGGCATCATCACCTTTCCCAAGGCGGAGAATGTCCGCGCCACCCTGCGCGTGACGCCATTGGACCGCATCCTGGCCGAAACCGACGCGCCCTGGCTGGCCCCGGTGCCGCACCGCGGCCGGCGCAACCAGCCGGCCTTCCTGCCCCTGGTGCTGGCGGTCATCGCCCGCGAAAAGGGCGTGAGCGTCGATGAAGCCGCCCGCCGCACCACCGCCAACGCCCAAGCCCTGTTTAATCGCCCCTAACCCACCCGCAGTTGGGGCCACCCTTTTCAAAAAGGGTGCTCCCCCCGCGCTTCGCGCTCCGCAGCCCCGGCTCCGCCGGGTCGCTCACATGTCCGCTCTGCACCCCCCTTCCTAAAACTTTTGTGCCTTTTTGCGGATTTCGCAGGCCACTCCAGTGCAAACATCCACGATTGGGG
>CAITYL010000013.1 GCA_903896595.1 uncultured Lentisphaerota bacterium
AGTATGTTATGATAAAATATCACACCAATGCGAACCCTGTTTTAAGCACAAAAATCAACTGCAACACTTGAGTAAAGACAGTATGAAAGCGGTGTCGAGCCACCGCCACTCTAGAGGTTCCGGCCGGAGCCGGAACCGGTAAAATATTCTGCTTTATACCGCGTTAGGTTCAAAACTTAACTTTTTTACAACCGCAGAGTGACGAATGTTGAGGTCCGAATAACGAAGGAAATCCGCTAAAGGACAGCAACAACCTCAACAATCTGCGGTTCAGTGAATAAAATGCCCATGTGGCAAAGCGATTGCATCACGCGCTTCGAGCAACACGCTTTCGATCTGGCGGGCTGCAAGCCCTTTGCTACAGAAGTGCATTCGCGTTTCATGCTGAATTCTGGCTTTTGAATTTTAAATTCCAGAGCAATCGCGAGGGGCTCACATGCTGTCCAGCGGTGTGATGGTGAGGGCTTGGAGGCCGGCGCTGAGAACGCGATGGGCGCGGTCGGAGAGTTCGAGGCGGGCGCGGCGCAGGGCCGGGGTCGGGGCGGTGAGCACGGGACAGTCATGGTAGAAATGGCTGAACGCCTTGGCGAGGTCAAGCAGGTAGGTGGCGAGGCCGGAAGAGTCCAGGTCGGCCGCCGCCTGGCGCACCGCCGCGCCGTAGCCGGCGCAGCGCAGGGCCAGTTCTTTTTCCGCGGGTTCCCCGAGCACGGACCAGTCCACCACGCCGGCCAGGGCATCGGGGCCGGCCTTGCGCAGCATGGAGCGGATGCGGGCGCCGGCGTATTGGACGTAGGGTCCGGTGTCGCCCTCGAATTTGACCGAGGCTTCGGGGTCGAAGAGGATGGTGGTCTTGGGATTGACCTTGAGCAGCATGAATTTGAGGGCGCCGAGGCCGATGGCCTGGGCGCGCGCTTCCAGATCGGCCGGCGGCGCACCGTCGCTGCGTTCGACGATGGCCTGGCGGGCGAGGGTGGTCATTTCGTCAAACAAATCGTCCGCGTCGACGACCGTGCCTTCGCGGCTTTTCATGCGGCCGGAGGGCAGGTTGACCATGCCGTAGGCCATGTGATGGCAGTCGGCGGCCCAGGCGTAGCCGAGGCGGCGGAGGATGGCGAAGAGCACGCGGAAATGATGGATCTGCTCGTCGCCGACCACCCAGAGCTGGCGGTCGGGACTGAATTCGCGCTGCTTGAGCAGGGTGGTGCCGATGTCCTGGGTGATATAGACGCTGGTGCCGTCGCCGCGCAGCACGACCTTTTGGCCGAGCTTGTCGCTTTCCAGGTCGATGATGACGGCGCCGTCGGCGCGCTTTTGGAAGACGCCGCGGGCGAGGCCGTCCTGGATGATGTCGCGGCCGAGGGTGTAGGTTTGGCTTTCCAGGAAGACCTGGTCGAAACGGACCCCCATGCGGGCGTAGGTTTCATTGAACCCGCTGATGACCCAACTGTTCATGGTGGCCCACAATTGGCGCACGGCCGGATCGGCCTTTTCCCAGGCCAGGAGCATGTCCTGGGCGGCGCGGCCGATCTCGGTTTCCAGGAACAGTTCGTCGGATTCCTTGCCGGCCAGGTCGGGGCGGGCGGCTTTCAGGTCGGCAAGCTGGCGGCGGTACTCCTGGTCGAAGCGGACATAATAGTCGCCCACCAGATGGTCGCCCTTCTTGCCGGAACTGGCGGGGGTTTCGCCGTTGCCGAAACGCTGGTAGGCCAGCATGGACTTGCAGATGTGAATGCCGCGGTCATTGATCAGGTTGACCGGGGTGACAAGATGACCGGCGGCGCTCAAAATGCCGGAGGTGGCCATGCCCAGCGTATTGTTGCGGACATGCCCCAGATGCTGGGGCTTGTTGGTGTTGGGCGCGGAAAACTCGATGACGATGCGCCGGCGTTCCGCTTCCGGCAGGCGGGCGGCGTTGGCGATGGCGTCCGGGTCGCCTACCGTATCCCGGAACAGCGCCGCCGGTTTCAGGGTGATGTTGATGAACGCTTTGACACAGACGGCATCGGCCACGTCCGGGTGCTGTTTGGCGAGGGCGGTCACGGTTTCCGCCAGGACCGGCGGCGGCCGGCGCAAGGCCTTGGCCAAGTGGAAGCCGTTGAGCGTGATGTCCGCCTTCATCCCCGGCGGGCATAGGTCGGCGGTCAGGACCGGGACCGTTGTGGCGTCGACCCCCAGGGCCGCCGCCAGTTGTCCGCGCAAATCCCCCAGCAACTGGAAATTCATGACGTCGCGAGCTTTCTTGAACCACGGGTTATGCTGCGTTGGGCTGAAGCTTTTTAGGCTGTAGGCTGAAGGTAATTAAAATTTCACCCAAACGCGGTATTCTGATGCAGCCGGGTACCATAATCCGCGGCGGTAATTCTGCTCCCTTTGCGGATTTCGCAGGCAGTCCCTGCTCGACTGGCCATGACTGAAACTGCGGGGCTGCCTGCGAAATCCGCAAAAGGCGCAAAAAGGTTTGACGGAGGGTTTGGGAACCGCCTTTCCTTAAAAGGGGGGCTCCCAACCAACACGCGGGTCCTTACTCCGTGCCATCCCAGCCGTTCCAGCCGCCCCAGTTCATCTCGGATTCCTGGTTCATTTCCACGGCATCCTTGTTCATGATCGCGGCTTCCAGGTTTTCCTTGGCCTCCTGCCGTTCCAGCCGGAGTTGCTGATAAGCCTGGTACTGGCTTGGGTTGCCCACATAGGCCTGGTTGTGGGCGGCATCCGGGAAGACATAGTAGGTTTTTCCATTCTTTTGGACCTGGCTCACCTTGTGGTTGGCCAGGGTCTTCAGTTTGACGGTCTGTTCGGGAGTGCTCGGGGTGATGACTTTGAACCCTGCCGCCACCAGCATGTCCTCTTTGTTTTGCGTGCTGGCACAGCCCGCGGCCAAGGCCAGGAGCGCGAGGATGCCGAGGCCTTTGAACGGCGTGAAAAACGGTTTCATGAGGGGATCTTCTTCTGTTGGTGGTGGGCGTTGGGGTCGTTGGGGTCGGGGAATATTACCCGCGGACGGACGAAGTGCAAGGAGTTAGCGCCCCAGCAGGGTCAGCGCGGTGCGCATGGGGACGCTGGAAACTTTCAAGGACCCTTCCATCGGCCGGTTCAGCTCCAGGATGAGGAAGATCGCGGCGGAGACCGAACAGGCGCACACGAACAGGACGATAATCACCGTGCCATTGCGCGGGGCGAACAGGCCAAAGCTGACAAAGAGGACGGTGAGCCAGCAGATCAGAATGACGAGCAAGGGGACGGGTAGCGGGTTTTGCGACTGCTCCATCAGCAGCCAGCGCGCTTGCGAGATGTCGGTGGCGATCTGGTTGGCCTTGGCGAGCGATTGGCGCTGAATCTCGGTTTGCGGTGCCAGTTCGCTCAGTTGGTTTTGGAGCGTTTCGATTCGGCTGGTGTACCTGAGTTTGGCCTGTTCTTCCGGGCTGAACGGCTTCTCCGGCCACAGGGACTCAATGGAGGCGGCGAGCCCCCGTCGCAACTGTTCGCGGAGGGGTTGGGCCGCCGGGCCGTACTGGGCCAGCGTCCGGTCCAGTTGGATCGTTTTGGCGCCCACCTGTTTGAGCCCTTCGTTGAGGGTATCAAAGGTGTTTTTGGCCGAACTGACCAGCAGGCCGAGCACCAGGGCGGTGAGGGTCGCGATCATGCCGGCGCCCAGCTTGACGATCTCGTGGGAATCCTTGTTTAGATGATGGCCGGGCAGCCAGTTCTGGATTCCGATACCGAACAGGGTACCGCCAAAAATACAGCCGGCGGCGGTCAAGGCGATGGCGAGCGAACTCATGCGGCAGGTGGCTTTCTGGATCGGGGGGGCTTTGAGCACGGGGTCACGCAAGTCGTGTCGGGCATGGACAAATCAAGCGAAGAAAATATTGCGTGTGGGCATGGCAAATGCAAAACCTCGCCCTATACTTTCGGTGATTTGCGGGGGTGGCGAGGCAGGGGGGAGTTCACGTTGTGACAGTTACGACCACGACCACGCCCACGAATTTTAATCTAACAAAGTAAGAAGTAGCCTGATTGCTGGTGTGAATCGTGGTTGGGAATCTGCGCGTGTTACGATCCAAGGCGTTCCACGGAGGGCTGCCAATGCGCAAACGGTATTCGTCCTACATGACCCCGGTCATTGCGGCGCTTGGCGGTGGTGGCGGCCGGCAGGTTCTGGATGTTCCCTGCGGCGCCGGCTGGCTGGGCCGGGCATTGCGGGAAAACGGCTGGGACGTGACGGAAGCGGACATTGAGCCACTCACCGAAACGGTCCAGTTTGCCGATCTCAACCAACCCCTGCCGTTTCGCGACGGGCAGTTCGATGCGGTGACCTGCCTGGAGGGCATCGAGCATGTGTTGAACCCCTACCTGTTGTTGAGCGAACTCGTTCGGGTGGTCAAGCCTGGCGGGCAGATCGTGGTTTCAACGCCGAACATCTCCAATCTCTATTCCCGGCTGATCTTCCTTTTTACCGGCACCTTTTATTTGTTTAACCCCAGTTCCACCCGTCAGGTGGACACCGCGCAACGGGTGGACCGCGGGCACATTTCCCCCCTGTCCTACCAGCAGATTGGGTATTTGGGCGGCGTGCTGGGATGTGATGCGGTCGGCCTCCGCACGGACCGGTTCAAGAAGAAATGGCTCCTGCCGTTATACCCATTCATCTGGCTGGTCGGGAAACTGCTGCTGGCGCGCTGGCTGCTCCTGAGGGCGCCGCTCGCGCGGCGGGACCACGCCGACCGCAACCGGCGCCTGTACCGCGACCTGTTTTCGCTGCCGCTGCTGTTTGGCCGCACCCTGATTGTGTTTCTGCGCAAGCGGGCCCCCGCCGGGTGAGGCCGGTGACCGGCCGGTCGGGGTGATGGCGCGGCTGTGAATGAACGGGTTGCGGGGCTTTCCTGGAGGTGATATAATTCATCCATGAATATTGAGATCGAGAAAGAAGCCGATGGGCGATGGATTGCCGAAGTGCCGGATCTCTCCGGCGTCATGGCCTACGGAACGACGCGGCAAGACGCCTTGGCCAAGGCCGAGTCCTTGGCCCTCCGCGTCATCGCGGACCGGCTTGATCATGGTGAGGCGATTCCCGAACTCGACGAACTCTTTGCCGTTCCCGCATGAGCCAATGGCCTTCCAGCAAGGCTCGTGTTGTCCTCAGCGCGATGCTTCGCATCGGTTGGACGGTTAAGCGGCAGTCCGGCACATCTCATCGTATCCTCGCCAAGACGGGCTGGCCGGATTTTGTTTTTGCCTTTCATGAACGGGATGAGATCGGGCCAAGGATGCTTGCACGCATGGCGCGCCATACCGGTCTCAAACCAGGCGATTTATGATAAACTGGCCCCCTTCTATGTATCAACTCATCGGCGGAATCCTTCGGAATTACCTAAGCCCTTAGTGTTTTTGGTGACAACCCCGCGCAGAGTAGCCAGACACCAGCTTCTAAAGCGACGGTTATCCATTGACCCGTCACTCTCGAATTCCGGGCTTTGATGCGTGCCGCCCCCGTTCGTCCTCAAGCCTGTTCATTCACCCGGCCACGGCGGGTTTTAGACGGTATATTTTGCCGTGTTGTTACCGCCGTCCGTGCCGTCCTCCTCCACTGAATTCAACCTTACAGCCCCCTTGGGGTTTTTATGGCCACTACCGTTCGTTTTCGCATGCATCCGGGCACCGAGGATTTGGCGCCGCGCAAGGCGCACCATGACGATGCCGCCTACGACCTGCGGTCCCGGGTCGAGATGAGCGCGCCGCCGGGGCAGCCGTGCCTGGTGCCCACCGGCCTGTTCCTGGAGTTGCCGGTCGGCTTTGAGGCCCAGATCCGCCCGCGCAGCGGGTTGGCGCTCAAGCACGCCATCACCCTGCTCAACACTCCCGGCACCATTGACGCCGGCTATCGCGGCGAGGTCGGGGTGATCCTATTCAATGCCGGCCGGGAGCCGTTCGCGATCACGCGCGGCGACCGCATCGCCCAAATGGTCATTCAGCACTTGCCGGACGTGGAACTGGAGCCGGTTGACGCCCTGGCCGAGTCCCGCCGCGGCGCCGGCGGTTTCGGCAGCACCGGCGTGTCATGAAGCGTGACCGCGTTGCCATTGTTTTTGTTTTCCCGCAGAGGCGCGGAGGCGCGGAGAAAAACCGATCCGGAAATCATCTCAATTCCTTGAAATAAAGATTTGGCCGTTTCTCTGCGCCTCCGCGCCTCTGCGGGAGATTCTTCATAATTTTATTGGGATCCGGCCTGGCCGGGTTAGGTGAGACACATGAGTTCCAAGTCAAAACGGCCGGTAATGGTGGCTATGGTCAGTTTGGGCTGCGCCAAGAACCTGGTGGACAGCGAGGTCATGGCCGGCACCCTGGCCACCGCGGGGTTCATGCTGATCGGGGAAGCCGGTGACGCCGACGTGCTGGTGATCAACACCTGCGCCTTTATTGCCGACGCCCGGAACGAGGCGTTGGCGGAAGTCGAGAACGGCGTGGCCTGGAAAAAAGCCCGTTCCGGCCGGCGCCTGGCGGTGGCGGGTTGTCTGCCGCAGCGGGAGCACGGCGCCCTCCATGCACGCTTTCCGGAGATCGACCTGTTCCTCGGGGTCGATGACGTGCCCCGCATTGCCGACTTGTTGCGTGCCACCCCGTCCGAACCCGCGCCGGCCGCCGCCATGCCGTTGCCGCGGTACCTGTATGACGAGACCACGCCGCGGCTGCTGCTGACGCCGGCGGCCTTCGCCTATGTCAAGATCGCCGAGGGGTGCGACCATCACTGCCGGTTCTGCGCCATTCCGTCCATTCGCGGCCATCAGCGCAGCCGCTCCATGCCCTCCGTGGTGCGCGAAGTCCGCAACCTGCTGGAGCAGGGGGTGCATGAGATCAACCTCATCGCTCAGGACACCACCCGCTACGGCGCCGACCGCGCCGACGGTGCTACCCTGGCCGGACTGCTGCGCGAGCTGGATGCCCTGCCGGGGCAATTTTGGCTGCGCGTGCTCTACACCCATCCGAAGCATTTCACCGATGACCTCCTGGAGGTCTTCGCCGCCGCCCGCCATCTGGTGCCGTACATCGACATGCCGCTCCAGCACATCAGCGACGGTATTCTGCGGGCCATGGGGCGCGGCATGGGCGAGGACGCCACCCGCGACCTGCTGGCGCGCCTTCGTGCCCGCCTGCCCAAGGCCGTTCTGCGCACCACCTTCCTGGTGGGCTATCCCGGCGAGACGGAGGCGGACTTCGCCAAGCTGCTGGCCTTTGTGAAGGAAACCCGCTTTGACCGCCTGGGCGCGTTCGCCTATTCGCCCGAGGCCGGCACGCCGGCCTCCACCATCACCGAAGGCGTGGTGCCGGCCGGGGTTGCCCAAGCGCGTCGTGACGCCTTGCTGGAAGCGCAGCAGGCCATCGCCTTGGAGAAGAACCAGGCGTTGGTCGGCCAGGAGCTGGAGGTGCTCCTGGAACGAACGGGAGACCGGCAAGGCTGGCTGGCTGGCCGCGCCGCGGGCGATGCGCCCGAGGTCGATAACACGGTCCATGTGCATGGCGTCAAGTCCCTGCTTCGGGACGGGTTTTGCCGGGTTCGCGTCACGGCCGCCGGCCCCTATGACCTGGATGCCGCTCCGAAACCCGGCCGTTTGCGCTAAGTCGAGTGGCGCCGGCCCAGCAGTGAATAATCCCCTGGTTCTTCGCAAGTTTGGCGCCGGCCGTTGCCGATTAACGCCCGCCCGTTTTGGGGATATGTTAACACTTGTCGGCACGGGGACAAGAGGTCCCGCTGTTGAGGGTTCGGCGTTGCGATTCATCGGCCGAAAGGGCATTCGGTTATGGCTGGGGGCCAGACACGACGCGCACACCGCATTCTGACTGCCATGATGGTGGTCCTGTCACTGGTGGTGGTCAGCACCTCGGCCATCTTCACGGTTCTCCTGGTTCACTTTCGGACCACCGACCTGATCGGTCGTGCGGACGCCAGCCTGTTGACGGCGGCCGAGTTGACGCGCGAGCTGGTCGGCCCCGCGTATCATGATGCCATCGTCGATGAGACCTCGGTGTCCGCCGCGCACTTTCGCAGCCTGGTTGCCCGAAATGACGCGCTGTGCCGGCGCCTGCGCCTGCAGTACCTGTGGAGTGTGTTGCGCGTGGGGGATCGCCTGGTCTTTACCTCCGCCACCCATTCCGACCTTAACGACCCGAAGTCGCCTTGTGCCGCCTTTTTTGAGCCGCATCGGAACCCCCAGTCCTTTGCCCTGGCATTGCGTCCAGAGTTAAAGCCGTCGTTTTCCTCATTTGAAAACGAATGGGGCGCGGGACGGCAGGTCCTGGTTCCTTATCTGGACGCCCGGGGGCGTACCTATGTGTTCTGCGCCAGTGTGCAACTGACCGAGTTCAACGCGATGGTACGCCGGACGGCCCTGACCTCCATCGGCATGGGGGTGGGAGTGCTTGGCGGCGCTCTTCTGGTCGCCCTGCTGCTGGCGCGCTCGTTTACGGTGCCGATTGCCCGTTTGACGGCGGCCGCCGGCCGCATGGCCACCGGAGATCTTGACGTTCCGCTGGCGTCTGCCGGGACCCGCGAACTACAGTCCCTGTCCAGCTCCCTCGATGAGATGCGCACGGGGCTGAAACGGCAACTGGAGTCGTTGCAAAAATCCGAACGGCGATTGAGTGACGTGATCGACTTTCTGCCCGACGCCACCTTAGCCATCGACGGTGACAAAAAAGTCATTGTCTGGAACAAAGCTATGGAAAAAATGACCGGCATCAAAGCCGAGGCCATGATCGGCCAGGGCAATTATGCGTACACGATTCCCTTTTATGGCGAACGGCGGCCCCAATTCATGGACCTGATTTGGCAGCACGACCCGAGTATTATTGAAAAGTATTCCCACGTGACTCGCGACGGCGACTCGCTGACCGCCGAGGCCTTTTGCAGTGCCCTTTATGGCGGCCGGGGGGGGCAGATCTGGGTCAAGGTGTCGCCGCTTCACGATCCCACGGGCAAGGTGGTTGGCGCCATCGAGTCGATCCGCGACATCACCGAGCGCAAACGGGCGGAGGAGGCATTGCGGCAGAGCCAGAAAATAGATTCCGTGGGTCGGCTGGCGGGCGGCGTGGCCCACGATTTCAACAACATGCTGGGGGTGATTCTTGGCCATGCGGAACTGGTCTTGGAAACCATGGCCCCGGAACAGCCGGGTTACGCCGATCTTCGGGAAATTCAGGCGGCGGCCCGTCGCTCCGCCGCCCTCACCCGCCAACTGCTGGGATTCGCCCGCAAGCAGATGATCACACTGCGGGTGCTCGATCTGAACGAGACCGTGGACGGAATGCTCAAGATGCTGTCGCGGCTCATCGGCGAAAATCTTGAACTGGTCTGGCGACCGGGGAAGGAGCTGTGGCCGGTTTGGATCGATCCCTGTCAGGTCGATCAAGTTTTGGTCAATCTGTGCGTTAATGCCCGGGATGCCATTGTCGGGGTGGGCATCGTGACCATCGCAACGGAAAATGTGGCGGTCGATGCGGCCGGCCAGCCCGAGCACGCGGAGGCCGTTCCCGGAGATTACGTGCGGTTGACCGCGGTCGACACGGGGGGCGGCATGGAGAAAGAGGTGCTGGCCCACCTGTTCGAGCCCTTTTTTACCACCAAGGAGCTGGGCAAAGGCACCGGCTTGGGGCTGGCCACCGTGTATGGCATTGTCAAGCAGAACGGCGGTTTCATCACTGTTCACAGCATGCCGGGCCAGGGGGCGACCTTCCAACTCTACCTGCCCCGCTACCAGTCCCCCCCCGGCACAAGCGTCGGTTTAGCGTCTGAAAGATGCCCATGATTTTACCACAGAGGGCACAGAGAACACAGAGGAAAAAATAGCGGGGGGAGGTTCGGTTTTTCGGCACCATCCTTTCTCGAATCTCTGTGCTCTCTGTGTCCTCTGTGGTGAAATGATGTTATTGCCGGGTTGGAGATGAGATCGGCGATTCCAGAGCGGTCTTGATGGTGGATTTTTTCGCGGTTGGCGGGTAAGTTCATGGGAGGGGAAACCGTAACGGTGAAAAAAACAAGACAACCCAAGCCGCAACACGAAGAACGGCGAATCCCACGGGCGCCGATGGAGCCGGACCGGTTTCATGCCTTTGTCGAAGGCGCGGTTGATGCCGTTTTTCAGGGCGATGCGGCGGGCCGCTTCATGGCCGTCAACGAACAGGGCTGCATCCTGGCCGGGTATTCGCGCGAGGAACTGCTCGCCATGAGCATGGCCGATCTGTTCAGTCCGGGGGAGTTGTCACGGGCCGCGTTGCGGTACGATGTTCTCAGCGAAGGGAAAACGATCACGGCCGAACGGTTGCTGACCCGCAAGGACGGGACCGTGGTTCCCGTCGAGATGAAATCAAAACGCATGCCCGACGGCACCTACCAGTCGATCATGCGGAACCTGGCGGAACGCCAGGAGGCGGAGACGGTGCTGAAGACATCGGAGGCCAAGTACCGCCGGCTGCATGAGAGCATGACGGATGCCTTTGTCGGCGTCGATCTGGCCGGTCGGATACTGGAATGCAATGTGGCCTATCAAACCATGCTTGGCTACACGGAGGATGAACTTCGGCGCTTGACGTACATGGACCTGACACCGGAAAAGTGGCACGCCTTTGAGGCGCAGATCGTGGCCGGGCAGATTCTTTCCCGTGGCTACTCCGACGTTTATGAAAAGGAATACCGCCGCCGGGACGGCACGGTGTTTCCGGTTGAACTGCGCAGCGTGCTGGTCCGGGACGCTGCGGGCAAGCCGGAGGTCATGTGGGCCATGGTCCGTGACATCACCGAGCGCAAGCGGTTGCAGGCGGCGGCGGAGAAGCGCCTGCTGGCCTTGACCTGTCCCCAGGCCGGGGACGCCGCCGTTCTGTTTGACGACCTGTTCAATCTGGCCGACATCCAGCGCATTCAGGATGAGTTCGCCGCCGCCACCGGGGTCGCCTCCATCATCACCCGCCCGGACGGCACCCCCATCACGAAACCAAGTCGTTTTACCCGGTTGTGCAGCGAGATTGTGCGGCGGACCGCCAAGGGATGCGCCAACTGCTACAAGTCCGACGCCATTTTGGGCGCCCCCCATCCCGGCGGCCCCATCGTGCAGCCCTGTCTGAGCGGCGGCTTGTGGGATGCCGGCGCCAGCATCACGGTGGGCGGCCGTCACGTTGCCAACTGGCTGATCGGCCAGGTCCGCGACGCCACCCAGACCGAAGAAGGCATGCGGGCCTACGCCCGGGAGATTGGTGCCGATGAAGCGGCCTTTCTGGAAGCATTCCGCGAAGTGCCCGCCATGTCCAGCGAGCGGTTCCGTTCGGTAGCGCAGGCGCTCTTCACCCTGGCCAACCAGCTCTCCACCGCCGCCTACCAAAACGTGCAGCAGGCCCGTTTTATCAACGAGCGCCAGCAGGCGGAAGAAACCCGGTTCGCGCTTGAACGGAAACTCCTGCAGGCACAAAAGGCCGAGAGCCTGGGCCGCATGGCCGGCGCCATCGCCCATAATTTCAACAACACGCTCTGCGCCTTGCGTGGCAACTTGGAACTGGCGATGAACGGGTTGCCCCCGGGGACGGACGTCGCCAAGAACCTGGCGGCGGCCATGCAGGCCGGGCGCAAAGCCTCCGAACTGAGCGGCTTGATGCTGACCTACCTCGGGCAAACGGTCGGCAATCATGAACTGCTGGATTTGGCTGAGGCGTGCCGGCAAACCCTGCCTGCGCTCCGGGCCGCCATGCCCAACGGGGTGGACTTGCAGGCCGAGCTGCCTTCCCCCGGACCGATTATTTGGGCCACGGCGCATCAGGTGCAGGAAGTTCTGACCCATTTGGCAACCAATGCCTGGGAGGCCTTCGATGGCGAGCAGGGGGGGATCCGCCTGGCCGTCAAAACGGTCGCCCCGGCGGAGATTCCCGTCCATCGCCGTTTCCCCTTGGACTGGCAGCCGCAGGACACTCTCCATGCGTGCCTGGAAGTGACCGACAGCGGCTGCGGTATTGCCGCAACGGATATCGATGCGATTTTCGACCCCTTTTTTACCACCAAGTTCACCGGCCGCGGCCTGGGCCTGTCGATCGTCCTGGGGCTGGTGCGGGCCCATGGCGGGGGCGTGACGGTGGAGAGCGCGGCGGGCCGCGGGAGTCTCTTCAGCGTTTTTTGGCCGGTGTTGGCCGAAACGGATTCCCGGTCACCGGCCGGCCGTGAAATGCCGGCCGGGCCGAAGTAGTCATGGCAAAGGCGAAAAGCGCGATTACATTACTCAATTGTACGGCGGGCGTCCATTGGGCGTCGCTGTGTGGCCGCCCACTCATTCACTGGCACGACTGACCGGCGCTTGCGCCAAAGGGACACGTCAACATTATGAGCAAGATCAAGACTCGCCATGTCTTTACCTCTGAATCGGTTTCCGAAGGCCATCCGGACAAGGTGTGCGACCAGATTTCCGACGCCATTTTGGATGCGTGCCTGGAACAGGATCCCGAGAGCCGGGTGGCGTGCGAGTGCCTGGCGACCACCAATTTGATTGTGCTCTCCGGCGAGATCACCACCAAGACCAAGGTGCATTGGGAAAACGTGGCCCGCGAGGCGGTGCGCGCGATCGGTTATGACGACGACCAGATCGGTTTCTCGGCCGATGGCGCCAAGGTGTTTGTCTGCATTCACCGGCAGTCGGCCGACATTTCCCAAGGGGTGACCGCCGCGACCAGCCTGTCCAATGAGCAGGGAGCCGGCGATCAGGGCATGATGTTTGGCTACGCGACGAACGAAACGGATGCCCTGATGCCGGCGCCGATCCATTACGCCCACCAGATCGTGGAGCGCCTGGCCGAACTGCGCAAGACGCAGCCGAAGAAATACAAATACCTCAAGCCGGATGCCAAGAGCCAGGTGTCCTTCCTGTACGAGAAAGGCAAGCCGGTGGCGGTTACCACGATCGTTGTCTCGCACCAGCACGGCGCCGACATGCCGGACGGCTGGCTGCTCGGCGTGGTGCAGAAGATCGCCAAGGAGGTCATTCCCGCCAAGTTCCTCAAGGGCAAGATTCAATACTACATCAATCCGACCGGGCGCTTCGTCGTCGGCGGGCCGGATGGCGACACCGGGCTGACCGGACGCAAGATCATTGTGGACACCTACGGCGGAGTGGGGTGCCATGGTGGCGGCGCCTTCTCCGGCAAGGATCCGTCCAAGGTTGACCGTTCCGCCGCCTATATGTGCCGGTACGCGGCCAAGAATATCGTGGCGGCCGGGCTCGCGGAGAAGTGCGAGATCCAGGTGGCCTACGCCATCGGCATTGCCAAGCCGTTGAGCCTGAACGTGGAAACCTTTGGCACCAGCAAGGTTGCCGACGAGAAGCTGGCGGAGTTGGTGCAGAACGGCGGCATTTTCGATTTCCGTCCCGCCGAGATCATCAAGGCGCTCGGCCTCAAGCACCCCAAAAAGAACGGGTGGTCTTACCGTGAAACCGCGGCCTACGGCCACTTCGGGCGGGCGCAATTCCCGTGGGAGAAGACCGACAAGGTGGCGGCCCTGAAGAAAGCCGCGGCCAAGCTGTGAGCACACCGGCCGGCAAGCTGTTGGGCGTCGGGTCGGCGCTGGTGGATGAACTGGCGCACGTCTCCGAGGCGTTCTTGGCCACCGTGCCGGGGCGCAAGGGCGGCACTGAACTGGTGGATTATTCCGCCATGTCCGCGCTGCTTGGGCGTTTGCCGGCGGTCCCGGTCCGGGCGCCGGGCGGTTCGGCGGCCAACACCGTGGTGGGCTTTGCCCGGCTCGGCGGCGCCGCCGCCATGCTGGCCAAGACCGGTGACGACGAGGCAGGCCGCTATTACCGCCAGGCGTTGGCGGCCGCCGGGGTGTCCGTGGCGCCGTTCAAGTGCCATCCCGCGGAGCCGACCGGGCGCTGTCTTTCCCTGATCACCCCCGATTCCCAGCGCACCATGCGCACCTTTCTTGGGGCGGCGGCAACCTTGGCCCCGGCCGAGATCACACCGGCCGATTTTGCGGGGTGCGCGTATGTCCATGTCGAGGGGTATCAACTGTTTAATCCCGAGCTGATGCGGCGCATCCTGACGATGGCCCGCCAAGCCGGTTGCCGGGTCAGTCTTGACCTGGCCGCCCCCGAAGTGGTGCGCGCCTGCCGCGATCTGCTGGCCGAACTGATGGACCAGCATGTGGACGTGGTGTTCGCCAACGAGGACGAGGCGTCCGAGTTCGCCGGCGGCCGGGGCGAGGAGGCGGGGCTGGCGGCCTTGGCCGAACTGTGCGACATTGCCGTAGTCAAGCTCGGCGTGCGTGGCGCCTGGATCCGCCAAGGTGGACGGACCGTGCCGGTGAAAGCCCATGTGGTGCCCGCCGTGGACACCACCGGGGCCGGCGACTTGTGGGGGGCCGGGTTCCTCTATGGCCTGCTGCACGGCGCTGATCTGGCCCGGGCGGGCGATTGTGGCGCCCGGCTGTCCTCGGCCGTGGTCCGGGTCACGGGGGCCGTCATTCCTGATGCGGAATGGGCGCGGCTACGGGCTGAATGCCACTTGTGACCGGCCCGATGGTGTTTGAATCATAACTATTTTTAAGGAACGAACGGATATGCCGATCAAGACCGAACATGCCTGGCTTGCCGATCCCACCCTCGCCGACTGGGGGCGCAAAGAACTCGACCTGGCGGAAAAGGAAATGCCGGGCCTGATGTCCGTGCGTGCGGAGTTCGCGGCGGCGCAACCGCTCAAGGGGCAGCGCATCACGGGGTCGTTGCACATGACCGTGCAGACGGCGGTGCTGATTGAAACCCTGACCGCTTTGGGCGCCCAGGTGCGCTGGTGCTCCTGCAACATCTTCAGCACCCAGGACCACGCCGCGGCGGCGGTCGCCAAGGGCGGTGTGCCAGCCAATCCCGCCGGCGTGCCGGTGTTTGCTTGGAAAGGCGAGACGCTGGACGAATATTGGGACTGCACGGAGCGCGCCCTCGACTTTGGCGGCGGCCGGGGCCCGACCCAGATCGTGGATGACGGCGGCGATGCGACCATGCTGATTCACAAGGGATTGGAGTTTGAAAAGGCCGGACGGGTGCCGGCTCCAGCCACCGCCGACAGCGAAGAATTCGCCGTGGTGTTGAAATTGCTCGGGCATTTGGCCAAAACCCAACCGGGACGCTGGGCCAAGATCGCCGCCGAGTGCCGGGGCGTTTCGGAAGAAACCACCACGGGCGTTCATCGGTTGTACGAAATGGAACGCCAGGGAACCCTGCTGTTTCCGGCCATCAATGTCAATGACAGCGTGACCAAGAGCAAGTTCGACAATCTGTACGGGTGCCGGCACTCGCTGCTGGACGGGCTCAACCGCGCCACCGACGTCATGCTGGCGGGCAAGGTGGCCGTGGTGTGCGGGTATGGCGACGTCGGCAAAGGCTGTTGCCAAAGCCTGCGCGGCCAGGGGTGCCGGGTCATCGTCACCGAGTGCGACCCGATCTGCGCCCTCCAGGCGGCCATGGAAGGCTATCAGGTACTGACACTGGAAGACATCCTGGCCACGGCGGACGTGTTCATTACCGCCACCGGGAACCTGAATGTCATCACCGCCGAGCACATGAGCCGGATGAAGGACAGCGCCATTGTCGGCAACATCGGCCACTTTGACAACGAAATCGACATGGCCGGGCTCAAGAAGATCCCGGGCATGGTCAAGGTCAACATCAAGCCGCAGTTCGATAAATGGGTGTTTCCGGACGGCCACTGCATTCTGGTGCTGGCCGAGGGACGCCTGCTCAATCTGGGGTGCGCCACGGGACATCCCAGTTTCGTCATGAGCAACAGCTTCACCAATCAGACGCTGGCGCAGATCGATCTGGTGGCCAATGCCGCCCAATACGGGAAAAAGGTGTACGTGCTTTCCAAGAAGCTCGACGAGAAGGTGGCGCGTTTGCATCTCGCTCAGCTTGGGGTTAAACTGACCCGTCTTTCCAAGGATCAGGCCGGCTATCTTGGTGTCTCGCCGGATGGCCCGTACAAGACCGAACATTACCGTTATTGAACGGACAAGGACGGGAACGACATGGAACCGGCAGGTGACACCGGCAAACGGACGGGCGGCCAGGCCAAGGACATGGCCCGCGTCCAGTTGCTGGAGGAACTGAACCGGATGTACGGTTCCGGAACGGGCGGCCGCCGCTGGCGCTTCCTGCGCAAGCGGTATGCCTGGTCGTTGGTGACCGGCGGCGCCCGCGTGCTCAAGCGCGCCTTGGATGCCATGGTGTCCCTGGTGGGGCTGATTGCCTTGTCACCTCTGCTGTTGCTGGTGGCGGTGCTGATCAAACTGACCGATGGCGGGCCGGTGATCTTCCGTCAGGTTCGGGTGGGGCGCTATGGCCGTGAGTTCGCCTTCCCCAAGTTCCGGTCCATGGTGATGAACGCCGAAAAAATCAAGGATGAGCTGCTGACGCAAAGCCATCACGGTGGCGAGAGCATCACCTTCAAGATGCGCGACGACCCGCGCATCACCTGGATCGGCAAGATCATCCGCAAGTTCAGCATTGATGAAATGCCCCAGTTGTGGTGCGTGTTAAGGGGCGACATGTCGTTGGTCGGCCCCCGCCCGCCGCTGCCCCGGGAAGTGGTGCTTTACACCCTGGCGGACCGGCGGCGGCTTGACGTTACGCCGGGGCTTACCTGCATCTGGCAGGTCAGTGGCCGCGGCGACATCCCGTTCGAGCGGCAGTGCCAGTTGGACATGGAGTACATCCAAAGCCAAAGCCTGTGGGTGGACTTCAAAATCCTGCTGAAAACCATCCCCGCCGTACTCCTCGGCCGAGGCGCCTACTAAGTTCCTTCACCGCCACCATAGCCACAGGGTGACGGCGACGGCGCTGAAGAAGGTCAGGCAGGGGACCAACAGCGCCGGCAGCCGGCGCAGGTGAAGGTCGCGGTGACGCCCACCCCAGGCCAGCAACGGCACGCCGCCGGCCAGGACGATCACGGCCACGTCCACCCCAGTGTGTTCCTTCCACAGGTTGGCGACCATGATCAGCACCTGCGGGAGGGACAGCAGGACCATGAGCGCGGTCCAGCCGGCGGACATCGCTTGTTTCAGCGGACTCCGCAATTGCGCCAGGGCGACGGCCCAGATGACCAGCACGAAGCCGGCCCAGAACACCCAGTGGCCGAGGCGGTTGTCGGTGTAGTCGAAGGCGGTGCGCAGGGCCGGGGACAGGTCGCCGGCCAGTGTCTGGGTCCAGCGGTTGGGCGGCTCGTGCAGGCCCATGCCGGCGCCGAGAAGATACAGCGCGAACAGGAACGCCGGCGTCCACCATCCCTCCCGGCCGTTGGCGGCCAAGCGGTACAACCGCCAAAACACCAGGCCCAGCAACGGCGCGAACAGCAGGACGGCCAGGTAATCGGCGGTCCACAGGACGCCGAAATCGCCGGCCGGGCGGCCCAGGCATTCGGCGTTTAGGCGGCTCCAGCCCGCCAATGCCGCCACGAGGTCGAGGCCGACCAAGGCCAGCGCCATTTGCCGCAGCCGCGGCCGGTCATTTGCCGGGTAATTCATGGGGTAGCTGTTTAGGCTGTAGGCTATTAGGCTGAAGGTTAGGAGAACACAACGCCGTTTGACAAGAAAAACCTCACCGTGCCGAATTTTAACCACAGGCCATCGAAGGTTATCCGGGGGTTTCCTACAGCCTAACAGCCTACAGTCTAACAGCCTAATAGGCTTCAGCCTTATTCAAACACCACCATGGCGTGGCCGTTGAGTTCGGGGAGGGTGACTTCGGCGCGGCCGTTGCGGTACTTGCAGGGCAGGGGGGTGCCGGCCGGCTGCACGGTGACCTTTTTGGGAGCCTTGGGCAGGCGCAGGGCCAGTGGCAAGTTTCTGACCAGGGACGCTTCCTCGACAATGTCCAAGTTCGGAGCACGGCGCACCGGGGCGTAGCTCAGGAGATGGACGATGTGGCGCTTGTCCTGGCAGGTGACCGTGGTCTCGACGAAGCTGGGGGCGGTGACGCGGACCAGCGGTTCCGGCAGCAGCAGCTCCAGCAGTTTGCCGATCAGGTGGCGGCTGGCGAGGTTGCCGTGGGTGCCGTAGGCCTTGAAGACCGGGAAGGCGCAGGTAATGACGCGCCCCTTCTGCACCGCGGCCACGTACGGGGAAAGCTGGTCGCCGGGGGTCTGGAAGTGCGAGCTGAAATGCTCCCAGGTGCGCTCGAAATAGGGCTCGACGATCTTCACCAACCCCTTGGCGCCGGCCTTGGCCTTGAGGCGCAGGCCGCGCTCGTACATGACGTGGTCGGAGTTGGCGGCGATGCCCTTGGCCAGGTCGCCCGCGAAGCGCATGTACGTGGTGGTGAAGGGGGAGGGGCCTTCGCTGGCCGCGCCCTGCAGATCGCCCAGGACCGGTTTGCCGGCGGCATCGAACCCGGCATCGCCGGAGAGCAGCACGGAGCCGCCCTTGCTCACAAATTTCTTCAGGCGGGCGGCCATTTCCGGGGTGACGATGACCCCCTCGGGCACGATGATGGTCTGGTAGGTGTCAAAGGCGTTTTCGGCCGGGATGAAGTCAAACTGGTGCCCGAGCTGGGTGAGGGCGCGCACGGCGCCTTCGTTGGCGTTGCCGGGTTGCTCGTGGTAGCCGGCGGCGACGGCACGAATGACGGCGATGTCGGTGACCGGGGTGGCATTCTCGCACCACGGTTCGCAGGCTTCGACATGGCGGTAGACGGAACCGATCAGGTCGTAGACGCCGCCGTCCAGGATGCCGCGCGGGTGGAGCTGGTCGCCGACGCTGCAGCGGGCGCCGTGGGCCAGCATCTGGCAGCACTCATACATCAGCGCGGCTTGGGGCTTGAGGCCGCCGAAATCGGCCCAACTCTTGTGGAAGCGGCCGGTCATGCCGAGGGTCGGCACGCCGAAGGTGCGGACGTAACGGACGTTGAGCGGGAAGTACATGTATCCCCAGCCGCCGGTGGGCAAGGCTTCGATCTCGACATGGCGCAGGAACTTCTTTTCCTCGGCCAGGTTCCACAGCGGGCGTGAATTGAAGGCGACGGGGGCCGTGTGTTTCTTGGACGCCTGGTCGACGATCTTTTTGTAGCGCGCCATGTAGTCCATGGCCACCTGATGCGCATACTGGTTGCGGTCGTCCTCTTTTTCCGGATTGAGATTGGCCTTTTTCATGCCGGCCAGCGCCCAGGTGGAGATGCTCGGCTGGTCCCAGCACATGTCGAGGAAGATGCCGTCCACCGGGCTGAATTTCTTCAGCACTTCGGACAATTGGTCGGCCAGATAATCCTGATAGGGACTGGACATGTCGACGATATGCCAGCAGGCTTCCAGAGGGGAGCCGGCCAGCTTGCCGTCCGGGGAGACCACGCGCCACTCGGGATGGGTGTTGGCGGCGAATTCGTCGCACTGCACGCTCAGGTAGATGGGGGCGCGGATACCGCGGCGGTGGCAGGCTTCAATCTGTTCGCCCAGCAGGTCGAGGCCCTTTTTCATCCCCGGATGGCGCGCCGGGTGTTTGGTGTCGTGGTAGAGATGGCCGTGATGGCACTTGGCGAACAGGGTGACGCTGTTGACATGGGCCGCCGCCAATTGCTCCGCAAAGGCGTCACCGTCAAACTCGGTGCCGACATCGGGGATCGCCGGGCCGGTGTGGAAATCCAAATGAATTTGGCGAAACGGCAAATGAAACGACATGAAAACCTCGTTGCTGGCGGCGCCTGCGGTTCAAAAGGGGGGTGGATGGAATAAGCCGAAGCTGAAAACGGTCGAGCGGACAATATACCCCATTGGCACGGAATCGAAAAGGTGCGGCGGTGCAAGGGGGCGCATGTCAGTTCCGTAGGGATTCCCTCTAACGCGGCATAAGAGGGCGTATAAACCGCGTCAGCCGGGAACCGGGCTGGCGCTTTAGAGTGTCGCCGGCTTGACGGCGCTTTCATACTGTATTTTCCCGCAGAGGCGCGGAGGCGCAGAGAAACCGCCAAGTCAAAATAGTGCCATA
>CAITYL010000014.1 GCA_903896595.1 uncultured Lentisphaerota bacterium
ATCGCTTCTTCTGAAATGCGCTTCATTCCCGCAACGTCCTTGAGAAATTCACTGTGCTCAATCTCATTGTGCGGCTCAACAAACGCGATCATCTTATCCAGACCACGCTCTTTGAGGAGGTTCAGAAGCCGGTCGTGCTGATGCGCGAGGCGGATCAGGCGATCTTCAACGGGAATGGCGTAGACTTCGTCACGGATTTTTCGGTCCGCGACCAGCCACGTGCTGTCTTGATATTCCCAGCTGGTCAAAATGACATAGATGCCGTATTCCCTGGCCAGCTCCATCATGCGAATGACGCGCTTGAGAACGTCGTGCCGGCCACCCCCCCGGCAGTTGGTGGTGCGCAGGTTGGAATGATAGCCCTCAATCCATGGGCGGAATTCCATTTCGCCGCGGGGGTTGCCCTTGAGATCAAAGCACCAGTTCAGGCCCGCGTCGACGCGGATACAGTTAAAGCCACGATCTTTTGTCTCGGCCATCGCTTTTTCAAGATCGCCGTAAGGCTCGCCTGGCGTGCCGGAGGATATCCAAGCCCAGATCCATGAGCATATTGCCAGTCTGTCCGGAAGATGGGCGGGAATCTTTAGTTTTGCTCTATCCATGGTGTCCTCACAATGGCATGATCGTTCGACGATGTCTCACCAGTCTCAATCTCGCAGTTTCCGCAGTTGTCGAGTTTTACGCGGTCAATGAGCCGTTGCGGGTAACTGGTGGTGTCGATATATTTATTCCCCTTGAACGTAATATGTTCTGTCTTGTTCGCGTACAGCGCGCCCCGAGAAAAGCTTTCAAACACATTGTCGGTGATCGTGATGTGCTTATGGTAATAAAGCGCGTTCTCCGTCACTTCGACTTCCGGCGTCGCCATAATCGCATAATCGGAACCGCAATAGCCGCAGTCGTAGAAATGACAGTGCCGGATGGTGACATCCCGCACAGGACCCGATTCGTACCAATAGGTGGTGTCGCCCGTAAAATGGATCGCGCAGGCACAGTTATTGAAGAAACAATCCTCGACCAAGGTCTTGCCCCCGCTGGAAAGCAAAAAACCCCGCGGGCGGTTTCGCCCTGTTTTGCAGCGGCGGATTTCGATGTCCGGCATCGCGGTGTTTTCGATCAAATCTCCCGCCACCGCGTCAACCGGCCGGTCAAACCGGACCACAATCTCCCGGTCGCGGGGATAGCCCGCGCTCAGCACGGTATAACTCCCCTTGATCTCCTGAGTTTTCCCGCGGTAAATATTCAGGATATCGCCTTTTTTGTACCACTTGATCGTGTCGAGTCCGGCGGCGGCGACGTGCGCCGTAATTTCATTTTTATCCGCGGCGGTGACCAATGTGTAGTTGCCGTGAATGTTAATCGCGTCGTCGAGCATGTTTTCAAAAATGCAATCCTCGATCTGTATTTTACCCGTGCAGTGGAAACAGTGCACGCTGTCCGCGTTGATTGAGATTAACCCTTTGGTTTTTTCGTCCAGGTACATGTCAAAGTTTTTGAGCGTAATATTTTCCGAGAACATGCCGACAAACCCCATGGACGCACCATGAATGAGCCGGACATGTTCCACTAGGATGTTTTGGCTGTGTTCGACGAGAATGGCGTTTTTGTCGCGGGGTTCATGGGTCATGGTCAGTATTTGCCCCGCCTTATAGGTTTCGGGAAAATCGCCATGGAAGATCAATGAACCATCCGTGCCCTCCTCCAGCGACAGGTGATGGATCGGCAAGGGCGGATTCTTGTCATACGCTTCGGAGCCGATGACCGCGAGAATGCACACTGCGGCATAAGCGGGAGACCGCGTTTTGGCGTCATATGGCTGAAAGAGCAGATGATATTGGTTGAACGGCTGTTCCCAGGTGTCGCTGACGGCATAAAAAACGCCATTTTCAACGCGAAACGGAAAGCCATCTGAAATGCGCAATTTAAGATGCGTGGCATCCGCTTCCAAGATCTCGCCCTGCGTGTAGAACGGGCGGTCGTAATCGATGGAAAAATTTTTCAAGGTGATGTTCTGGCAATTGGTCATTACAAACGGCGCGATGCGGCCGTGAAAAATCAGCGCCGCGCCGCCAAGGTCAAGGGTGACATCCGTGAGGTCCTTTAAGAAAAACGCCGTCAACAGTTCATCGGTTGGCTTGACATATCCATGGCCCGCCGTGTTGACGGTGTCCTTGAGATAAATATGATATTCGCTCTTGTCCCCGTAATAACAAGTGCCACTTTCCAATGGCATGCCAATCTCAAAGGCGGTCTTTTTTATGTTTTGCATAGTGACAGATGTTTCTTCATCGATTTAGCTTCGTGCTCTTCGTGGCTTCGTGGTGGATCCGAATGTTTAAGTGTTATTTCACCGCCATAAAGCTGAAGATCGTGCAGTTGGTGCCCTTGCATTCTTCGCGGTTGCCATGCGTCACCTTAAGCTCGAAAAGATGCGTGCCGCCACCCAAGTCGTCGGCGAAGAGCACCGGCCGGCACCAGTTTTTATCCGGCACCCACGCGCATCGTTCACCCACAAACTCCCGCCATTCGCCACCGTCAAAGCGGTAGTTAAGGATTCCCGACATCTTACCAAAATTGAGCATGGCGCAGAGGGCGCGCCCCGTGAAACGCAAGGAAAGTCCCGCGCCGTCCGCCGCCGTGGATAACCCCGTGCGGTACCACGGCAGGATGACCTCGCGCCTTTCCGTCCACGGCCCATGCAAGTCGATGGCGTCAAAAGGGATTTCATCAATGTGTTGGAAGTGGTTTGGGTTGTGGGGCGCGGGCAACGCCGTCCCGTGGGGAATGGGCGAATGATCGGGAGCGTTAAGCTCGTTTTCGAGATACGCGATCACCGGCTCGGCATAGACACCGCTCCCCAGATAGTCGGGATGCAGACCATCGGGAAGCCAGGCCTCCCACGACATCCGGCCCGCCTTCACCTCGTTGTAGGCGTGAAGCCCCATCCAGATGGAAGGGATATTATAGTGTTCCGCAAGCAGTTCCAGCTCGGCAATGGACGGCGGTATTTTGCCTTCGGACATGGCCGCGTACATATGCTGGCAGTACGTATAGACGAAGACCACGTCCCGCTTTTCCTCCAGGAGCTTGCGCACCAGGCCTTCGCGTGTGCGCATCGTTTCCTCGCCTGGCCCGTCGTTCACGGCGTATTCGACAAAGACAATGTCGCAACGGGTGTCAATCAAGTCGCGTTGGGCGCGCATGATCCCGCTAAGACTGCCGGTGCCGCCAATGGCCGCATTTTCCCACACATACCGGACGGCGGGGAATTTTTTGACAAACCAACTGTTGACAAAGTACGGCCAGTTGGACTCCCGGTGCGCTTCGGTGATCGAACCGCCAATGAACCCCATCCGCACGTTTTTCGCCGCAACGGCTTTTTTTAAGCAGGCGAGCGAACCGCGCAACTTGATTATTTTGTTCATATTCACTCCGTGTACCGCACACTTGGGATGCAAGTATAAAGGCGTGAGGGGGCAATATAACCGATGTGGCCGTTTTTATGAGATGATACGCGCTTTGCGCCTTGGATTGCGGCATGGAATGCCGCCTTGGTTGGCGGTGGAGCCGCCTGTCGTTTGGCTCACGACACTCGTCCAGGGGGGTGCTTCCAGCGCCCAAAACCATGGCGGTGATCCTCACCTCACTCCACGGCCGGTGGCACATTGGAGAAATAGGGTGAAGTGTGGGAACGGGCGACTCCCTGGTCACGCCATGAAGGCGATATTCCCCGACAAGTCACCATTCACTGTCCCGATGCTCCATGGCCCGAATAACCGCCTCAATCAGGTCAAGAAATGACCCAATTATACCCCCTAATCAGGGTCATTGTTGAATTGGCCGATTGAAACCGGTGGGGACGTCGAGGGTTCGGTGTTCAGGCCGGGGAACGGCGAGCAGCCGAGTCCGGCGGTTATCAGAGCCCGGAACACCAGTGACGGGTCAATTGGCTTCAGCTTCTTCGGCAGCTTGGCCGCTTCCATTAGTGTAACAAGGCCAAAGTTGACTACTGGGAACCACGTTTCCTCAAAACGGGGTTCACAAAAAGCAGAAAAGGTTAAACAATCAACAGTAAAAGCGTAGCTATCTTTCATGAAAAGTATTATCCTTCTATCAATTAAAACAAGGAATACCTCAGCATGATTAACATCGCCAAACCGGAATTTGCGCAACGTCTTGAAAAAATCCAACGGCTGCTAGTTGAGCAGAAGTTGGATGCCTTGGTGGTATACGGCGACGAATACCGCAAGGAAAGTCTCCGCTACGTCTGCAATTTCTGGCCGATCTTTGAACGGGCGGCCTGTTTCATTCCCGCCCACGGTGAGCCGATCCTGGGCGGAGCGCCGGAGGGCGAAAAATACGCCCGCGAAATGAGTGTTTGGCCGGATATCCGCAACGTCAAGGATTTTGCCTGCGTCTCGGTCCCGGAAGAGATCGATTACCCGTTGGCCAAATTTTCCTCGTTCAAGGAAATCCTCGGCGAAACCCTGCGCGGTGGCAAACGTCTGGGCGTGGTCGGCATGTACGACATGCCCGCCCCGATTTTCAACCGCCTCGCGAGCTCGATCGCGGGTCTTGAAATCCGCGATGCCGCGTCGGTCCTGCAGCAGATGCGGATCACCAAATCACCCGGCGAGATTGCCTGTCTGCGGGAGGCCGGCCGGCTTGCATGCATCGGCTATGAACAGTTGATCGCCAAGGCGATTCCGGGCAACACCGAACGCCAGGCCGCAGGGGCCGCCGAGGGCGCCGCCCGTAGCGCCGGCGCCGAGGCCATTAATTTTATGGTGTTTGGTTCCGGCCCGCGCGCCGACACCATCATCGGCCGCACCGCGGAGCGGACGATTCAGGACGGGGACATGATCATGGCGGCCCTGGCGGTCCAATACGAAGGCTACGTGGCAACGGTGGAATATCCATTTGTGGCCGGTCAGGCGTCCAGTACCCAGAAGGCGTTTTTGACGGTGCTTTTGGAGGCCGCCAACGTCCAGCAGCGGTATCTCAAGCACGGCACGGTGGCCGGGGAGATGGTCCAGGCCGTCAAAGCGGTTTTTGCCAAACACAACCTGTCGGCCTACGATGTTTATCCGCCGATGCACGGCATCGGTTTGGCCGAGGCCGAGTCGCCGTACCCGGATCAGCACGCGACCTACCTCTTCCAGACAGGCATGTGCGTCAACTCCGACATCAGCCTCTTCGGCCACCCGGCCGGATCCAACCGGCTTGAGGAAGGCTTCGTCATTGGCGCCACGGGGCCGGAATCGATCACGCCGCTGATCCGCCGCCTCTGTGAACGGCAGTTTTTTAGCACCGACGAAATTTTGCCTTTTCTGGAACAGAAACCAACACTATCGGCATGATATCGCAAGAGGCGGAACTCCGAACTCGATCCTCCTGAACCCCGAACACTGAACACCAGAGGAGCTTTACCCATGCACGGCGGCAAGAAAATTTGGTATTTCCCTGACGGCTATCTCCCGGAAAAAATAGCGGGGAGCGGCATGGAGGCCCATGAGGCACTGATGCTGTTCAACCCCAGTGCCGAACCGGCCCGGGTGATTTTGGACATCTATTACAGCGACCAGGCTCCCAACAAAAACATTGCCATCACGGTCAGCCCCGAGCGGGTCATCGCCCTGCGGTTGGATCATCCGGCGGATATTGGCGGGGTGATCATCCCGCCGCTGACGCAATACGCCCTGCGGGTGAGTGCCGACCGGCCGATCGTGGTCCAGTTTGGCCGCCTTGACACGACCCAGGTCAATATGGCGTATTACGGCTGTATGGGCTATTGCGAGTGAGGTTCTTGCAAAACCATCAACAAAGAATTTAAACAGGAGAAATCAGGAGAGAACGGAGAACACCTTCTCTGTGGCCTCTGCTGCCTCCTGTTCAATCAAAAATGCGCAATTAATCTTTGTGTTCTTTGCGTCCTTTGCGGTAGAATAAATGATCAATTTGAACTTTAATTGGAATAAGAATAGCGGTAATAACAACGGTTAGCAGAGGAACTTTAATAATGAAAAAAATCTTGGTTTTAGGCGGCCACTGTGACGATTCGGTCATTGCCATCGGCGGGATCATCCGCAAGTTGGTCAATGACGGTTGCAAGGTCTCCGTGGTCTGTTTCGGCAATGGCGATGAAGCGTTCACCACGCTGGCCGAGCGCGACACCTGTGTGGCCAAGAGCAAAGCGGAGGCGATCAAGGCCCATCGCGTGCTCGGGGTGGACGATTTCGAGTGCTTCGATCTGCCCGATTTTGCCGTGCAGGAAAATCGCCAGACCTATCGCCAATGCATCCAGGCCATTCGCCGTACCCAGCCGGACCTGATTCTCGGCCATTATTGGCTCGATTATTTTCAGCACCGCGCCATGGCTCGCTTGACCTGCGATTCCTGGTGGCAGGCCGGTTGGGATTGCAGCGCTGATCTGGGCAAACCCTGGGCGGCCCCGGCCATGTACCATTTCGAGGTGCTGCAAAGCATGCCGGAACCGACGCATATTGTTGACATCACCGACACCTTCGCGGCCAAACTGGACGCGTGGCGGCAATTTGTCAACGCCCACGATCATCTCGACCAGATGGCCGTGCAACTCGAAGCCCGCGCCCGTTTCCACGGCAGCAAAATCGGGGTCACGTTTGGCGAAGCGCTAACCCGGTCCTACTTTATCCCCAGCAAGGTGACCAGCCCCACGACGGAGCTTTAGTTACACATTCAGATTCACCACGAAGCCACGAAGGACGCGAAGTCCGCACGAAGAGTTACACGTCTTAAATTAAATAAAAAGAACCTGGCATGCAGCAAAAATATGAAAAATGGTTGTGGCTTGAGTTGATCGGGTTTGAGCTTGACGCGGCTGACTTGGGGGTTGGCGCGTATCTGGAACGGCTCGGCTTCACGCCAACCGGGCTGTCGTTGCTGATTACATCACTCAATTTTATTCACTTGCATGATCGCAATAACTGGGAAAAACAGGTCTTCCCCCCTGAGTATTGTTCGTACGGCGCGCATAACGTCAACGGTGAACGACATCGCCAGGTGTGGACGGGCGCCAAGCTGAAACAATTGGTGGATGAATTGCATCAACACCGCATTGAAGTTTGTTTTGCGGTTTTTGACTATTGCATCGAACAGAAACCAGCATGGCTGGAGCAGCATCGGGAGATCTCCTATATTGACCGGCAGGGCCAAGAAATCACCTTTGCTTGTGTGTGGAAGCGCTTTAACGACGGCTCGTATTATGAAGACTTTTTCGTCGCCAAGCTTGACGAGGTCATGCGCGATTACGGCTTCAATGGGTTCCATGCGGCCGACGGGCTGGCACACCCGCGTTTGCCCATTTATGTGGGTGATTTTTCCAATGACATGATTGACCAGTTCGTGACCTTTTCCGGGGTTCAGATTCCCCGCGACATTTTCAATCCCGGCCTCACGTCCGCAGTACAAACCCGCCGTATTGCCAAGTGGATTTTACGGCATCACGCCTTGGACTGGCGCCAGTTTTACGTCCGCCGCATCACGGCTTTTTGGGCCAAGGTCGTGAGATGCTTGAAATCCATGGGTAAATGGATGATCTACAATTCCGCCTGGACCCGCGATCCATTCGAGGCGATTTACCGGTACGGGATTGACTACCGCGCCCTGTACGAGGCCGGGGTTACCAAGTACATCGTGGAACTGGCCGGCCCGGCCCTGGAATTGGAAAATTGGGGTGCGCAGGAACCCCGCACGCTCTACAGCAGGATGGCGTCCACGCTGTTGTTCCGGGCGTATGTGCCAGACGCTAAGCTGGTTTTCTTGAACGGGATCCGTGATTTCAACGAGCAATACTTGTTGTTGCAGCACGCGCCCGCGCTGTTCGAGTCGGAAATTATTTCCCAGTTCAATTTATTCCACCTTGCGGACAACAACGCCTTGACGCGGTGCCAGGACGGCGTTTTGGCCTGCCTGGCCGATGGTCTGAGCCGGGAGGAATGGCGGAAAATCAACGACGGCTGGGAGTGCGGCACGGAGTTTCAGCCGGAAACAATTGGCGGCGCCGTCCTGCTTTATTCTGGAAAACACCTGTACCAACAGTTGGCCGGATTTATGAACGACCGCCGGTGGTACGACTACCGGCTGTTGACCCATTTGCTGAGCTATGGGGCGCCGATCCACGCGGTGACCCAGCTCGGCAACCTCACGAAGATCAAACAGCCGGTGGTCATTCTGAATCCGGAATTGTGGGACGCGGCGGAGTTGGAACAGGTGGCGGCCTGCCAGGACATCCCCATCATCTGCATTGGCTGCGCGACCCGTGAACTGCCGTTCCACCTTGACCCGATCATCACCGAGCATCACGGCGACGCCTCTCCGATGTACTGCGGCGTGTTGAATGCCAAAAAACACGCCGGTCTCGCGCCGGCGCCAACAAGATTTACGAAGAAAGCCGCGGCGAAACCACCCGTCAACCTTAAAGATCCCGCCTCATGGCTGGATGACCTGTATGTTCCCGGTCTGACGAAAGGCTTTCTGCGGGCTTGCGCGGAACTGATCACCGGTTGTTCGCGGCACCCGCAATTCCAGTGCGTTCCAGGGGAAACCAAAGTTGAAATCTTGAGCAAGGGGGACGTGTCCCGTCTCATCATCAGCAATGATCGCAAGCACTATGACCATGTGACGATAACATCGGATCGCCCGGTGAAACAGGTTGACTATGTTTCCGGCTTCAAGTTTTGTGAAATAATGGTGGACGGGAATGCGTTTCGTTTGAAACTCCCGCCCGCGGGGATGTTGATGGCTGACGTGACGTTATATACTGCGTTAGGGTGAGATATTAATTACCTTCAACCTACAGCCTAAAAAGCTTCAGTCTAACGAAGGGTGATTTATGCCAATCGATATCGCCGCCAAAAAAGTGCTGCATGACTATCACACTGTCCTTTACAAACTGATGGGCATCGCCACCGACTTTGTTTCTGAATCCGGCGAAAATATCCGGCTGCTCCCCGCGGAGCATGTCAGTCCGCTCTGCGCGATGATCAGCGGCACGGAATGCGGTTCGGTGGCCTGTCGCAAAATTGGCATGGAAATGATGCGGAAAAGCCGGGTGACCGGGAAGAGCATCATCTACGAATGCCACGCCGGCCTGATCGACGTGACGATTCCCATTTTTGTCAATAAAAAGTTTCTCGGCTGCCTGACCTGTGGCCAAATCCTGAAGAAAAAGCCGACGAAAAAAACGTTCCGGGAATTCAAGGCGCGGCTGGCGCATTTGAAGCTGGATGAGAAAAAACTGCGCGACTATTACTTCAAGGCCGTGGTGCTTTCGGAAAAACAAATAGAAGCCATGGCGGAACTGATGTCATTGGTTGGCAATTACATTGTTGAAAGCGAAAACAAGCTGCTCTTCCTGGCCTCGGTGAATGAAAACAACAAGGTCTTGTTTGCCAGGGAATATATCGAACAAAATTACCGGAAAGATATTTCCATCGCCGACATTTCCCACGGCGTTAATCTCAGTGAAAGCCATTTCAGCCATCAGTTCAAGAAGGAAGTGGGAACCAGCATGGTTCAATATCTGAACCGCTTTCGCACGGACAAAGCGAAAGAACTATTGCAATCTTCAACGCTCAATATCACCGAAATCGCCGCCGAAACCGGATTTGCAAGCTTGCCCCATTTCAACCGGATTTTTAAAAAATTCGAGCAGGTGTCCCCAAGCGAATTCCGCAAAAAGCAGAAACGGTTAAATAATCAACGGTAAACGCGTAGTTGATACCAACGAAAAAGATATATTCAATTGGTAGCAAAACGGTCATGTTTTACTTTTACAAGATATTAACGACCTGATTATTTATGTGGTGTCCGTTTGTTGTTTCGGCTTTAGCCGGTGCGACTTTGACGGGGATTAACAGCCCCGACTAAAATCGGTACAACGAACGACTGATATGAAAGCATGTTGTATGCAAACGTCTCATTGGTTCGGATTCACCGTGGATGACGTCGCCCTGGACGGGTATGCCACGGAAACGCACCTGAGCCGCGTCTTGGAGTTTTGCGCGGAGCAACAGGTGCGGGCCACCTTTTTTGCCGTGCCGTTATGCGATGGCAAACGCTTGGATCAGCGGCGGCAGTACGTTGCCATTTTGCGGGAAGCCGTGGCCGCCGGCCACGAGGTCGCCCAGCACGGGCTGGCCCATGACCGCTTTGAGGTCGGCATCCCGCCGGAAATGGTCTTGGCGCTGCCGCATGAAGGGCCCGCCCGTAACTATCTCGCCGAATGCCGCGAACAAATCGACGCCTCCCATTCAGTGGCGCTGATCCGCGAAAAATTGCGCACCGGCCGGCGGATTATCGAAGACGCCATTGCCGGGCCGGTGCATGGCTTTCGCGCGCCGGCCCTGCAGTCCTGCGAAAACATGTTCATTGCCTTGGCGGAAGAACAGTACGCCTACGATAGCTCCACGTATTTGCAGAAGGCGGGCTGGGATCTCATCAACGGCCTGCCCTGCATCCCGCACGCCATCAACCAGGAACGGTTTGCCCAGGCGCAGAAAGGTCCGGCCCTGCGGGAGTTGCCGCTCACCGCGGAGTACACCTGGTACTTGGGAAAAGACAAGTTTGCCGCGGCGTGCCAGTTGGCCGTCCATGACTTTGACGCCTGTATGAAAGCGAAAATCCCTTTTGTTAATGTCTGCCATGTCTCCCCGCTGTTGGAGGGGGAGGGGGATTGCGGCCTGGAACTATATCGCCGGCTGTTCCAGCACATCCGTGAGTTCGGCGCCGGCCCCCAGGGCGCCGTGCCAAGCCTGACCTTGTCCGAGATCGCGAGCAAAATCTCCTGATAACGGTATGCCGTAGGTACACCGTGAATACCATCGCTTAAAGATCTATGCGTTCTTTGCGGTAAATATGAGATCAAGTTGAAAGAAGACCGGAATAAGGAAGCAGGTCATGGGCAAGATAAAAAAGACCAAGATTACCTCGTTCGATGCCGCGGAGTGCGGCGCGTTCGGCGATGTCTTGAGCAAAGCGGCGGATTCGCAGCGCGTCACCGTCGGGTTGCTGGGGCTGGGCTATTTTGAGTATTGGCGCATGTATCCGCGGTTGCAGGAGATCGTGCGCCAAGACTTGGACGGCGTGTTCAAGCGGCTGACCGCGTCCCTCGGCTCGGTGAAGGTGATTTATCCGGGCATGGTCGATACGCTGGACCGCGCCGAAGCGGCTGGCGCCGAGTTTGCCGCAGCCAGCGTTGAGATCGTCCTGGTTTTTGAAGGCACTTACATCCCGGACTTCATTACGCTGCATGCGTTGAACCGCGTTGGGCCCCATGCCAAAGTCATCCTGGTCAACACCCAAACCGGCCCCGACCTCTGTCCGACCGACAATTATATGGCGACCATGCGCAACAGCGCCTTGATCGGGATTTCCCAGCTCACCGGTTCGTTCCGCAAGATGAAGCGGGATTACGATGTGGTTTCCGGCGAGATCGGCGATCCGGCGGTCTACCGGGAGATCCGCACCTTGGTCCAGGCGCATGCCGCCGTCCGGCAGCTCCGGACCTGCACCTACGGGCTGATCGGCCATGTGTTCCGCGGCATGTACGACCTGGAGTTCGACGCCGCGAAAGTCAAAGGCTTCCTCGGCCCGGAAGTGATGACGATCCAGGCCGAGCATTTGATTGAACTGTGGCAGGCGGTTGAAGACCGGGACGTGGACCGCGCGGCCAAGGCGCTGTTCGCACGCTTCCGCCACAAGAAGATCACCCTTGACGACGTGAAGCGTTCCTGCCGGCTGGGGCTGGCCATGAAAAAGCTTAAGCACAAGTTCAATTTGGACGGTCTGTGCTTCCTCGGGCAACATTACATCGAAAAAATGACGGGCGCGCCGGCCCGGATGGGTGCCTCCATGATGCTTGAAGACGATCACACCATGGTGGCGTGTGAAGGCGACATTGCTGGGCTGGTGATGATGCAGTTGCTGCATGCCTTTACCGGAAACCGGCCGTTCCAGGCGGAATGGGGGCAGTTTGACCGCCAGCATAATGCGTTGTTCCTGCTGGGGCATGGCATCGGGTCGCCGGAGATGGCCGGCGACGACCGTCAGGTCACCCTGACCTGCTCGCCCGAAGAATGGGGCTTTAAGGGCAACGGCCTCAATTATGAAATGATCATGAAGCCCGGGCTGGTGACCATGGGGCATTTCCTCAATGTCGGGGACAGTTGGCGCATGCTAATTTCCGAGGGCGAGGCCATTGAATTCCCCTGCCTGCCCTGTGATGAGATTCACGCCATGATCAAAGTTGCGTCGCCGGTCGAGGACTATCTCCGGCAGGTCCTGAAACAGGGGGTGGCCCATCACCTGATCGTGGCGCACGGGCAAGTGGCGGGAGAATTGGAAAAAACCGCGGACTTGATGAAGGTCGAAAACTTCATCATTAAATAAACACGCCGAGCTGGGGCTCGGCGTTCCCAGGGGGGGCGATCATGTGCTCCCGGTGTGCTCTTGGCGGAGAAGCGCCTTGTCCAGTCCGGTCACCCGATTGTCACTAGGGAACGAGTTCATAAACATGGATTCCATAACTCGTAAATGTATCGGAAAAAGCATGGCGATTAATTGTTTTAGTCGACGAGTTTTCAAACAACGGAATCGCCCGTTGAAATGGGATCGTCGGGGTTAAGGTAAAGGTGGCCGTTTTTCCCCCACTCGTTTTTTTCAAAGCCACCAAGTAATATTTACCCGTAATCGGGTCACGATACACTCTCGATCGAATATCCGTCTGGTTGACGCTGACTCCATTGGAAATGGCTCCGGTTTTTACCGCCGCACCGAGCACATTCAATTCTGTAAATAACGGTTTGGAGGCATCGATCTCCCACCGGGGCTCATCATAAGGGTACGGGCGGGCGTGGCTAATCCGCCAACCAATTTTGCCCACAGGGGTATTCGTTGAGCATTATTTAACATGACCCGTCACTAACGTTCCGGGCTCGGAAGGAACAGGAGGCAGCAGAGGCCACAGAGAAGTTGTTCTCCGTTCTCTCCAGATTTCTCCTGTTTAAATTCTTGGTTGATGGTTTTGCAAAAGCCTCACTCGTTCAGTTGTCCGCAACGCGGACCGTTTTTTCCCGGCGCAGTCCGGGAAAAAAGGAACTACGGCTTTAACGCCTGAATGTTCACTTCGAATGGCTCGATATTAATGTCGTTATATTTCAACGGCCGGCTTGTTGGATTGACAATTATGCGCGTTATCTGGCCATTATGTTCAATGCGGACGACATCAAGTTCCGCCGCGTTCTTCGGCGCGCGTTCCGCAATGACGTTTCCCATGACATAGGCCGGTCCGGTTTTGGACAACTCCAAAAGAAGCTTCGGCAGGGCATCCATTAAGCTCTTATCAAATTGAAATCCGCTGGGCCATGGCTTGCCGTCGAGTTGATAGACGTCGTGCGCGGCGTAAAACAAAAGCCCCTTGGCCCCATGGTTCAGAGCGATGTAGGCCATACAACGAACCTCGGCGGGCGTCGGATAGCGGCGGGCGGGCGTGGCTGGCGGCAAACGGCAAACTTGAATGACGGCCCATGCAGATCGGCCACCAGAGACCTTGGCGGCGGCTTCCACCGCATCGGCGATGCTTGGCGCAAGGTTTTCACAAATGCCGGTCGAAATCGGATAAGGATCAACCGCCAAGACATCGACGAATCGCGCGTATTTGGCAATCGACGACGGAACTTCAACAAGCAAAACCGGATGGTCGGGATCACATTCCCGGAGCAGATCGCAAGCTGCTGAAACCTGCTGCGGTGGAATGCCGTATATCGATGGTTCGTCCACCACATAAGAAGCCAAGTTGGCGGGAATCAGGCGAAGTTCCGCTACGATTCGGCGAAGATTTTCCGGTTTAAAGTCGGGTGATCTGACGTAGTCGCTATAGTCGGGAAGAACCTTGAGCCCCGCGGCATCGACCCGCTCGAACCATTTGAGCTGTTCCGGGGACAACGATGACTGATACGATGGAAATGCGGCGGCGTCCTTGTCACCGTAGCCCGTGACACAGTTGAAGCCCATTTTTTTGGCAAGGTCAAGCGAACAGTGGTAGACCCCCAACGGAAACATCGTTTTCCCATTGACCAACAGTTCTCCGCGTTTTCCCAAGACCACCTTGGTCGGCGGAACGGCGATGGCGCGAACCTCAATCTCGACGCGCTGTTCGGTTTTTTCCCTGCCTTGGGCGACAACCGCCGTAAGTTGCCATTTTCCCACGCCGATTTTTGCCGCCGGCATTTTAACCGTTTTGACCGCTTTTCCCGGCCCAGCGAAAAGGGGTATGGTGTCCGTTCCCCGGATCAGTGAGACTTGCACGGTTGAATGGGCGATTTCCCGCTCTGGCAGCAACAGTTCAATCGTCGCGACAAGCTCATCATTCTTGGCTAAAACGGGCCGATTACATTTCAAAACAAGCATTTCTGGAATAACGACGTCCCGAACAGCAATGAGCTTATTGTTCACGGCTATTTCTACTTTGCTACGCCCTCTGGCCAGGATTGTCAACGGGTAGCTAAGCGAGAGGTTGGAACTGGGGCCAACCGTTACTTCCTTTATGGGCACGGTGGTGGTGGATTTATCAGAGGTGATGGTCGCGGATATTTTGAGCTTTTTGGCGGCGGTTGCATTCGTGATCCTCAACGCCACATTCCATTCGCCAGGGTGTCTGGGGGGGGGGGCAAATACGGGACAGATTTCGATGCGATTTTTGAGTACATTCGCCGAGGCATAAGCGTTTTGAAGCACCTTGAGAGGCAAGTTAAAGCAGGTGGTGACGATGAGAACACCGTCTCCTATCGGCGCCCCGAGCATAAACGCGGAATCGGCCATGAGGGTTCGGATCATTGGGGTAAACGTCCTACCCCATTTTGAAAAACATGCCCAATTGTTGAGGCCAGATGAGATATCATAGGGGGATTTTAACATCACCGATGCTTGGCTGTAGTCAGGAGACGACAGGGAACCCAGTTCAGAGATAAGCCTAGTTTCCACCCCTAGCTCAGGATCGAGCGTTCCAAACCAGTTGATCATCGACGGGTAGGACGAGTCGGTCAGAATCATGACTCCGCCATGATTGAAAAAGTTCCTGATCAATGGCACCAGGGCATCCATATTTTGCGGATCGCCAAAGTTCCATAACGACGTTCCGAGAATTAAGTCGTAGTGTCCATGACGGCCGGCCAAAACATCCTTAAGCTCGGTGTTCATATACTTGTCAAACTTCCAGCCGAGTTGCTTAAGAATGTCATCGTACTCGTCTACCGTTCGCTTGTCTCCGTCGACACCGCTGGAGGTAATGACGGCGACTTTTTCCGGAATATCGAGCGCATAGTTTGGACGTTCACCGGCCGTTGCCATCGGCAAAGCGCACGTGATCGCCAGCCCAATAAACATCGTTAATTTATTCATAAAAAAACCGTGTTCCTTACTCGTCAATTCACTGGATAAGATGCATGTCATAGAAACGTCTCCCGTAGCAAAAGGCTTGCAGCCCGCCAGCTCGAAAACGTGCGGCTCGGAGAGCGCGATGCAATCGCTTTGCTACAAGACCGAACACCGAATGCCTGGCCGGCACAATGGAGTTTTGCAAGAGTCTCACTAAATAAGCGAGAACTTGAACGTCAACCGCGTCAGCCTAGAACTGGGCTGGCGCTTTAGAGTGTCGCCGGCTTGACGGCGCTTTCATACTGTATTGTAATGAATTAGATAAAATGCAGTATAAAAGCGGTGTCGAGCCACCGCCACTCTAGGGATTCCAGCCGCGGCCGAAATCGGTCAAAAAACAACTTCCACGTTAGCGCTATGGGGTTGGGCGGTTGAGGGGTTGAGAGGTTCATCAGAGCCCGGAACGCCAGTGACGAGTCAGGGGAAAAACTGAAACTAAAAAAGCCGTCTGGAGTGCGGCGCCTCGGCGCCGCACTCCAAAATTAAACCTTCAGCCTAACGCAGCACAAAACCGCCGGCGGCGAAGCAGTCCCACTGCCCCGAAAAGAAGCATGGCCATCATCGTCGGTTCGGGAACGGCCGCAAATGAAAAATCATCAAGCCCAAAAGAACCGGAGGTGGCAGTGCCACTCGGATAATTGGCCAAGCCAGACATGACCGCAGTGGTGGCTCCAACGGGTACGGTATAAGTTTTGCTTGCCTGCGTCCAAGCACTACTGCTCGCACCACCAGAAGCCTGACCAAAATCGCTCACATACGATACCGCCACCCTACCACCGATGGAATCAAAATATTCCACTTTTACAACCCCGTAATCTAGGCTTTCGTATTTCACCCAAGCGGACTCAGTATATTCCGTTCCGCTGACTACAGCAAACGACTGAGACTTTAAAATAGCAAACCCTGCACTATTTGGCGTTAGTGTAATCAATGCGCTGTTCGCTCCACTATGTGGATCTACGGTACTAACCGCAACCGTGGCCGGGTTGGACCCTGGATCCCAAGTCCACGAGGCTGGTGGCGTGGCCGTACTGGCTTCAAATCCCGGGTTTGCAATCATATTCGCCTGGGTTTGAAGCGAGCCGGCCAGCACCAGCATTCCCACCAACACTCCACCCACTTTCATCGCCCGTTTCGCCATGGTCTGTTCTTTCGTTATGGCGGCAAGCCACAACCGGAATTCAGTTTTTGCACTCATGACAACATTCCTTGTGTTATTACTTTGATGACAGTTACAAAACCCTTGCCATTGCTCTTTACTTTTATACCGGCCACTGCTTCACTGCTTATACCATATTTTATTTTCTCCTTGATTAAGGTTTATGGGGAATGCGGTTATTAAAAAGCCGTTCCATGCCCGGCATCCAATTGCATGAGAATGGGCTGGAGATCGCCAGTTTCTTGAACTGTGAAATTTTTTAACGGAAATGTAAGAACACTGCCATCCCCATAAAGAAAAACACCGATCGAGTTATGGGTTGGTATTCCAAAAAGAGACACATGAAGAATACTGTAGGCGGAACCGCAAAATGAGATGGCACGACTTGAGTTACCGCTGAACCGGGTGGAGAACTTAGGCTCCCACCGGTTCCAATACCCGTTCACGTTCCCGTCCCGTGCATAGATATAATCCGTGTAATTGCCTGAGGCATCGAAAAAAAAGCTGACGGGGCAACGGAGAATTTTCGGGCGATTGGTGTAAATAATTGGCTCCGAAGTGGCCGATGAGAAGTATCCCTGCTCGGCGAGAGTGCCGAGGCCAAAATTGCATTTCCCCCACTCATAAGTACACCAGACCCCGTTAACGCCGACCGCAGTTTCCATTGTGACTGGCATCGCATCATTCCAATCAACCGAGTAGCCACACATGGCAATGCCGATTTGCTTGAGATTGTTAAGGCAGGAACTCCTCTTCGCGACATCCTTTGCGGCACTGAGGCTCGGCAGCAACATGGCGGCCAGAATGGCGATGATGGCGATCACCACCAAGAGTTCGATCAGTGTGAACCTTTTTCCAGATGCTTTCATGTGATCAGTGGACATGGTTTTCATAACTTGCCGTTCCTTTGCACCGCGCGGAGAGGATGGCGGAGAGCAGAAGATGTCGGCCCCCATCGAGACAGAGGTTTCAAGAGTAACCGATTCCAATGAGCCGGTGGACTGGCGTTCGACTAGTTCCGGGGACAATTTGATGACTTGGAATGGCGTGTCCGGTTGGGCCAGGCGCGCCAGCAGCAGACGGCCGGCCTCACGCCCCATGGCCAATGGACTTTGGCGAAGTGTGGTCAACGGCGGATCGGCAAAAATGGCCAGATCACGGTCATCGAAGCCGACCAGACCGACATCCCGCCCGACCACCAAGCCCTGTTCCTTGCAGGCCAGGGTGATGCCGTAGGCCTCGATATCGTTGATGGCGAAGACGCCGACGGGAAAACGGTCGGCCGGCCAGCCTGCGGTAAAGGCCCGCCAGGCCCGCATGGCGGTGCGCCAAGGATAACGATGCTCACGTTCCGTCGCCTCATCAATCGGGTAATGCAAGGGCAGGCAGGACTCCACCTCGCCGGGAACGGCCTGACGCACTCGGTCGAGAAATCCTTCGAAACGGCCGCGACTGGCGGAAATCTCAGCGCCGAAATGGTAAAGCCGGCGGAACCCGTGGCCGATCAGGCACTGGGCGGCCAGGCCGCCGCCCAGCAGGTTGTCGATAACCACGGCATCCACCGCAATCTCGCCGGGATGGCTATCCACACAGACAAAGGGAACGCCGCCCTGCTTGAGACGAAAGGCCCATTCCTGATTCTGCAGCCACGGCAGCGGCATGACCACCAGGCCGTCGGTGTGCGTGCGGGACAGCCGTTCCATGCAGACGTCGAACTCGGCCTGGGTGTCGCCGACATCCACCAGTTCGACGCGGAACGGCTGGTCGGCCAAGGCCTCCTGAACGCCGACAATGATCCCCGACGCCAGCCAGTCGCGCACGTCCTGCGCCGCGATGGTGATGATCTTTTGGGGGGCGTTCCCGGTTTGGGCGAGCACGATGGAGCCGCGGCCGGGGGTCCGCGAGATCAGCCCTTCCTTCTCCAAATCGTCCAACACGAGCCGGGCATGATGCCGGCTGAGGTCATGTTCGCCCATCAATTCGGTTTCGGTGGGCAGCGCCTGGCCGACGCTCCACTGGCCGCGGCGGATGCCGTCGCGCAACAGCTCCAACACCCGCTGCCGCCGCACGGCCTGGGCTTCGTTGACGGGGCTGGTTTGAGCGGAACGCGCCATGATGACCGGGTATCCCTTAGTACGTTAGGCTGAAGGCTGAAGGTAATTAAGATTTCACTCGTAAGGCACTCATGCGGTTGTGCGGGTGTCCGAAACCATCCACACCAGGCAAGATAACCCATTCCAAGCAAATGTCAAATAAAGTCTATAAATTTATATAAACTGCCGGACAGGCGTGGCTGGAAGTTCGGTGCGATGTGGGCTCCGGCAGGTTCTGATTATTCTGTATCAGGCTTGCGTCGGACACGTCGGACGCATCGGACTGGTCGGACTACCCAAACGCATTCACTACCGTCCCACAAGTGCTTAAAAAACGCGCGTTTTCCTGAGATTCCAAGCGTCAGGCCGATTGTTTTGATACTGACCCATTATTGCATTTTCCCTGCCCCTGCCCGTGCCCCTGCCCGTGCCCGAACACCGAAAAAGGGATGCCCATGGGACGGCGATGAAACGCATTTACTTTCCGGGTTGGGTGGTTTCCCGGCTTTCCTGGGAACGCTGAGCCCCAGCTCGGCGCGACGTCTCTCTTTTTGCGGATTCCGCAAACAGGTTGCCATCACATGTAGTTGGCCGCCAGCAAACTGGCGGCGCCGGCATCGAGCTGGTCCATCCGCCGCACCTCGTCGAAGCGGGCCAGCAGGTCTTCGGCGCGAACCCGGCGCTTGTCCTCGCCGGCCAGCGCATGAATGATCCGGCCGCGGTGCATCATGATCAGACTGTCACCCAGGTTGACCGCCTGCGACATGGCATGGGTGACCATGAGGGTGGTCAGGTGGTCGTGGGTGACGAGCTGATGCGTGAGGGCAATCACCTGCTCGGCGCTTTTGGGGTCCAGGGCGGCGGTATGTTCATCGAGCAGCAGCAGGGCCGGTTTCCGCCAGGTGGCCATGAGCAGGGTGAGGGCCTGGCGCTGCCCGCCCGACAGGGTGCCGATCTCGTTGTCGAGCCGGTCTTCGAGCCCCATGCGCAGGGAACGCACCCGGTCCGCAAAGGCATCGCGCAAGCGGCGGGGCAGTGCCCAGCCCAGCCCCGGCCGGTGGCCGCGCCGGGCGGCCATGGCCAGATTTTCGGCAATGGTCATGCCGGGGGCCGTGCCGCTGAACGGGTTCTGGAAGACGCGCCCGATGAGGGCGGCGCGGCGGTGTTCGGACCAGCCGGTCACGTCCTGGCCGGCCAGGGTGATGGCACCGGCATCGAGGGGGAACGTGCCAGCGACGGCATTGAGCAGGGTCGACTTGCCGGAGCCGTTGGTGCCGATGACGACGACGAACGAGCCCTCCAGGATCTGGCACGACACCCCTTGCAGGGCGCGCACCTCGTTGGGGGTGTCAGGGAAAAACGTTTTGCGCAGATCGCGGACATCAAGCATGGGCTCGGCCTCCGGCGCGCTTGAACACGCGGTCCGCCACCCCGGGCAGCACCAGGGCGGCGAAGACGAACAGCGCCGTGATCAGTTTCAGATCGTTGGGATTCATGCCGAAACGCAGGGCGATGGCCACCAGGAGGCGGAACAGCACCGCCCCAAAAATCGCGCCCACGATCATGAACCCGGGGCGCCGGGCGCGCACCAGCGACTCCCCCATGATGACACTGGCCAGTCCCCACACCACCATGCCGATGCCCATCTGGACGTCGGCAAATCCCTGGTATTGGGCGAGAACGGCGCCGGAGAATGCCACCAGGGCGTTGGACAGGCCAAGGCCGAGGATGATCATGAGCCCGGTATCCACTCCCTGGGCGCAGATCATCTGGGGATTGTCGCCGGTGGCGCGCATGGCGGTGCCCAGGCGGGTGTTGAGAAACAGGTAGAGCAGCCCCGCAATGAGGGCGACGCCGGCCACGGAAAAGGCCAGGAACATCAGGTCGCGCACCGGCACCTCCCAGCCCCAGACCCACACCGCCGCCCGGCCGCCGGAACAGGCGAGGCCGAGCGTTTCCGCCCGCTCGGCCAGGGTGGTGACGGACAGCAGCGGCACGTTGCTGCGGCCCATGATGCGCAGGTTGACCGAGTACAGCGCCGTCATCACCAAAATGCCCGACAACAGTCCGTGGATGCGGAACTTGGCATGCAGGATGCCGGTGACCGCGCCGGCCACACCGCCGGCCAGGGCCGCGGCCAGGGTCGCCAGCACCGGCGGCCAGCCGCGCAGCAGGAGAACCGCGGCCACGGCGGCCCCCAACGTGATCGAGCCGTCCACCGTGATGTCCGCGAAATTGAAGATGCGGAACGAGATGTAGACCCCAAGCGCCAGCACGCCGAGAATCAGGCCGATGGTCAGTGAACCGAGCAACAGATTCATAAGGCCACCTCCAGGCTGGCCAGCGGCCCGCACCAAACATTGCCGCGCCAGAACAGGCTCTCGCCGCCGCCGGTGATGACGCGGTCATCATGGATCAGATGCAACAAGCCCTGCAACCGCTGGGTGGAAAACAGGCCCGACATCGCCGTCGCCAGCGGCCGGAACCCGTCCGGCAGCGCCTGGAAGGTGAAGGCGGCGGCATGCAGATGGGCGAGCGGACTGCCGGCCGCCCCGCCCAATGGCCGGAAGAAGGACGCGGGCATGGCGGCCGTGGCGCGCGCCACCACACCGACCACCAGGGCTAGGCTGCCGACATGGGCGCGCTCGGGGGTAAAGGACAGCCACTGGCGGATTTCCGGAAAGGCCAGGGGCGCCGCCGGCACGTCACCGGCGGCCGGTGACCGCTTCAGTGCGGCGCCGAGCAGGCCGGCGGTGTCCGCCAGCATCACCAGGGCGGCGGAGTCCGCACCAGCATGATCCAGGCACAACCGCGCCACCTCGCTCATCGGCACGGGCACCCGCGCCGCCCACGGCTCGAAATGAAAGAACATCCCCGGCGTCCCCTCGCACACCACGCCGTGCAGCAGGCACGGTTCCGGGATGAAATTGCCGGAGGCCAACAGGTAGTCGGGCGTGCCCCCGCCGTCCGTGGGCTGGCAGGCGGCGGCGCCACCGGCCGCCAGAAATTCGCCGAAAGCGCCGCGGCACTCGGCAAAACCGCCGCCAAACGCGCCGATGCCAACGGCCAGGGTTTCCCGGGTGACCGCCACGGCCCGGCAATCGGCGGCGTCATAGCCCCGGCCGACGGCCAGGCGGCCGGGATCGCCGATCAACCGGCAGCGCAACGGTCCGGCGCCGGGCGTCCGCACCACGGCGGCGACGTTGGCCGTCTCCCCGCCCGTCTTCCCTCCCCCGGCGGCGGGTTCCGCAGCCGGCCCGGCCGTCGCCGCCACCGGTTCCGGGGTTTCGTCACGAATCAGGATGGACAGGCCGGAAAGTTCAATGACTTCGCGCACCGCGGGGGGCGAGTTCACGACGCCAAAAGCGCCGTTCAGCTTTTTCAGTCCCCGATAATGGGTGAGCAGGATGCGGATGCCGGCGGAACTCAAAAAACTGACACCCGCCAGATCCAGGCGCAAGTCCCGGCCGCCGCCGCGGACCACCGCCGCCAGTTCCGCGTCCAAGTGGTTCGCCCCGGCGGAATCTAGGCGGCCGGCCAGGAGCAGGGTCAGAACCGCGCCGTTTTGATGTTGTTGTATGTCCATAAGGTGTTATTTCGTAGGGGCGACCGGCCGGTCGCCCGTACCAACCGGCCGGTCGCCCGTACCAACCGGCCGGTCGCCCGTACGGGGGGGCTGATCGCCCGGTTCGATGAATTCGGCCCGGCGCTGGAAGGCTTCTGGAAGCGTGAGACCGCATTCATTGGCCGTGTTCCGGTTGACCAGAATCCGGGTCTTGCTGATCGGCTGGAACGGAATGTCCGCCGGCGCTTCGCCCGCCATGATTCGCCGGACCAGCGCGGCCATGTCGCGGCCACCCTGCTCGTAATCGCGGGCCACGGCGACCGCGGCGCCATGGGGCATGGCCACCATTTCCGAAGTAAAACAGAAGACCGGCTTGCGGGCCGTGCGGGCGGCTTGGACAATCGGCGCGGCCGACGATTCCAGCAGATTGCCAATCACCTGGCAGACCGCATCAATGTCCCGGCTCATCAGCGCGCCGGCGGCATCAGGCACTTCGTTGCTGGTGCTGACGCCGACGGCCACGGTTTCAATCCCGGCCTCGCGCAGGGCGGCGGCCTGGGCATCCCGGTTGTTGACGGAATTCGCCTCCGACGTCACGAACAGGGTGCCCACCCGTCGGCAACCGGGCAGCAACTCCCGCAACACGTCCCGCATGGTGGCGAAATCCGACAGCGTTGAGACCCCGGTCACATTCGGCAAATGCTGGGTGGCGCTGACCCCGGCGCCGGCCCTGACGGGATTGGCCACCACGCCAAACACCACCGGTTTGCCGCGGATCTTTTTCACCGCCGCCTGCAGAGTCGGGGTGGAGGTGACCACCACCAGATCGGTCTCGGTGCCATTGGCGCCGTCCAGCATGGTCATCAGCGTCGGCATGTCGCCTTGGGCGCACTGAAACCGGAGCGTATAATCGCGCCCCTCAACCAGCCCCTGTTCCGTCAGCCCGGAACGAAATCCCCGCATGGTTTGTTCCACCATGGCGGCGTCCACATGGGAGAGGAAAACCAGACGCCAGCAGCGGCCCGCCGAGGGCGGCGGCGACGGCTGGGCGACCGGCGGCGCCCCAATGACCCGGTCCGCCCGGCGCGTCACGGCGGCGGGAAGCGCGAGGCCAACCGCACCGGCCGCCGTCAGATTCACCGTCAACCGGGTCTTTTTGATGCCCGTGTACGGCAGATCCGCGGGGTTGGCGCCGCGCATCACCCGCGCGGCCAGCAGCCCCGACTCGCGGCCGCCGTCAAAATGGTCATTGGCCAGGACGACCGACGCCCCCTGCTCCGCCAGGCCGGAACTGAACGCGAACACGGGCAGCCGGGCACGGCGGGCCGCCTGGACGATGCCGGGAAAGGCGGCGTCATGCAGATTGTCGTTGATCTGGCAGATGGCATCCACCCCGCGCTGCGTCAGGGCGGCGGCGGCATCCGCCGCCTGACTGGCGCTGTCATTGGCCACGGCCACCACGCCGAGGCCGGCCGCCCGGCCCGCCCGTTCCAGTTCCTCCTTGAACGCCACCGCATTGACCTCGGAGGGGTTGTACAGGGTGCCGATGCGTTTCACCCCTGGCAGGCATTCCTTAATCAGCGCCATCATCGCCTCGAAGGGGCTGCGGTCGAACACGCCGGCGACATTGGCCCGGTGCCGCTCATGGGTGCCGGCGTCGCCAACCAACAGCGGATCAATGGAGAGGCAGAACAGCAGCGGCCGGTCGGTGACCTTGCGCAGGGCGGTCTGCAAGGTGGGCGTGGTGACGGTATACACCATGTCCGCCTGCTCGGTCAGGGCGGCATCAATCAGGGCGTTGAGGGTGGCCAGGTCGCCCTGGGCGCTGCGGTGTTTGATCACGTAATCGCGTCCCTCAACCAGCCCGGCTTCGGCCAGGCCGGCCAGCACCCCCTGGCGAGAAGCGGCAATGGCCGGCGCCTCGACTTGATCGATCAGGTGGATGGACCAGCAGGGTTTCTGGGAAACCGGCCCCGGAACCACCGGCAGCGCGGCCGCCGCAACGGCCGGGGGAGCCGCCGGCGCCGGGGGCAGCCCGGCGGCATCTTCCTGCATGCGCAGCACCGCCGCCGGGAACGCGATCCCCAGGCGCCGGGCGGTGTCGTGATTCAACAGCACCTGCTTGACCGTCACATTGCGGATCGGGATGGCCGCCGGAGATTCCCCCCGCAGCACGCGCGCCAACGGTTCCGCCGCCGCACGGCCGGTGTGATAATAACCGATGCCGACCACCGCCAGTACGCCGGGTTGCATGAATTCGGGCGCGTCAACCACCAGCGGCAGCCGCCCGTCAACCGCCGTTTTGACGATGGCCCCGAAGGCCTGGTACGCCGTGTTGTCACCGGGGATGTAAACCGCATCAACCCCGCGCGCCACCAACGCCTGCATGGCCTGCTGCACCTCGTTGGTTGAGGCAACGGTCATTTCCTCCAGCGTCCAGCCGTTGGCGGCGCACAACGACCGCCAATCGCCAACGATCCGCACCGAATTGGCCTCGCCGGGGTTGTACAAGGTTCCCATGATCCGCAGCCGCGGCAGGGTCAACCGGAAGAATTCGGCCGTCTCCGCCAGCGGCGGCAGGCAGCCGACACCGGTGACATTGGGCCGGTGCCGCTCCGGGCTCTCGCCGGCCCCCGCCGCCAGCGGATCGGTGACATAGGTGCAAACCACCGGTTTGCTGCGGAGTCCGGCCAACGCCCCGGCCAGCACCGGCGTGGTGAAAGTAACAACGGCCCCGACCGGGACGGCGTCCAGAGTCTGCATCATGGTGGGAATGTTGCTCATCTCGGCCTGGGCGTGAACGCGCCGCACGTCCAGATTGGCGCCTTCGACAAACCCCAGCTCGCGCAGACCGTCAAACAATCCCCGTTGCGCCGATTCAAACCCGGCCTCCGGCGCGAAATAGGCCAGACCAAGCTGGTAGTTGTGCCCCGACTCGGCCAGCGGCTTCCCGGATGCTTGTCCGCCGAGAGTTGGTGTGGCCGCGGCCACCGCCGGCGGGCCGGCGGCAGGCGCGCCATCCTGGCGCCACAGCTCCGCCGTGGCCAGCACCTCCGGCGGCAGCGTCCACTTTTCGCGCAGCGCGGGCAGGACCGCCGGATTGACGACCAGCCGGCGCGGCACCACGTTCTCCACCGGCACCTCGCGGGGGTCCCGGCCGCGCAGCACCACATCGGCCAGCCGCCCCGTCGCCCGGCCAACCTCATAATAATCGGCGCCAAGGTTCAGAAGGGCGCCCGCGGCGGCATGGATCGGGGCATTGGTGAACACCGGAATGCGGCCCTTGTCCGCCGCCTTGACCACGGACGCCGCGGCCAGCTCGACAATATTGTCCCCCCCGATCCACAGCGCCTGCACCCCGCGGGCGACCAGTGCCTGGGCCGCCTCATAAACGCCGTTGGAATTGTCCACCGTCGCTTCTTCCAGGGTGATCCCCAGCTTGGCACACTCATCCCGGGCCAGGTCCAGGCACGCCCGCGAACAGGTTTCGCCGGGACACCACACCACCCCCACCGTCTTGAGGTCGGGCCGGATCTGGCGGACCAGCCGGAACACTTCGCGCACCGGCTGGAAAGTGCCGGCCCCGCACAGCCCCGCCGGCCGCGCCGCGCGCGGCTGGCCGCGCGCCAGGCCAACTCCGGCCCCAAAGGGGTCGGTGACAATGCCGAACACGTGCCGAATCTGTCCTTTGCGGTTGGCACCGGCCATGACCTGAAGGCACGGGGTGCTCAAGGTGATCACCAGGTCGAAATTCCCGCCGGTGATCGCCTTGGCCATGCTGTCGGCCGTGGCCAAGTCGCTTTCCGGATTGAACCGCTTGAACTCAAGGGTGCGGCCCTCGCACCAGCCAGCCTCCCGCAAGGCGTCCGTCACGCCGCGCATGCCGTCATCAAGGACGGGCCGGCTGGCGAACTGGAACAGCGCCACCCGCATCATCCGGCCGGCCGCGGGGATGGCGGCGGGATGAACCGCGGGCGGAGGCGCGCGGTGCTTCCAGTCCGCGGCCAGCAATACCAAGGCGGCGGCCATAATCAGCCCCACCCCGAGACTCAAGCGTTTGACGGCCGGCCATAACCCCATGCGCGCGCCCCCAGACTATGCGACTCCCTGCTCTGCGGGCACACTGTATCGCCGATGCCGCCCCGTGACAACAAGCACGCGCGTTTTTCTGAACCCCACAAGAAAATAGGCCGGGGTCAGTCACCCGGCGGGCACGGGGCCGGTGACTAGGGCGATCTTCAACACGCAGGGAATCATATGCTGGGGGTACGTAGGGACAGTGAAGAGCGGAACTGGCGTAACGCCACCTGTCCGCCCGAGGACGGGCGGCTCCCGGTCATGGGGAAACGCCATTGGGAACCCCCTTTTTCAAAAGGGTGGCCCCAACATCGTCCGATCAAACGGTCATCCCCTGCTTGAAGGCTCCAGTTTACTGGAATGGTTTCGGGGGATATAGTGGCTGGCATGTCGTTTTTTCGTGCCACCCGCCCGCCGCGCGCTTCCGGCCGTACGCACCTGGTCCGCTATCTGGGGGCCAGCGGCTACCGCCGGTTTCAGGGCAAAAAAAGCGGCGACATCTCGGTGCCGGCCCAGGCCTGGCTCGCGATCGTTGCCGCCGCTTTGCTAGTGCTGATGGCCATCGGGGGATGGCGCGAACTCAGTGGCCCGGTTAGGCCGCCACCTTCGTCTTCGGCAGTCCCCACACCTTCTGCCCCGCCTTGAGCTTGCCGGTCTTCTTCAGGAGGTCAATGCGTTCAAAGCGCTTGAGCACGCTGCGCTTCACCGTGATATTGTCATTGCTCTTCAGGCTGGAATGGCGGGACATGGTGCTATCCTCCAAAAAAAGTGATGGCGAAAATCAAAACGGTTAATATCGTCTCAAAAACCCACGCGTCAAGTAGGGGCAGGCCACCGTGCCTGCCCGTCTGCACCGGACGCAGCCCGGCCTCGGGGTCGGTATCGGAATCGGTATTGGAATCGATCAAATATCCCTTCTGGCCGGTATCACCAGAGCCCAAAGGCCATTCGATCCCGATGCCGATACCGACCCCGATACCAACAAAACTATCGTACACACCTGGTCCTCGTGTCTGTCCTTCTCAAATGACGCCAACCGTCCGCCCGAGACGGGCGGCTCCCGGTTAATCACAAATCCGCCGGCGGGGGTGGGTGATCGCAGCCTGCTTACAGTAGATAGGCGACACGCCCTGGGCTACAGTAGCCGCGGATTATATTTCAGCTTTTCGGTATCGGCATCGGTATCGGTATCGATCAAAAATTTCCATTCCCTGGCATCATCAAACCTCAAAGGCCATGCGACCCCGATGCCGATACCGACCCCGATACCGACAACCATGTCATCACCAGAACGTGGGTAAACTTTTTCCATATCCGTGTCAACGTTTAGACGCTAGAGAAAGGCCGTTTCGTATGCGTGAAGACCTCTATCTCAAAGATTTCATCGACCGCGACGGCCTGTGCGCCCTCCAGCTCCGGCGGATGCGCGAAACCCTCCAGCGGGTCTACCAGCGCGTGCCGTTTTACCAGGCGGCCTTTGACCAGGCCGGCGTCAAACCTGATGACCTGCGCACCCTCGCGGACCTGCGGCATTTCCCCTTTACCGTCAAGACCGACCTGCGCGACCATTACCCGTACGGCCTGTTCGCCACCGACCTCTCCGAAGTGGTGCGCATCCACGCCTCCAGCGGCACCACCGGCAAGCCCATCGTGGTCGGTTACACCCGCGAGGACATCGACATCTGGTCCGAGGTCATGGCCCGCACCTTCCACTGCATCGGCATCACCCGCGAGGACGTGGTGCAGAACGCCTATGGCTACGGCCTGTTCACCGGCGGCCTGGGCGCCCACTACGGCCTCGAACGCGTCGGCTGCACCGTCATTCCCATGTCGGGCGGCCAGACGGAAAAACAGCTAATGGTGATCCGCGATTTCGGCGCCACGGCCATCTGCAGCACCCCGTCCTACTTCGTCCATCTCATCGAGGAGGCGGCCAAGGCCGGGTTCGCCATCAGCGACACCAAACTGCGCAAGGGCATCTTCGGCGCCGAACCCTGGTCCGAGGAAATGCGCCGCCGCATCCAGGCCGAGGCCGGCATTTCCGCCTTTGACATCTACGGCCTGTCCGAAGTCATCGGCCCCGGCGTCTCCAGCGACTGCGAGGCCAAGTGCGGCATGCACATCTTTGAGGACCACTTCTATCCCGAGATCATCAACCCCGCCACCGGCGAGGTGCTGCCGCCCGGCAGCGAGGGCGAACTGGTGTTCACCATGATCACCAAGCGCGCCCTGCCCCTGATCCGCTACCGCACCCGGGACATCACTTCCTTGCAGTACGAAAAGTGCGCCTGCGGCCGCACCCTGGTACGAATGGCCAAGGTCATGCGCCGCAGCGACGACATGCTGATCATCCGCGGCGTCAACCTCTTCCCGTCCCAGATCGAAAGCATCCTGCTTGAGGTCGAGGGAGTCCAGCCTCATTACCTGCTGGTGCTCACCCGCGAAGGCGCCATGGACGATCTGGAGGTGCGGGTCGAAGTCACGCCCGAGGTCTTCTCCGACGCGATCCGGGTCATGGAAAGCCTCCAGCGCCGCATCCATGACCGGATCAAGCAGCTGATCGGCCTGTCGGCCAAAATCACCCTGGTCGAGCCCGGCTCCATCGAGCGCAGCGCCGGCAAGGCCAAACGGGTCTTGGACAACCGGAAGCTTAAATGAAGGAGGCTCTTGCAAAACCCGCAGAAAGTCTGAGGGTACAACTGTTCCAAAGGCCAGGGCGGCGTTATTTCAAGACCGGGAGCCGCCCGTCCTCGGGCGGACAGCGACGGCGTCATCCCAGTTCCGCC
>CAITYL010000015.1 GCA_903896595.1 uncultured Lentisphaerota bacterium
CTTTTACCACAAGCTGTTATGGCAAATCCTTAGCATTTGTGCGCGTGGGCTTGTGGTAAAAGCGCCCGCCGTGTTTAAGACACAACAAAAAGGTTTGACAGAGGGTTTGGGAACCGCCTTTCCTCAAAAGGGGGTTCCCAACATCGCCACTCAAAGCTGTCATCCCCCCGGCTTAGCCATGCCAACTTCCGGTTTCCATTACGTATATGTCCTGGCCAGCGAGGCCGACCCCGCCTGCCACTACACCGGCTGCACTTCTGACCTCCAGGCCCGCCTCAAGACCCACAACGCCGGCGGCTGCCCGCACACGGCCAAGTACCGCCCCTGGCGCATCGAGACCGCCTTCGCCTTCCGCGACCGGCAAAAGGCCATCGCCTTCGAGGCGTACCTCAAGTCCGGTTCCGGCCGTGAGTTCGCCCGCCGCCACTTCTGACGCTTGCCGCGGAGCGCCAAGCGAAGGATGTCCCGCCGTAGCCGTCCCATACTCGGGACGCGCAGGCGGACGTTGGGAACCCCCTTTTTAAGGAAAGGCGGTTCCCAAACCCTCCGTCAAACCTGTTTATGCCTTTTTGCGGATTCCGCAGGCCGCCGCCACCCCGCCGGCCCGGCCCGTTCCGGCCTGTCCCCGCTGTTCCCGCACCGGCGCCCCCAACCCCGCCACCGCCGCCGCCCTGCGCGCCGCCGCCGCCGGTAAAACCTCCCGCTTCAGTTCCATCAAGGCCCTTTTCGCCACCTGGGGCAAATAACCGTGCGCGATGTCGCCCAGACCGCGGCGTTCATCAAGGGCCTCAAGCGCATGTCCCGCCGGGGTCACAACCTGCACAAAATGCATGAAGCCGTCTTCAAGCTCGCGGACGGCATTCCCCTGCCCCCGCGCATGAAGGACCACCCCCTCAAAGGTGATTGGTCCGGTTACCGCGACTGCCACCTCGCGCCCGACTGGCTGCTCCTCTACCAGATCGACGACGACCTCCTCACCCTCGCCGCCACCGGCACCCATGCCGACCTCTTCGACTGAAAAGGCGGTCACCCTTCGCCGGTCCCCATATTCTCCATGAATGTGGCGAAGGTGTCAAATCGGCAAGCGCCGACCGTTCCATGCCAACCGGGAAGCACGTGACGCTCACCCACCAAACCACCGGTTTTTCCCAATTTGGACGCATAACCCGGCCACGGCCAGGATATGCGACAGTTGAACCTGTCCATCGTGCGTGATACAGTGCCATCCGGGCGAGACGATTGGTGAAAATTTGAGACGGTTCCCGATTTTTGCGATTGGACGCCCATATCACGTTCGGCATGACGAGATACGGATCATGAAAACATAGAACATAGAGATCCTGAAGGAGGCGTTCGAGGAGTGGCTGCAGATTCATGATCTCGACTACGACTTCTGGATGTACACAGGAGACGAATGGCACGCCAAAGGCGAGCAAGTTCTGGCTGGGGCTCACGCAGTGATAGCATTTGAGAACCAACTTGTCTCTATCCTCAATTATAGCGGCCCTTGGGCAATAGAAGACGAACTTCAATCGTTGGCAAAAGAGTTCGGATATTACTTTGAGATGGGAAATCACTGGAATATTGGTTTTTACCCACTCGACACGCTTGAGACGCTACCTTCACATACGGCCCCCTACTTGCAGCTTCTGAATCACCCGCGTTGGAAGGCGAAACGGCAACGTATTCTTGCCCGGGCAGGAGAGCATTGTGAAGAGTGCGGCAGATCAGTTTGTGCCTTCGAGATTCACCACTGCTATTACCGGTATGGGCGATTGCCGTGGCAATACCCTGACGGCTCCTTGCTCGCGCTCTGCGGCGACTGTCACAAACGGAGAGGCAAGGCGGAAATCCGGTTTCGGATGTTCATGACCGGACTAAAGGTCGGAATGCTGGAGGAGATACGGCGAGGCACGCACAGGTGTGCCAGAGAGGCAGAAGCAAATGCATGCGACGTTCTACATCGAGACGTACCGCAGGGCAACCGTCAATGAATGGGGATGTTGAGATCGAGAAGCTGAAGGCCATAGCACGAAGCCAAGGCGGCGACTGTTTGTCAAGGACCTACCAAGGCGTTGACACAAAGTTGGCGTGGCAATGTGCCAGAGGCCATATCTGGCAGAGTCGGCCATCGAAAATCAAGAAGGGACAATGGTGTCCATTCTGCATTGGCAAGCACAAGACACTGGCAGACATGAAGGCATTCGCCAGAGCAAAAGGAGGCGACTGCCTGTCTGATACGTATGTCAACAGCACCACCCCTCTGATCTGGCAGTGTGAACGCGGACATGAATGGAAAGCCAGACCCAGCAATGTTCTGTTTGGCACATGGTGTCCCACCTGTTGCGGGCAACGGCAGTCAATTGCAGATTTGGTTGCTCTGGCCAACGAACGAGGCGGTGAGTGCCTGTCTCCTGTTTACCGGGGAGCCGCCAAAAAGCATTTGTGGCGGTGCAAGGATGATCACACATGGCAAGCCACACCCAATTCCCTCAAGAACGGATCATGGTGTCCCGAATGTCATGTCAACTACGGCGAGGAGATATGCCGACTCTATTTCCAGGCAATCTTCGGAATGCCCTTCCCAAAATGCCGACCGGAGTTTCTCAGGACCGGGTATCGTGGCAAAATGGAGCTGGATGGTTACTGCAAAGACCTACGACTGGCCTTTGAACATCATGGAGTGCAACACTACCGGACTGTCTCACACTTTCACCAGAACGGCAAAAGTTTGGAAAAGCAGCGTGCGCGCGACCGCATCAAGCTAGTCCTCTGTGCCCAAGCGAGGGTGCGGGTGGTTGAGATTCCATCGGTGCCGGACATCACAAGTGTGCATGACTTACCCAAGTGCATAGCGCGCGGTCTGGAGTCCCTAGGGATTGACCCTCCGATCCCACCCGAGAATGTCACGGTCTCTCTTGATGACGTCTACGACCGTTCCTGTCTTGATGAACTGCGACTGATTGCTGAATCGAGAGGTGGTGAGTTGATCAGCAGCGTCTACCTTGGAGACCGTACGAAACTCCGCTGGCGTTGTGCGGCAGGGCATGAATGGGACGCTGTACCGGGTAATGTTAAGTCCGGCGCATGGTGCGCATTGTGCTACGGCAATGTCACGAAATCAATCGATGAAGTCCGAAATGTGGTTGTCAAGAAAGGCATTACGCTTCTTTCAGCCGAGTATCATGGTAACAAAGCGAAACTCAGGTGGGCCTGCGCCAAGGGGCATGAATGGATGGCAACGCCGCAGCGAGTTATGCACAGTACCGGCTGCCCACGGTGCGCAGGTCAAGACAAGTCAATAGATGATATGCGGCTGTTGGCGCAACAGAACAGTGGGTTGTGCATGTCCACAGCATACAGGAATATGAATGCCCCATTGGATTGGCAGTGTTCGCACGGCCATCGATTCACTGCGACGCCAAACACTGTTCTTCGGCACAAACAGCAGTGGTGCCCCGTCTGTAGGTTGTCGCAACGTCAGCAAGAACGCATCACGAGCCGCTGGGGGTCACACCTACTATTTGCAAATAACACACAAGAAAAGATTTTTTAATGACAAATAGTAGGCGTTCCCCCTCACCATTTGCCCCCTCACCATTTACCATTGGTCCTGGGTTTAGCAGGACGGCAACGGATGGCACTTAGGGCAGCGATAACGGTAGGCTTTTGCCATCCTTGAACTATTCGCCAAATTTCATTCCATTCGGCAATGTCGTTGTTCCTTTGCCAGTGGGCTTGCCATCCTTGAATCCCCCGACGTATTTTGTCCCGTCTGGAGAAGTCACTGTTCCTTGGCCATTCTGCTTACCATCTTTGAATTCTCCGACGTACTTAGCCCCATCCGGTAAAGTCAATGTTCCGTGGCCGTTTCGTGGGCCGCACACTTGACACCCCTGTATCAGTAGGGAAACGGCACAAGTAATGATCACCCCCAAGAACAAAGCAGCAGACCGCAAAAAGTTTCGTGATTCCATTTTACGCACTTTAGTGTTCATGAAAGCCTTCATCGGCAACGGCATTAAGCGTAATGGCCAAGCAATGATCATCCAACTACGGAAAGACCGCAGGATAACGGCGAGTCGTTACTTAGGTAGGGGATTGCCATCTTTGAACTCTACGACGATTTTTGTCCCGTCTGGAGAAGTCATTGTTCCCATGCCATTAGGTGCGTCATCCTTAAACTCCCCGACGTATTTCACTCCGTCTGGCCAAGTCATTTCCCCCTGGCCATTTTTCTCGTCATTATTCCATTCCCCGACGTACTTCGTCCCGTCCGGCAACGTCAATGTTCCTTGGCCATTTTTCTTGCCATTCTCCCATTCACCGGCGTACTTCAACCCGCTCGGCAAGGTCATTGTTCCTTGGCCATGGGGAATACCATCCTTGTACTCCCCTACGTACGTTGTCCCGTCCGGCCATGTCATTGTTTGCTTACCTATTCCCTTGCCATTCTTGTACTCCCCAGTGAATTTTATCCCGTTCGGATAGGTTAATGTTCCTTGACCATTAGGTTCGCCATCCCTGAATTCCAAAGCGCATTTTGTCCCGTCTGGAAAGGTGAATATCTCTTTGCCATGGTGCATGCCATCCTTGTACTCGCCAACGCATTTTCTCCCATCCGCCCATGTCATAGTTCCTTGGCCATGGGGTTTGCCGTCCTTTAATTCTCCGATGTATTTTGTGCCGGTGGTAAATGTGGATTTTTCTGGGCCACTCCACTCAGGGGCGTTGACTTCTTGGATTTTATTCATGACTTCCCCGTCTGATTATGACTGAAGACCTCGGCAACCGGCATTTACCGTAATCGTCCAGCAAGCACACCGCAACCACGGCACCGCTCGGATGCCGGCCCGGAGGACGCGCCCAGGATGGCTCACGCGGAGGCGCGGAGGGCGCGGAGAAACACACCGTATCCACTTCGTGGCTTCGTGTGAGACCGTCGGCAGTGCGGCACACGCCGAGCTGTGGCTCGGCGTTCCCAGTGGGGGAAGAATGGCGGCCACTGGTTTTCTCTGCGGACTCCGCGGCTCCGCGTGAGTGGCGGTCAACGGCCGCAAACGGAGTGCGTCGCGAGCCGCACAACAGAGCGGCACGGCGCCGATGCAAAAGTGGCGGATAAGACTCTTATGACTCTTGGGACCATTAGGACCATTGGGACAACCAGGACTGGGCGCGGACGGATTTTACCGGCGGGCACAAGGTCTCAAGCGTCCCAAGAGTCCCAATGGTCCCAGCTATCGCCGGGCGGGCAATCTTGAACGGCACGGGAGGTGCCCCATTATTCGGTTGGGGCCACCCTTTTCCTGTGCGGAATCCGCACCAGCACAAAAAGGTTTGGCGGAGGGGTTGGAAACCGCCTCTCCTCAAAAAAAGGGGGTTCCCAACTTCGCCCGACAAAACGGTCATGCATCCGGTGAAGCCGTACACTTGAACAGGTAATATTTGAGGAACATCCGGAAGGCATCGGCACCGGTCACGGTGAACACTTTTTTCGTCCCCGGCAGGGCACCGACCCGGTCGATAATCGCACGGATCTCACTCGGGGTCAACTGATAGCGGCTGGCCAGTTCATTTGACGGCACCGGAACATAATGAACGGCGCGCGGTTTCGGCGTGACAAAGCCGCCCCTGGCGAGCATGGCGGCAATTTCCGCGGGGGTGAAGAACGCCTTGGTCGTGCGCATCAGCGCATATAGCGTGTTGATGGCGGCCGTCTCCTGATGCGAGGCGAAGGCGAGCGTCTGATGCAGGAACAGCTCTTTCTCTTGCAGTTGACAACGGACATGCCGGAGGAACGGCAGATGGTCCGCGGCTTTGTAGTAATGCAGGACCGACCGCATGATCAGCATCAGGCGTCCGCCGCCGTTGTTGAGCGCCATGTCGCGCGTAAACTTCTCGGCGGGCACGTTGAGACACTCCAGCCCCCGGGCTTTGGCGGCTGTGAGCTGGTCGGGCGACGCATCAACGTCAATGAGCCGGGGAGTGCATCCCAGATCGCGCTTGGCGAGCTCGCTCAACACAAAGCCGGCGCCGCCGCCCAGGTCGACGACCGCATACACCCAACGGAGAGGCGTCTTCGCTCAGGAAGTTTTCACGCGGAGGCGCGGAGGGCGCGGAGAAACGCACCGTATCCACTTCGTGGCTTCGTGTGAGACCGTCGGCAGTGCGGCACACGCCGAGCTGGGGCTCGGCGTTCCCAGGGGGGGAAGAATGGCGGCCACCGGTTTTCTCCGCGAACTCCGCGGCTCCGCGTGAGAGTCGAGGATCGAGCGCCGCGTTAAGGCACAAACAGGTTTGACGGAGGGTTTGGGAACCGCCTTTCCTCAAAAAGGGGGTTCCCAAGCCAGCCGCCGCAGGGTGTCGAGGATGAGGGGGACGGTGCGCGGCCAATGGGGTGGCACTTCCTCGCTGAGTTCCAGACAGCAGCGGGTGCCGCCGGCGTCACGCACGGTTTGGGTGATCCGGTCGGCGAGGTCGGCGTCGGACAGGCTGTCCCAACTGAGCGTGGGGTGGATCCAGAGAAACTTGTCCGGCCAGACGGCGCGCGCCTGGGCGATGGTCAGGTCACCTTCGGGGGGCGGGGTCAAAGAGTCGATGCCGTGGAACGGCAGACGGGCAATGGCATCGGCAATCAGGCCGAGCTTGCCATCGTAATGGACAATGAGTTTTTTGTCGTCACCGAGGATCTCAAAAATCTTCTCGTAAACCGGAACGAGATGAGTGTGGTAGAGCCGGGGTCCCATGGTCTCGATGCTGAGGTTTTCCCACAGTTTGAAATAAACCGCCTTGGCTTGGCGCGCGATCCGGAAGATTTGGAGGAACTGTTCATTCATCTGCGCGAGCAGATCGAGCAACTCGGGGGTTTCGCTGGCAATGTCGAGGGAGAACTGTTCAAGCCCAGCCAGGTCAATCTGCACCACCTGGAACGGGGTGCGGGTGAACCCGAGCTGGCCGAAAGCGCCAAACTGTCCCAGGGTGATGCCGCCCTCCCCCACGCTCTGTTCCGAAGCGTTGAACGCGGTCTCGTCCAGAGTGAAGACAGCGTCCTGGAAAGCGCGTTGGGCGACCCGGTAATCCTCCGGCGCGCGAATGAAGTGCTGCTGCTTCCAGCCGTCGAGATAATACTCGTGCAGCTCGCCGACATCGGTGACCCAACGGACGTCCCGGCGCGGCCGGCCGTTTTCCATGGAATCGGACTCGACAATCTGCAAATGCGGATAGTGGAAGCGGATCAGCGAGGCGTGGTTGATCCGGCCCAGCCCCTGCTGAAAGAGGCTGGCCCAGTCGATGGCGCGGTTCTGAATGAACCAGTCATAGGCCAGATAGACCGGCGGCGCAGGCTGGCCGGCCAGGGAGCGAAGAAGGTTTTGGCGGATCGTCATTTTGGTTAGGTACAAACAGGGTTGAAAAGGAAGGGGGCGCCGGGGAAGGAAAAAACGTTCGAGCTACTTTCAAAAAGTCCCAATCAAAGTGGCAACGTTCTTGGAGTGCGGCAATTCCTTTGCCGCTTTTTAATGTCGGCGTTATTTCAAGTCCGGGAGCCGCCCGTCCTCGGGCGGAACTCGATGGCGTCACACCAGTTACGCCCCTATTTATGGGGCCACCGTCTGCC
>CAITYL010000016.1 GCA_903896595.1 uncultured Lentisphaerota bacterium
CAGCAACCCTGCCTGGCCCCATTCGCCGCGTACCTACGGCACGCGAAATGGGGGGTGACAAAACAGGGGCTGAAGCCCCTGCCTATTCCCGCCCCGTCCCGCTGGGACGGAAAAGCCGCAACCGTGAAGTTCTGCCAAACTCCAAACCTGGGGCGTTGCCCCAGGCTATTGTAAAATCGGGCCTTTGGCCCTGCCTGAACACCGGTCAATGCACGCTACGCCCGTGCCTACAGCACTGTGGCTGTTTGTCCGTCACAGAGTATCTCTCCCGTAGAGCGTGGTTCGCCCCCCCCGCTTGGTGCTCCGCCCTTGTGCGGCCAGAGTGCCGTGGGGTGGCGCTTGATCTGTTATACAGTATGACGGTGTGCCAGCCCGATTCTTGAAAAAGGTTGCCTGCGGGTTTGCTTTTTTCGCCACCTGTATTACTGTATACATGTAACGGCTACCCGGGAGTCAGGTCATGGCGGCGGTCATCAACGGCAATAAAGTCCCCCTCTACAGCCAGATCGCCCTGGCGATCCGGCAGCGGATTCGGACCGGGGTTTATCTGCCTGGGCAGGCCCTGCCGTCCCTGCGTGACCTAAGCGCCGAGTTCAAGGTCAGTCTGCGGGTGGTGCAACTGGCGGTCCATGACCTGGAAAAGACGGGGATTCTCGCCTCCCACCATGGCAAGAGCGTGACGGTCATGGAAACCGAACGGTGCGAGCGGGCCGCCATTCTCTTCGGCTTTATTCAGCCCTACACCTCTAGTCTGGCGTTTGACAGCCAGGTCTTTCACTACGCCGGCCAGGTCTTCAATCATCTTGACAATTTTCTGGTGACCCGGTCCAGCGAAGGCCGTGCGGAACAGGAGCGGGAAGTCGCCCGGCACCTCCTTAAGAATGGCGTGCAAGGGCTGTTGCTGTGGCCGATCGAGAACGATCCCAATGCCAAGTTTTTTGCCGATCTGGCCCGCCAGATTCCCGTGGTGGTGGTGGACCGGTTGCTGGAAAAGAGCGGCCTGCCCTCGGTCATTTTTGACAGCTACGAGAATGGCCGCGCCATCTGCCGCCACATGTTGAAAAAGCTGAGACGGCAACGGCTCCTGGCGGTGATCGACAACCTGAAGATTTCGCCCTATCAGGCGCTGATGCAGGGGTTGCGCGACGAGGCCGACGCTTTGGGACGGACGGCCGACCTGACGGTGATCCAATTGCCGATCTCGGAAACCCTGACCAAAATGGCCACCGGTTTTGCCGCCCAAGTCGAGATTTATGCCCCCTACATCGAGCGGCTGCTCCGCGAAGGGGGCTATGACGCGCTCTTCTGCCCGCAAGGCGAGTTTGTGGACTATTTCATGGTCGAGCCGGGCGTGCTTGGCAAGTTCGCTGACTTGCGGCTCGGCATCCTGTGCGGCACCGAAGCCGATCCCAATCTGGCGAAGCTGCAGGAATTGGGGGTGCTGCAATGGGTGGTTGACCATCCGCAAATGATTTCCCGCGGCGCCGACCTGCTCCAGCAATGGGTGCTCAGCCGTCAGCCGCCCAAAGACGTGGCCCCGATCACGGTCACCCTCAAGAAAGGGCACACGCCATGAAGCGGCAACCGTCCCGTTTTACGTTGATTGAGTTACTGGTGGTGATCGCCATCATCGCCATTTTGGCGTCGATGCTGTTGCCGGCGCTCGGCAATGCCCGCGACTCGGTGAAGCGCACCGCCTGCACCTCTTTTGTCCGGCAGATGCTGCAAGGTGGAAACCTGTACGCCTTGGACTACAATGACTACTGGGTGCCGCCGATCGGCGATGATTGGGTCGCCTGGCACAGTAATTCGGCCTTTCTTCAATACCTGAATGTGCGCACCGAAGTGGCGCCGAATCGGCACATGTGGGCCACGTACATTTGTCCGAAGGCCACCTATGCGCTGGCCAATCCCGGCCGGGACGCCACCGGCACCTACTATTATATCGGCGCCTCCTACGGTGTTTCCTATATTTATGACGGCAGCAGTCCAACGGGAACGCGGCCGTTCAAGCTTGGCGCGGTACCGGCCCCGACCAGCCGGATGGCGTTTGCCGACGGCATGGACAACATGCTGGCCATTGGTGCCGCGCATTACCCGACCTATTACGCTGTTTATGGCGAGACCCCGTCTCCGTCGTATCCTCCTTGCGTGACCGCCTACCGCCATGTCGGCGCCACGGCGGACTACGGCTTTTTTGACGGCCACTGCGAGTCGTTCAACTGGAAGGCGGTCTGGGAGCGCTATTACACCCTGTATTCACCCCTGTAACCCGTTCCATGTTGAATGTTGGACGTTGAATGTTCGATGTTCGATTTAAAAACCACCACCCGGGCCCGCCGGCCCCACCACCCAAGGAGGTAAGCCAACCGCCAGCCACCGAGCCGTTCCGTCCCGTTAGTCTCTGATTCCCGCCCCGGCGACTTTGGCCAGCGCCCTTGGCATTCGTCCCTTCCGGCCAGCAACCGATCCCCATATCAGGAGCACCCCATGAAAACGACCTCGATCCCCTCCCTGTGGACCCGCGCCGGCGTCCTCGCCGTCACCCTGTTCGGACTGGGCCTCGCCGCCAGCGCCGGCCCGATCACCTACACCGACGACTTCAACCGGGCAAACGCCGAAGACTTGGGGAGCAATTGGTACGTCAATCCCGTCAACACCCATGAATTTGTCATTCGGAGCAATCAGGCCACCATGGAACCCCCGGTTACCGGTTTTGGCAACTACATGACCTACTACAGCGCTGTGGGAACGGGCTCCGGCGCCTTTTCCGTGCAGGCTGATGTGAATACTGCGGGGAACGAGTGGATCGGCCTAGTGTTCAACGCCCAAAATGCCAGCAATTACAGCTTCGTACGTTGGTGCAATGCGGGCAAGGATAACAATAATCTACAGGCTTTCACGACGGTCAACGGTTCGTGGAGCACCAATCAACTGTTTACCCACGCGAACACCTCTCCCATTGGCGGTTTGTCCACGATCTCAGTGGCGAGTGATGGCGCGGGGAATTACACCCTGACCATTGGCAGCGATTCGTGGAATTGGACCAACGCCACCTTTACCGGCGGCTTTGGCGGTCTCTACTATGACGATCCCCACGGCGAGGGCAGCGTCATTTACGACAACTTCGCCCTTACCGTGCCCGAGCCGGCGTCGCTGGGGCTGCTGGCGTTGGGCGGTTTTGCGCTGCTCCGCCGCCGCCGCTGACATCTACTGCGTTAGGCTGAAGCTTTTTAGGCTGTAGGCTGTAGGCTGTAGGCTGAAGGTAATGAAGTTATCATCCTACCCTGGATTATTCAAGAGGGCCTGGAAGGGTTTTTTTTGTAGCAAAGCGATTGCATCGCGCTCTTCGAGCTAGTACGTCCCGATTGGGCGGGCTGCAAGCCCTTTGCTACACTCATGAATAATCCAGGCTAACGCGGTATAAAAGTGGAAACGGGGAAAGCCGAAAGCTGAAATTAATTCTGCTTTCCCCGGTAGGGCCTGGGCGTCAACCGCGCCAGCCGGGAACCGGGCTGGCGCTTTGGAGTGTCGCCGGCTTGACGGCGCTTTCATACTGTATTGAAGGGCATCGGGTTAGGGAATGCAGTATGAAAGCGGTGTCGAGCCACCGCCACTCAAAAGATTCCGGCGACTGTCGGAATCAGTCGAAAATTATTTTAGCTTTCCCAAGGTGTTTCGTCCCATGACCAAAACATTCTCCCGGTTGCTGTTGCCGATTTTGAGTGGCGCGTCCGTGCTGGCGGCGGCTGGCGCCGCTCCGGCGTTTGCTCCGGCTTCGGCCCCCCGCACGGCGGTGATCACCGTTCATGCCGGGCAGCCGCTGGGGCCCGTCAATCCGCTGATTTTCGGGCACAATCTGGAGGCGGCGGATTCGCGCGGGATTTTCGAGCCGGCGAGCAAGCCGATGAGCATGAATGCTGGGCGTACCCAGCGCGGCCAGGGGTTTTGGGACCCGCAGACTCGGAGCAGCGTGCCGGCGGTGCTGGAACAGATGGGCAAGATCAAGCTGGGCATGCTGCGCTATCCCGGCGGCTGCCTGGCGCACAATTATAACTGGAAACAAACCGTCGGGCCGCTGGCCCAGCGCCCCGACTGGCAGTTCGGTTTGGACGAGTACATTCAAGTGTGCCGCGACCTCAAGGCCGAACCGATGATCACCGTCACCGACTACGCCCTGCCGGCGGCGGAACTGCCGCGGCATGCCGCGGAACTGGTGGAATACCTCAACGCTCCGGCGACCCCGGAACATCCGTGGGCGATGAAGCGGGCGGCGTGGGGGCACCCCAATCCCTACGGCGTCAAATGGTTCGAGCTGGGCAACGAGAGCGACCACGGCAATCATGACGTGGTTCCGGGCCGCCGCTACTCCCCCGACGACTATGCCGCGTATGCCGTCGCCACCGCGGCGGCCATGCGTGCCGTCGATCCGTCGATCAAGCTGGGCCTGGTCGCGGTGCCCGGACACGAATCCGACCAGCCCTGGAATCACGTTGTCTTCAAAAAGGTGGGGCCGGTGGCGGACTATGTCTCCATTCATCTTTACGGGCCGCCGCTGGACGAGGGGTTTCCCATCGACCAGAACATCCAGGTGGCGATGACCTATGCGGCGCGGACCGCGGCCTGCATGGATCGCTTTCATCAGGCGGTTAAAACGGCCTGTGGCCGGGACCTGCCCCTGGCGGTGACCGAATACAACACCGGCTACAATCACAACTGGCGCTTCACCTTCCTGGCCGGCCTGGCGGACGCCGAAATTCTGCGCCTCTGTCTGGACCCGCGGAACCGCATTGCCACCGCCAATTACTGGCACATCCTAAATGATTTTTGGGGCATTGTCAACACCGGCTACACTGACCGGGTGGTCACGCGGACGGCGCCGGTGGCGTTTTTCGAGACCTGGGCGCGCTATTGCGGGGACACCGTGGTGGAATCCACGGTACAGGCGCCACTGCTCACCACACCGGCTGTGGGCGGCTGGGGCGCCTCCAGCGGCACCCAGGCCCTGCCGCGGCGGGTTCTGCCGGGTACGCTGGACCTGGGCGCGTTTATTCTGAAGGAGTTCGAGACGCCGGGCGTGTTCGCCACGGTGTCGGGAAAAGACGGGCTGATGATCAATTTCAACCAGTGCGGGCAGCCGATCTACCCGAATTTTGCCGTGGTGCACCGGCCGGCTACCGTGCCCCTGAGCCAGGCGATGCTGCTGAAATTCAGCTTTGAGGCGAAATTCACGCCGGCCCCCGGCAACACGGCCCGGGGGGTGATGGGACTGGGGCTGTGCGACTTGCGCGGGTGGGACGCCACCAAGTCCGCCATCGCCGTTCCCGGGGCGCAGGAAGCCCGGGACTGGCAGAGCTACGAGGGCTATTTTGAAACCCGGCCGGACTGTCCTGGCGTCACCTTGGTCGCCCGGCTGGAAAATCCCAGCGGCAAGCTTTCCGGGACCATGGAATATCGGAACCTCAAACTGCAGTTTTTCTTGCCACCCTCCTTCCCCGCGTTTCCCGGAGTCACGGCTTTGGCCACCCTGAGCAAGGACGGCAAAAAGTTGTTCCTGGTCGTTTTCAACCAGGATTTCCAGGCGCCGATGACCACCCGAATCCGCCTTGACGGGTTCAAAACGGCGGGCGGAAGCTACGTCGAACTGTACCAAAAAGAGGTTGCCGAGACCGCCTATTTCACCGGCACGCCGGGTGCGGTGACGGTGACGGACGGCGCCGTCGTCCACACCCTGTCCCCACATTCCATGACGGCTTTTGAATTCACGGCAGCGCCGTGAATTCAACTGGCCGCCTGGCGGCGGCTCATACCACGTTTGGCGTGACTCATGAAATACGGCGTGCGCTAAGAGGCAAAACCGGGCATGATGAAACAATGGTTGTTTTCCGTGTTGATCCTGTCGTTGATGGGGCATGCGGCGGAAACCTCCCGCCTGCCCTATGAGGTGAATCGCGTGTTGGTGGTGGGCGACAGCATCTCCCGGCACGGCCCCGCCGAATACCTTGGTTGGAACGGCGACTGGGGCATGGCCGCCAGCAGCGCCGTCAACGATTTTGCCCACCGCTTGCAGGCGCGCCTTGCCGCAGGACAGGGAAAGCCCGTGGAGCTGCGGGTCGAGGCGGTCGGCGGCGGCACCGTGGCCGGCAAGCTCGCCGCCGCGCAGGAACTGGCGGCCCTCCGTGCCGAGGTGATCGTCATTCAGCTGGGGGAAAACGACCGGGAGCCGGAGGATGCCTTCCGGAACCATTATGCCGCCTTGGTGGAGCTGCTGCGCCGGGCCAATCCCGGCGCGCGTCTGGTCTGCACCGGGGTGTGGAGCCCGCCGGACGGCCGGTCGGGCCGGAACGACACGATCCGTGCCGTGTGCCGCCAGTACGGCCTGCCGTTCGCCGACATCACTGCCGTCTGCGCCGATCCCCGAAATTATGGCGGTACTTCCGGCCAATGGTCGCATCCCGGGGTTTGCTGGCATCCGGGCGATGGCGGCATGGCCGGCTATGCCGAGGCCATTTTCCAGGCGTTGCTGGCCGGTGACCGGGCGGTGCCCGCCGCCCCCGGTGGCGTCGCCGCCGGTCCGGCCGTTGCGGCGTTGTTCCGCGAGGATTTCGCCGCGCCGGCCAGTGCCGGGTTGTTTACCCCCACGGGCGTGGCGGTGCGCGAGCCGGCCGAAACCGGCTTCTGTCTGCGCGTCACCGCCAAAAAAGGCAGTGCCGTGGTCCGGCGGGCCTTGCCGGTGGCGGTCTTGAAGGGGCGCCATGTCCAGCTCTCCGTCCGGGTCAAAACGCAGGCGGCATCGGCGGGCGCCGGCGCGGTGGTGCGATTGGAATTGCTGAATGCCGAAGGCATCCGGGAGCAGCTTCCAGCGGTGGTGCCCCGGGGCGAGTTCGGGTGGACGGAGATCCGGCTGCCCGCCGCCATTCCCGGCAACACGGTTCATGCGGATCTGGTCTTGGGGCTTGACGCCGCCCCGGGCAGCGCATGGTTCCGCGACCTCCGCCTTGAACCGGCGCCGTGAGCCGTGGCGCGGGTTATGCGGCGGCAGGAGCGGGTCGGGGCCGGCTTTCCGAGCTGTCCTTTTGGTCCTTCGGCATGCGAGCTTCGATATTTTCCTTCCGAGCCCGGAACGTTAGTGACGGGTCCAAAAAGTTGCCGTTTCACATGAAAATTGAATATCCAATATCCAACAAGGAATGTCCAAGGATAAAGGAAAAAGCCATTCCGTATCTTTAAAACGCGCGCGTCCGCAAAGTGGATTCTTTTTTACCGGTCTCTTCGGTATTTTTGCCCGCGGCGTCCACGTGTCGGCGCCGGTACTCGCGCGGCGTCAGGCCGCGTTCCCGGCGGAACGTGCTCTCCAGCATTTGGAGGGTGGTGAAGCCGCAGCGTTCGGCGATCTCGGCGACGGGCAGGGCGGTTTCCGCCAGCAGGCGCGCGGCCCGGTCGAGGCGCAGGCGGTGGATTTCCCGCAGCGGGCTTTGGCCCACCACCGCCCGGAATTTCCGTTCCAGCACCCGGCGCGAGACGGCGGCGGCCCGGGCCAGTTCCGCCACGCCGAGGCTCCGGTGCAACTGGTCGCGGATGAAGCGCAGCGCCTTTTCCAAGGCCGGGTCCTGGACGGCCAGCACGTCGGTGGACTGCCGCACCACCACCTCGCCGGGCGGCACCAGCACCGGCCGCCGCGGCGGCCGGCGGCCTGCCAGCAGCCGGGCCAGCAATGCCGCCGCCTCGAAGCCGATCCGCTCATTGGCGGTGCGAATGGCCGAGAGCGGCGGCGTGGCCAGTTCGCAAATGACCTCGTCATTGTCCACGCCCAGCACGGCCACCTCATGGGGGACGCGGAGCCCCTCGTGGCGGCAGGCTTCCAGCAGTTCGAAACCGCGGATGGCGCTGGGGGTGAACACCGCGACCGGCTTGGGCAGGGCGCGGAGCCAGGCGTGGACCCGCGCATCCAGCGCCCAGCCGCCGCGGTTGGCGTCTTTTTGGAGCGGTTCCGCAAAGCTGGCGCAGACGTAGCCCGCCGCGGTGACGTGCCGCCGGAACGCCTGCTCGCGGAGGCGGGAATGGGCAAACGCGGCGTAGCCTAAAAAGGCGAAGTTGCGGAAGCCGCGTTCCAGGAAGTGGACCGCCGCCGCCTGGCCGATTTGCGCCTCGTCGGAACCCACCCGCGGCCAGGGGATGGCGTCGCCGATGACGTTGGAGACATTGACCACCGGCCGGTTCAGGCTCTTCACCGCCGTCACCCAGTCCGGGCGGTGCAGGTGGGCGATGACGCCGTCCGGCCGTCCCGCCCGCCGTAGCGCGGCGACCGGGAAATGGGGGTACCACACCCGGAACTCCCAGGCCGCGGCCTGGGCGCGGGCATAGTCGCGGACGCCGCGCAGGATGCCGCGCCCGGCCTCCACGTCCAGGGGCGCCAGCAGCAGGATGGTTTTGGCGGGGGGTGGGGGCGGCTTCATGGGCGTTATACCGCGTTAGGAAAAAATAACTTTTTTACAACCGCAGAGTGACGAATGTTGAGGTCCGAATAACGAAGGAAATCCGCTGAAGGACAGCAACAACCTCAAGATTCTGCGGTTCAACATTCGGCAATCTGCGGTTTAATTTATTTTTCAC
>CAITYL010000017.1 GCA_903896595.1 uncultured Lentisphaerota bacterium
ATCGACGGCCATCGACATTGGCAACTCTCATGCCTTGCCGCGGACCAGGCGCAGAACGGCGGCATCGCAGGGCGGCAGGCGCAGGGCCACGCCGCCGCGGGCGGCAACCGCGTTGCCATGGAGCGCCGCCGCCAGCCGCCAGCCGCGGGCCAGGCGCAACGCGGTTGCCAGCGGTTCCGGCGACTGGTTCACCTCCACCACCACCAACTCGTCCTGGCCCACCGGATGTTCCGTTACCGCCAGCAACGGGTGCGTCTTGGCGACCACGCGCGCCTTCAGGGCATCCGCCGCCACGTGGGCGTAAATGCGCCAGCACTCCGGCGCCGCCGCCTGATGGAACACCCCGGGGGTACGGGCCAGCTGCATCTCCAACGGCACCCCCAGGAAAAAGACGCGCCCCTTGCCATACCGGTATTCGGTGAACACGGGGTTGCCATCGGCCTCGCGGCCGAGCACCGTGGCGCCCACGGGCTCCAGGGTGATCTTGTAGCCGCCACCGCCGGGCAGTTCCGGCTGACCAGGCACGCCCTCCAGCCGCACCGCGGCCGTGGCCGTGCGGAGTTCGCGGGTCACCGGCCGCAGCCCGGTCAGTTCCTCGAAACCGCTGAGCAGGGCATCGTCCAATGACAGATAAAGGGTGGCGCCGGCCTCGATCCTGGACAGCAGTTCCAGCCACCGCCGCCGGAACAGGATCCACATGCCCTTAAGACTGGGCAGCAGATACACGGGAGCCTCCGGCAATGGCTGTTCGGCGTAACGGAAGTCGAGATCGAACCCCGCCTGCTTGGCGAGAATGAAACTGCTGTAGGCGGCGGCCCACTGGTCCTGGTCACGGGTCAGAATGCAGACGGCCTCGCGGCGACGGGCCGGCAGCCGGCGGAACGGCAGATCGTCCAAAACCTTGCGGAAGGCGCCCATCGTTGCCAAAACCGGCTTGGGCTGGCTGCCGGAGGACAGCAGGCCCAGTTCGCGTTCCACCGTACACCAGTCATAGGGGGCATGGTCCAAGTGGTCCTGATCAAAGGCACACCACCACAACGCGCCATGACAGTCATTGGCCCACAGGGAGAAGAGAACGGCCCGCATGTAATCCGCGGCCACGGCCGGACTGGCGGTAATCCGCCCCAAGGTACCGATCTCTTCACAGATGCACGGCTTGCCGCCGATGTCGGCATAAAAGCACGATTCGGCCGTGCTATGCAGGATGCCGCGAATGGTATTGACCGGATCCGTGCCGCAATGCGGCGTGAACGGCGGATAAGGATGGGTGGTGAGCAGATCGGTCAGCTCGGCCTGGTCCTGCATGGTCCAGGTCCCGGCGGGGGTCAGGCTGTGCAGGCCGGAAATCACCGGACGGGTGCCGTCCTCGGCGCGGATGGCGGCCGCGATGGTGGCGGTCCAAACGTAGGCCTGTTCACGGGTGGCGGTGCCCATGCAATTGCATTCATTGCCCAAATCCCAGGCCATCAGCGCCCGATGCCCGCGGAAGGCGCGCACGAACTCGCGGACAAAGCGCAGTTCCCATTGGATCGCCACCGGGTCAAGCAGGGGATTGCGTCCAATCAGGGCCGGAGGCATAAACAGGCGCCCGCTCATCCAGCCGGTGACCAGGCCGACCACACAACGCAGGCCGTTGTCCGCCGCCAGATCGAGCAAGGCGGCAAAATGCGCCATCATTTCCGGGGCGAGGCCCGCCTGTCCCCAGGCGTCGTCGGACAGCGGCGTCTCGCCGTGGCGGATCTCGGTCAGCGGATTCCAGGGGGTGCCCAAGGCATGGATCGGCTGGAAATCCGGCCACAGGGGAAAAACTCGCAACACCTGCAGGCCGGCAGCCGCCAACGTGTGCAAATCGCCGGCCACCACCTCGGGGCGCCAGTCGGACCACATGTTGGTCCCGGCATGGGAGGCCCAATAGTTGCAACCCACCACAAAGGCCCCGGACTCCGTCAAAGACAGGTCGGCGGCGGGAATAACGGCTTTTCGTTTGGCCATGAAACAATCAACTCCGATACCCAAAGTGAAACATGCACAGCAATCGTCACAACAATACCGATTCAATCCTAAATGAACGGTCCCCGCCCGCCCGTCGCGGTTCCATTTTTCCGTTCTTCCGTCTTTCCGTTCTTCCGTCTTGCCCGCCTAGCCCCCCGGCTCCCGTCCCAGCTCCACGGCCAGTTCGAAATGCGCGGTCTGGGGAAACATGTCGAACCAGGCGATCCGACGCGGACTGTAGCCGCCGGTCTCGCGCAAGATGCGCAGGTCGCGGGCCAGGGATGCCGGATGACAGGACACATAGAACAGGCTGGCCGGCCGCCAGGTGGCCAGCGCCGCCAGCAGGCCGGCATGACATCCCCCGCGCGGCGGATCGAGCAGCACGGCCGCATCGGCAGCGGAAAACCGGGCCGCCAACCGCGGCAGCGCGGTTTCGGCAGGCATGGCCAAAACTTCGGCCCCGGGCACCGCCCAAGCCGCCAGGTTTCGGCGCGCCACCGCGGCGGCGGCGCGATCGGCCTCCACCACCACGGTTTGGCGAATGGCCGGATTGCCTCCAGTCAAAACCAAGGCGAACGCCCCCACCCCGCCATAGGCATCCACCAACACCGGCAGGGGCGTGTCCGCAGCCCATCGGCGCAAGGTCGCCAATAACTGTGGCGCCACCTCGGGATTGACCTGCCAGAACGAACCTGCCGGCACCTCCACCGGACGCCCATCCAATTTTTCCTGCAAGCACGGCCAGCCGGCCGGCGGCGGGTCGCCAAAAAAATGCACCGGGCCGCCATCTGCCGGCAGGCGCAGGGTCAGCGGTGGCGGCGCTTCCCGACCGATGACGAACCGTTTCCGGCCATCCGCCTTGGCCTCCGGGATGTGCGCCCGCAACTCCGCCTTCGCCAACGGACAAACGTCCACCGGCAGCACACACTGATTGTCCAACGCGACAAAGCCCCAGTCGGGAATTTCGCCCGCCGTGGCCCGCGCCAGCCCTTCCATTCGTAATTTATTGCGGTAACCGTAGGGGGATGGAGCGGCCACCACCGCGTCCCAGGCCGGAACCGCGGCCAAACCGCCGAGACGCCGGAGCACTTCCGTCGCCTGCCGTTGCTTGATCGCCGCCTGCACGGGATAGGCCAGGTGCTGATACTGACAACCGCCACAACGCCCAAACCACGGACAGAGCGGCGCCACGCGGTCGGGGGACGCGCTGACCACGCTCACCAGGCGCGCCCGGGAAAACCGCTTGTGGCGCGACACCACCTCCACCTCGACCGTTTCCCCCGGCGCCGCAAACGGCACGAACACCACGCCACCATCCGGCCCACGCCCAACGCCATCACCGCCAAACGCCATATCCGTTATTTCGAGACGCACAGCTTCCCCCGCGGGGTCATGAGAATGTCGCAAACCCGGGCTGGCCTAGCCGGGCTGGCCACCCCCAAAAACCATGAGGAAACTATGGCGGTGTTCGGCGACAAGTCAATCCGTCAGGTTTGGGCCGCAAAAACCAGGCGCAAGTGCAGGTGACTGACAAAGCCCAAACGCTCCAGCCACGCCAGCTCGGTCGCGGCATCGGTGGCGGCCTGGCGCATTTCTTCAGGTGCCAGCTCCCAAAATGTCTGGCATTCACGGTACGCGACGGCTTCGGAAACCCCCACATCGGCAAATCCCAGCCCCTCCCGGCCGCACACCCAATCCGCCATGCGCAGGAGGTAAGTCAGGTCGCCGCGCGCGTCCTTTTCCATTGGCAATTCATGATGCAAGGTGACGGGGTCCGTAACCTCCGGGCCAACCCCCCACTGCTGCAAAATGCGGGCGCCGATCTCGGGATGGGCCGCGCCGGTCTGTTCGCTCTCCGCGACGCAGATGGTGGCGGGCCCGCCCCGCCACGCCTCCAGCACGGCGCGCCATTTTTCCTCACCCAAGACCACGCATTGGGCCGCCAGTCCCAAGTCATGCACCAAACCGAGCAGGAACGCCTCGCCCGGCGGCAGGGAGGACGAGCCCCACATCCGATCCGTGAGACAGCGCAGCAGAATGCCGGCCGCCACGCCATGGCGCCACAACTCGCCGGGCTCGCCACCGCCGGCCACCTCCCCTTCCAAAAACATCTTGCGAGTCAGCGTCATGGCGGCCGTTTCAAAAACACGCCCCGGCCCGAGGCGCTTGAACGCCTCTTTCATATTGCTCGCCGGCGGCACCCGGCCGGTCGGGGCCGTGCTGGCCAGCCGCAAGAGGCGGGTGGCAATGCCGGGATTGCCATCCGCCAGCGCCCCCAACGCCTGCCAGTCAACGGTCCGCGTGGCGTTGTGCCAGGCCGCCAGTTCCGGTCCCGCCCCTTCCAGCCCCACCTTCTCCAAGTGGGCCAGAAACGCCGTGACCGCGACATCGCCGCTACTGCCGTGGGCGGCATGACGTCGGGTTGTCCAATGCCAAAGCATGCGTGTGGATCCCGGTCGGTTCTTGATACTGCACCTCCCCCAATATAACCGCCAGACGCCCGCCGTCCCTTCCGGCCGAATACTCCCAAGGAGAAAATCCAGCATATTCCATGCCATTCCCAACCAAAATCACCGGCCACGGACCCCCCAACCCCTCAACCCCCCAACCCCTCAACCCCTCAACCCCTCAACCCCTCAACCCCTCAACCCCTCAACCCCTCAACCCCTCAACCCCTCAACCCCTCAACCCCTCAACCCCTCAACCCCCCAACCGCCCATGGCACCCGCCGCGTTTCGCGTTATCTTTGCGCCCATGCCTGCCGTCACCACCATCCCGG
>CAITYL010000018.1 GCA_903896595.1 uncultured Lentisphaerota bacterium
CGCGACGGACCGTGCCTGAGATCGCGGGGGCTGCCTGCGGAATCCGCAAAAAGGCACAAACCGGTTTAATGGAAGGGTTGGAACCGCCGTTTCTTAAAAAAGGGGTTCCCAACCAATACACGTGTCCTCCACCCGACCGGTCGGCCCGCCGGTCGCCCGGGCTTTTCTGAATTATGGTATGAGCAAATCGCGTTCGTCCTATTTTTCCGTACTTCCGTTTTTCCGTCTTTTTTGCCGTCTGCCTTCCCATGCCACCTTCAGCGAGATCCTGCCCCGTGCGTTTTGCCACCGCCATCCTGCCGGTCCTATTCATGCTCGCCGCCGGCTTGGCCGGGTGTGAAAAACCGGTGCCGACCACCTATGATCCGGTCCCGAATCAAGTGGTTCGCGAAACCTTTGCCAGCCTGTTTCAGGACCCGCCGCCCCAGGTCATGCGCCAACTTCACCGGTTGCAGGACTGCATGCCCGAGCAGTCTTTTCCCGCCATGGCCCTGCGCCAGGAGGAGTTGCGCCAGGTCTTTGGTCAGCTCAATGCCCGCTTGCAACGCGGCGACCTGGCGGGTGCCCGCCAATTGATCGCGCTGGCCCAAAAGCGCCTAACCCCCCTGCCGGAACTGGTGCGCACGGAAAAGTTGCTCGATGGCCTGGCCGCCCTCGATGCCTGCCAGAAAATTGCCAACACCGCCCACCCGGACGCCGATGCCTACGCCAATGCCTTCGCCGAAGTGACGCGCCGCAAGCCGCAGCTGGACGCCTCGCCCACCTTCCGCGCTTGGTACGCCGCCCGCCAGTCCGCCCTGACCCAGCTCCTGCGCCAGGAAGCCCATCAGCGCCTGCTCAAGACTGCCCGTGACCTTGAGCAGAGCTGGCTCACCGGCCGCCGGCCGCCCGGCGATCTTCGCGCCGCCCTGACCAAGGCCGCCGCTGACGCGGGCTTGGACGGCATTCAAAACGACGCGGTGAACAGCCTGACGCGCGGCAAGCCCGCCGCCGCCGAACTGGCGGCCAACAGCCTGGCCTGGTCCGAGCCGGATGCCCGTCTCTTCCTCGAAATGGCCCTGGCCCACAGCTGGCGCGACCTGGCGCCCGCCCAGCGGGCCGCGCTCCAGCTGCGCCTGGCCGCCACGGAGCCGCTCAGCCCCAGCGGCGTCCTGTTGCGTGCCCGGTCCGCCCTTGACCGCGGCGATGCCCTGGCCGGCCGCGCGTGGAGCGACCGCCTGGCCGCCCAGCAGCCCGGGCTCGCTCCGCTGCTCGCCGATGACGCCCTGGCTGCCGCCGGCCTTGGCCGCGCCCAGCTTAACGCCAGCCCCTGGCTGGCCCCGGTCCCGTCGGTGACGGACCTGCTCAAGCGCCTCTTGCAGCTCGGGGAAACGCCGTAAGCAGAAGGGCGTAAAGCGTAAAACGTGAAACGTGATGCGTGAGGCGTGAGCCCAGTTGTTTTCTCACGTTTCACGCCCTCACGTTTCATGTCTTCACGTTTCCCCTGATCTCCGACCAATCGCTTATTTTTACCCGGTTGACATCGTTGTTTTGACGCGGCGCGGCGTTATGTTCCGGCATGCTCTGCGGCACTGCCGGCGGGCATGAGGATTTTCACGACCATGCGGATTGGCATCACCTGCGATTTGCGCAAAGACTACCTGGCTCTCGGCTATACCGAGGAGCAGGTGGCGGAGTTTGATTCCGACGAGACGCTCCAGTCCATTGACCGCGCTCTTGGCGCCCTCGGCTACGAGACCGACGTCATCGGACATGGCCAGGAGCTGTGCCGCCGGCTGGTGGCGGGCGTCCGCTGGGACCTGGTGTTCAATATCTGCGAGGGCATTCATGGCCGGTCGCGGGAGGCGCAGGTCCCCGCGATCCTCGAACTGTACGGCATTCCCTACGTCTTTTCCGATCCCCTGGCCTGCGCCGTCACCCTCGACAAGGCGGTGGCCAAACGGCTGGTTCAGGCCGGCGGCCTTCGCACCGCCCCGTTTCGCGTCATCGCCACGGTGGCGGAGGCGGAGGCGCTGGCCGCGGCCGGCGGCCTGTCTTACCCCTTGTTCGCCAAGCCGTTGGCCGAGGGTACCGGCAAAGGCATTGACGCCCGCTCCCGCATTGACGCGCCGGCCACGCTGGCCGCCCGCTGCGGCGAGTTGCTGGAGCGTCATCATCAGCCGGTGCTGGTCGAGGAATTCCTGCCCGGCCGCGAGTTCACCACCGGCATCATCGGCACCGGCCCGGCGGCGCGCGCCATCGGATCCCTGGAAATCAGCGTGCGCGATCCGGCCCAGGCCGGCATTTATTCCTACGAGAACAAAGAGTTTTGCGAGTCGCTGGTGACCTATTCCCGCCTGACGCCCGGCCCCTTGCGCACCCGCGTCGAGGAGCTGGCCGTGGCCTCTTACCGCGTTTTGGAATGCCGCGACGGCGGCCGCGTGGACGTCCGCCTGGACGCCGCCGGCGAGCCGTGTTTCCTTGAAGTCAACCCGTTGGCCGGTTTGCATCCCTTTCACTCGGACCTGCCCATGGTCGCCACTGCGGAAGGCATGTCGTATGAAGCGCTCATCGGCGGCATTGTGGGCAGTGCCCGTGACCGCTATGGGTTGTGATGAGTCCCCAATAGGAACTTTTGGAAAAACGCTGTTTAGCTGGCGGGGTGTTCTGGTGTCAGGCGTCAGTCCCCGTCCCCGAGGTCGTCGGTGTCTTCCATGTCCGCTTAACAGGAGGACGTTGAGGACATCGAGGACGATGAAGACGTTGAAGACGTTGAGGACGGAGACGTGCATTTCCCGAACACTGAACACCGAAGCCATCGCCTTGCCGTATTACACCACGTTAGGGTGAGATTTTATGACCTTCAGCCTACAGCCTAACAAGCTTCAGCCTAACGAAGTCTACCGTCCCCAGCCCAAATGACCGGAATCGCAATTAGGAGCCAGACGCATGGAACAGCGGGAAACCACCGTCCTTATCCTCCATAATCAGCCGCGGACCGAGCCCGGCTCGGCCGGCGTTTATCTGGAAAGTGACGCCAGCGTCCTTGACCAGGCCGCCGCGGTGGGCGCCGCCCTGCGCGAACTCGGCATTCCCTACCGGGTGCAGGGGGTTGCCCGCCTCGAGGAGATTCCCGCCGTTCTGACCACCACCCCCGAAACGGTAATTTTTAACTTGGTCGAGGCGTTCCATGAGCGCGCCGAAGACGCCGTGCTGGTGCCGGCCCTCTGCCGGGCTTACGGCAAAGGCTGCACCGGCAATGACACCCCCGCCCTGCAACTGGCCCTGGACAAATGGCGGAGCAAAGGCGTCCTGCGCCAAGCCGCCCTGCCGGTGCCCGAAGGTGTTCTGGTGCTGCCGGGGCAGCCGGTGCCGAAGGACCGTCTTCCCCAAGGCCGGATCATCATCAAGCCGGCGGCCAACGACGCCAGTGAAGGAATTGAGGAGGAGGGCGTCCTCGATGGCGCCGATGCGGCCCGGGTCGAGGAGTACGTGCTGAAACTACATGAGCGGTTCCGCCAGCCGGTGCTGATCGAGAAATACGTGGGCAAGCGCGAACTGAACGTCTCCCTGATCGAACGCAACGGCGCCGTGGAGGTGATGCCGATCGCCGAGATTGATTTTTCCGCCTTTGAAGCCGGCAAGCCGCGGATTGTCAGCTACGCCGCCAAATGGCTTGAACACAGCTTTGAATACCAGAACACCCCGCGGATCCTGCCCGCGCCGCTCACTCCCAATCAGGCCGAATCGGTGCGCACCATCGCCCTTGGTGCCTGGAAGGCCCTGGACTGCCACGACTACGTGCGGGTGGACATGCGGCTCAACGAGGCCGGCCGGCCGGTCATTCTCGAAGTGAATCCCAACCCCGACATTTCACCCGAAGGCGGCTACGCCGCCGCCACCGCCGCCGGCAAAGTGCCCTATCATGAGTTTGTCGCCGCCGTGGTGGCCAACGCCGTGGCCCGCCAGGCCGCCAGCGGCGCCAGCCCCGGCCGCTTGACCGCCGCCCAGCCACCGCGGCCGTCCACCGACCCGGCCTTCCGCCAGATCCGTTACAGTGTGCCGGCCGACCGTGACGCGGTGCTGAAGTTGCTGACCGACACCCAGTTTTTTCGGCCGGATGAAATCGTGGTTGCCGCGGAAGTGCTGGATGAGGCGTTGGCCAAAGGCCCCACGGATCATTACCAGTCGTTTGTCTACGATGACGGCGAAGGCCCGCTCGGCTGGGTCTGTCACGGTCCCATCGCCTGCACGCTGGGCAGCTTTGACTTGTACTGGCTGGCGGTGTCGCCGGCGTGTCAGGGCAAGGGCTTGGGCCGCCTGCTCATGGAGTTTGCCGAGGTTCGGATTCGCGAGGCCGGCGGCCGCCTGGTGGTGGTGGAAACCTCGGGCCGCCCCGACTACGACTCCACCCGCGCCTTTTACCGCCGCATCGGCTATGCCGAGGCGGCCCGGCTCCATGAGTTCTACGCCCTCAATGACGACAAGGTCATCTACCTGAAACGCGTCTAATAAAAAGGCGCCCCGACGCCGGGGCAGGCATCGGGGCGCGGGGACAGGCCCGGCACGCGGGAGGGGCGGCCGGGCCACAGTCTTGGACGGTTAGCGGACGAACAGCATGGTCGCATAGGTGGGCAGCGGCCACGCCTCGGCGCTCGCCTTGGTTTCGATCTGGTCGGCGGCCTTGCGCACCTCGGCCATGGCCGTGGTCACGCGGTCGCGGTAGGTGGCGGCTTTCTTGCCGATCTCGCTGACGCCGGCGGCCGCGGTGACTTCCTTCTCCAGCTTGGCGATGGCGTCATCCAGCTCGTCGGCCAGCGCGCCCAATTCCTTGGCCAGGCGGCCGGCGGCCTTGCCGGTGACTCCGGCGACCTTGACGGCGGCGGCCGTGTCGCACTGCGCCTTGAGGCAGGCGAGGGCGGCCGGCAGGATCTGCCGCTTGGCGATGGAGAGGGTGCAGCGGGCCTCAATGTTGATGATCTTGGCATAGTTCTCCAGCAGGATCTCGCGGCGCGCCTCGAGTTCCTTGTGGGAGAGCACGCCGTGCTTCATCAGCACTTCGGCGTTGGCCTTGTCCATCATCGTGTTGATGCTGTCCACGGCGTTGCGGATGTTCGGCAGCCCGCGCTTGGCGGCTTCCTTCTGCCAGGCCGCGGTGTAGTTGTCACCATTGAAGATGATGCGCTTGTGCTCTTTGGCATAGCGCTGCAACAATTTCTGCACCTTGCCGTTGAGATCGGCGCCGGGCTTGGCGCCCTTGAGGGCGTCGGCCATTTCGGACAGGCTCTCGGCGACAATCGTGTTGAGCACGAAGTTCGGGCCGGCCAGGGACTGGGAGGAGCCGGGCATGCGGAACTCGAACTTGGCGCCGGTGAAGGCGAAGGGCGAGGTGCGGTTGCGGTCAGTGCTGTCCTTGGGCAGCGCCGGCAGGGTGCTGACGCCGAGTTTGAGCATGCCGCCGTGCTTGGAGGTGCTGGCGCCGCCGTTCTCGATCTGCTCGTAGATGTCGGTGAGTTGGTCGCCGAGGAAGATCGACACGATGGCCGGCGGGGCTTCGTTGGCACCCAGGCGGTGATCGTTGCCGGGGGTGGCGACGCTGGCGCGGAGCAGGCTGGCATACTTGTCCACGGCGCGGACCACCGCGAACAGGAAGACCAGGAACTGCATGTTGTCGTGGGGATTGTCGCCGGGATTGAGCAGGTTGATGCCGTCATCGGTGACCATTGACCAGTTGTTGTGTTTGCCGGAGCCGTTGACGCCGGCGAACGGTTTCTCATGCAGCAGGCAGGCGAACCCGTGCTGGATGGCGACCTTCTGCATCGTCTCCATGGTCAGCTGGTTGTGGTCCACCCCGACGTTGACCGTGCCGAACAGCGGCGCGAGCTCATACTGGGCGGGGGCCACTTCGTTGTGCTGGGTCTTGGCGGAAATGCCCAGTTTCCACAGATTGACGTTGAGGTCGTGCATGAACGAGGCGATGCGCTCGTTCAGGCTGCCGAAGTAATGGTCTTCCATTTCCTGGCCCTTCGGCGACGGGGCGCCGAACAGGGTGCGGCCGGCCAGTTGCAGATCCAGGCGCTGGTCGACAAACTTGTGGTCAACCAGGAAATATTCCTGCTCGCCGCCCAGGGTGGCGGTGACGCGCTTGCTGCGGTTGTTGCCAATGGCGCGCAGGACGCGCATCGCCTGCTGGTTCAAGGTTTCCATGGAACGGAGCAGCGGGGTCTTCTTGTCCAGCGCCTCGCCGTGGTAGGAGCAGAAGAAGGTGGGAATGAACAGGGTGACGTTGGAGCCGTCGGTCTTGATGAAGCAGGGGGAGGTGCAATCCCAGGCGGTGTAGCCGCGGGCCTCGAAGGTGGCGCGCAGGCCGCCGGAGGGGAAGCTGGAGGCGTCGGGCTCGCCCTGGCTCAGTTCCTTGCCGCTGAACTCCATGATGATGCGGCCGTCATAGGTGGGGGAGATGAAGGAGTCGTGCTTTTCGGCGGTGATTCCGGTCATCGGCTGGAACCAGTGGCAAAAATGGGTGGCGCCCTTCTCGACCGCCCAGTCCTTGACCGCATTGGCCACCACGTCGGCGATGGCGGGGTCGATCTCGCGCCCCTCGTCAATGCCGCGCTTGAGCTGCTTGTAGACGTTCTTGGGCAGGCGTTCCCGCATCACCGCGTCGTTGAACACGTTCGATCCGTAGATTTCCGGCATCATGGCAGTGGCACTCCTATGGTAAATTTCGGCGTTTGGGCAGTTCGTCGGAGGTCAGCTCCGCCCCCTTTTCCTCGGCGGAAAAGAGTTGCCCCGCGGATTGACGTTTTATTATAGCACCCATCGTGCCAATGGCCGTTTTTGAACCTTAACCAGCTTAACCAAAGCAAGAAAAGGTTATTCACGCCGGGGTATGGGGGGATGGTGGCGAGATACGAAATTGTGCCGGTCGGTACAAAAACCGGCCAGCCCCGTCCACCATCGCGGCGTTTTTCCACGGCCGGGAGCCGCCCGTCCCCGGGTGGACGAACCCGTCATCTCCGGTTATCGGGTCAACGCAATCCGAGCCGCGAATGAAGCGACCGGTCAAAAAGAATCATGAAGGTCCAATAATCAACAAGGAATATCCAATGTCCAAGTCCATGCGGGCGGGCGCTTTTTACAGAACGGAATGGCATTTTCCTTCTTCCTTGGACGTTCCTTGTTGGATATTGGACCTTCACTTTTTTGGCAACTGTTGGGGCCCGTCACTAAACGTTCCGGGCCCGGATGAACCCCTCAACCCCTCAACCCCTCAACCGCCCAACCGCCCAACCGCCCAACCGCCCAACCGCCCAACCGCCCAACCGCCCAACCGCCCAACCGCCCAACCGCCCAACCGCCCAACCGCCCAACCGC
>CAITYL010000019.1 GCA_903896595.1 uncultured Lentisphaerota bacterium
AGGGGTTGAGGGGTTGAGGGGTTGAGGGGTTGAGAGGTTGAGAGGTTGAGAGGTTGAGAGGTTGAGAGGTTGAGGGGGTTATCCGAGCCCGGAACGTTATTCCAAATAAAGTTCAAATTGATCTTTTATTTTGGAATCAATTTGAAGTGTGATTGGAATTAGTGACGGGTCACAACGGTTGCGGTCTCTAAGGCGAAGTGGATTCTCTTTGACCGGTCACTTTCGCTCCCTGCGGTCGCTTCGTTTGCGGCTTGGATGGGCATCGAGGTGTGCGCTTCACGTTTCGTCACCGGCCGGCGCCACCTATTTCTTTTGGCCGGCCTGCAACCGGTATTGATGCGGGGTGATGTGGTACTGCCGGCGGAACCGCAAGCCGAAATAATTGCTGTCGGAAAAGCCGCAACGGGCCGCGATGTCAAGGATGCCGTCATTGCTATGCCGCAATACCTCCGCCGCCATGGCCAGGCGCCACTCAATGAGGTATTGCATCGGGGACTGACCCAGCACTTGGGTGAACCGGCGGTACAAGCTGGATTCGGACATGCATGCGAGTTTCGCCAGTTCGCCCCGGGTGATCTCCCGGCGGTAATGCTTCCGCAGATAGGCCAGCACCTGCTCGAGCCGGAGCAGTTCCCGGTGGGGGGCGTGGGAAGAGGCGGCGAAGCAGCGGCTGAGGTGGGTGAAGATCTGCGCCAGATAGGTGACCGCCATCAACAGGAACCCATCCTGCCGCCGCCGCAGTTCGTCCTGCAGGCGGCGGAGCAGGCCCCGGAGATATTCAAGCTGGTCGCCGTCCACGGTCAGGTGGCCGCCGCCGCGGTTCTGGCCGCGAGCCTGGGGTTCGAGCTCGAAAAAGGCGCGGTAGCCCGGCGCCGCCCCAAGGTCGTACAGGTGCGTCTGCAGCCGTTCCGGCTCGAAAATGAGGTTCTCGACCACCAGGTTGCGCTGCTCAAAGTATTCATGCGCCATGCCCGGCTTGAGCATGAAAACATCGCCGGGGTGGAGCTTGAAGGTGGCGTTCGCCGTCCGGTAGGAACCGCTTCCGGAGACCACCACCGCCAGCTCATGGAACTGGTGCGAATGCATTGCCGCCAGCGTCTTGAGCCCGCTGACACATATCACCGCCAGCGGCAACTCAGCGGAATAGTCATAGGTCTGAAAAATCTCCATATTCAACCTTCTGACGTTCGTGGCTCGGATGGGCACGCCTCAGCAGCAGCCGACGAGGTGGAGGGTGCGGCCGGCGGCGTCTTGGCGGGTGTGCCAGCAGATTTTCCGGTTCCAGCTTTTCTTGGACTGGCGGTCAACGATCCAGACCGCGCGGTTCTCGCGCCAAAACGCCTGTAACGCCCGCAACAGCCCGGCGATATTGAACCGTCGTTGAGGCATGCCGGAATGTACCGCCGCTGGCCGATAAATGCCACGCCCGCGCTTTTGCGGCATTAATTGAACGAAAGGTCAGGCTTTTTGATCGTTTCATTAAGGAATGGGTTACGGATGGTGGCTATAATGGGTGGAAACGGAAGCATTGGCGTCCCATTAAGTTTTGACCGGTATTGCGAGTATCATGGCCTGCCCGCCCGGGCCCGGGACTTCAAATGAACACCTTCAACGTGCGTGATTTTGGGGCGCGGGGCGACGGCGTCGCCCTGGATTCCCCGGCGATTCAAAAAGCCTTTGACCAAGCGGCGGCCGCCGGCGGCGGCACGGTGTGGTTTCCCCCCGGCATCTACCTTGCCGGCAATCTGCAACTGCGCGACCACCTGACTGTGCACCTGGCCGGCGGTGCCGTTTTGAAAGCGGTGGCGGATCTGGCCGCTTACCCGGAAGACCGCACGGTCTCGTCGGCCTGGCTGCGCCATTACCTGCTGGAGGGCCGCGAGGTCCGCAACGTCATAATCGAGGGCCCGGGCGTCATCGACGGCAGCGGCCCGCGGTTTTGGGAAGACCACTATATCAACGCCAATGTCCTGGCCCCCAAGGCGTGGCGCCCGGTCGTTCTTTACCTGGTCAACTCCCGGGGGATCACCGTGCGGGACGTCACGATCCGGGATGGCGCCGCGTTTACGGTCTGGCTGCTGGGTTGCGAGTCGGTCGTCATTGACGGCGTCACCATCCGCAACCCGCGTAACGGCCCCAATACCGACGGCCTGGATATTGACTGTTGCCGGAATGTCCGGATCAGCAATTGCGACCTTGAGGCCGGGGACGACTGCATCGCGCTCAAAAGCGACGGCGCCCGCCTGGGGCGCCCGATGCCGTGCGAGAACATTGCCGTGACCAACTGCCATCTCTCGTCCACCACTTGCGGCGTGCGGATCGGCTATGAGGGCGACGCCCCGATCCGCGACTGCGTGTTCAGCAACCTGACCTTCTCCAACTGCCGCCACGGCCTTGACCTGCTCTCCATCCGGCCGGCGGTAACGGGCACGACCATCAACCACGGAACGCCGATTGATCGCCTGGTGTTCACCAACCTGACCATGCGCGAGGTGGGCCGCGCCATCTTCCTGTGGGCGGGCAAAGAGCGCCCGGAATTCACCTATGGCGGCCATGTCCGCGATGTTCTGATCGCCAACCTACAGGGCCAGGTCAACGACAGCAGCTATATCGGGGCGCAGGCACCCGGCGCCATGGGCAACCTGACCTTGCGCGACATCCGGCTAGTGCAGGATTGGCACCGGGAAGCGCAGCCGGAAGTGACCATCCCGTCGCACTGGGGCAGCGGTTTTATGCCCTGGTCATTGAACCTGTGCAACCTGGACGCCGTGCGTCTGGAGAACGTGGCGATTAGGCCCGGCGTGGTTACGGAAGGCTGGTCGGGGCGTCTGGCCTGGGACGGGATTGCCGACGGGTGGCTGAACGGCACGCCGTTGCCGGCACCGGACGGCCGCTGGCGCTAACCGGCCAGCGCGAGCATTTACTTGAATGAAAAATCAGGTTTTTTGATCGTTTTATCAGGGAATTCGCCAGGAACGCCGGCTACATTGGGTGCTAGTAATTATGAAATACTCATTAAATGGCACCTGGCAACTCACGGGCGAACCGCTGCAATCGCCGATTGCCGCCGTGGTGCCCGGGGGAGTGCATGTCGATCTGATGGCGGCGGGAATCATTCCCGACCCCTTTGTCGCGGACAATGAATATCGCGTGGCCTGGGTGCATGAGACCGACTGGCGGTACAGTCGCGAATTCGATTTGCCTGAAGGTGTCGGCTTGAGCGAGCCGGCCTGGCTGGTGTTCAATGGGCTGGACACCTTCGCGAGTGTCGTGTTAAACGGCACGGTGATTGGCGAAGCCAACAATATGCACGTCCAATATCGCCTGCCCGTGAGTGGCAGGCTCAAGCCCGCGGGAAACCGGTTGGTCGTCAACTTGCGGTCTCCGGTGAAGGCGGTGGCGGCGGATCTGGCGCGCGACCCGCTTGCCAGCGTGGGGCCGGACATGACTATTCCCGGCATGGTGTACGCCCGAAAAGCGATGTGCCACTGGGGCTGGGACTGGGGGCCAAAGAACCCCACCAGTGGAATCTGGCGCGAGGTCTATCTTGAGTTTGTGCCGGTAGCCAGGGTGGCGGAGCTGAACCTCGGCTCAACGCACCATTCCGGCAAGGTCACGGTAAGTTGTCAGGCGCGCTTGGAACGCAACGGTGACGCTCCGGTGACGTTGCGGTTGAGTTGCGCCCATCCTGACGGCAGCGTGCAGCTAAGCGAGCGGGAAACGACGGGCCACGTGTGCTTGATGGAGTTTGACATCGCCAATCCGAAGCTGTGGTGGCCCAACGGCTACGGCGAGCAACCGTTGTATCAAGTGACGCTCAGTGTGCGACATGATGGCCAGGAGATTGACCGCCGGCAAAAGCAGCTGGGCCTGCGGACACTTGAATTGGACCGCACGCCGGACCAGTGGGGTGCGCGCTTCATGGTGGTGGTGAACGGACTGCCGATCTGGGGGAAAGGCGGCAACTGGATTCCCTGCGACCAGTATCCCACCCGCGTTACCCGCGAGCGGCTTAATCATCTGCTGTGGAGTGCGAAAACGGCGAACTTTAACCTGCTGCGCTGCTGGGGCGGGGGGTACTACGAAGACGAGGCGTTCTACGATCTGTGCGATCAGTACGGGCTCTTGGTCTGGCAGGACTTCATGTTTGCCTGCGGCCAGTATCCCACCGATGCCGCGTTTCTGGCCAACGTCAAGAACGAGGCGGAGCAAGTTGTCCAGCGCCTGCGACATCGTGCCTGCCTGGCCTTGTGGTGCGGCAACAACGAGCAAGAGTGGATGCTGAATGGCGGGTGGTGTAAAGAGCGCAACGCCGAGTTCCGTCAGGAGTATGTGAAGCTCTACCATCAGTTGCTTCCCGAGGTCTGTGAGCGGCTTGACCCCGGGCGCCCCTATTGGCCGGCGTCCCCGCACAGCGACGACGGGGTGTTTGTTGATCCCAACAGCGAAACCTCTGGCGATGCGCACTATTGGGAGGTCTGGCACGGCAAGAAGCCGTTCGCTGACTACCGTAACCACTACTTCCGCTTTATGAGCGAATTCGGATTTGAGTCCTTCCCGGATCTCGAGACCGTGCGCCGCTTCGCGCAGCCGGACGAGCAAAACCCCTTGAGCTATGTGATGGAGTGCCATCAAAAGAACTCCGCGGGCAACGGGCTCATCCTGCACTACCTGGCGCAGACCTTCCAGTATCCTTACCGCTTTGACGATCTGTGCTATGTCAGCCAGTTATTACAGGCCGAGGCGATCCGCTACGGGGTGGAACACTGGCGGCGCAACCGGAATGAGTATCGGTGCATGGGCGCCACCTACTGGCAGTTCAATGACATCTGGCCGGTCGCCAGTTGGGCGAGCGTGGATTACTACGGCCGCTGGAAGGCATTGCAATACATCGCCAAACGGTTTTTCCAGCCGGTGGCCCTAAGCATTTGCGAGCAGGGCGTCACCGCCAGCATCCATCTGACCAACGACACGGCGGCGGCGATCGCCGGGCAACTGCGCTGGTGGCTTGAGCGCACCGACGGCACCCGAGTGGCCGGTGACATTCAGGAGGTCAACGCAGCCCCGGCAGGCGACACCGAGCTGCTGGCCCGTGACTTTGCCGCGGCCGTAACCGGCGATGCGTGCCGCAAGACCATGCTGTTTGCGGAACTGTTGCGCGATGGCGTGGTCATCAGCCGCGCCACCGTGGCGTTTGTGCCGTGCAAGCATCTGGAGCTTCATGACCCGGGCCTGTGCGTGCAGATAAGTGACGGCACGCTTGTGCTGACGGCCAAACGTGCCGCGCGGTTTGTTTGGCTGCGGCTGCCGGACCGGAACCTGGTCTTTGACGATAATTACTTCGATATCGCCGCCGGAGAACGGCGGGTGATTGCCGTGCTGCGGGCGGATGCCGAGTATGAGCCCAGCCAGATCGAGGCACGCTCGCTGTGGGATAGCTATCAGCCGTAGCCAGCCGAGTGACTTTCCGTGGGAGTGTGGAGTTATGCCGCCAAGAAAAGAAAGGAGGGCCGTGGTGTTATCGCGGTTACAGGATGCCTGATGTTTACCACCGATGGTGCTCGCTCGGGTGTGGCGAGACCTTTCACCGTCGGAGAAGTCCAGTTTCTTTTCATTATTTCGGAGATTTAGCGATGAAGAAATCATTGATCATGTCAGTGGCGCCCGTGATCGCCATGATAGTGGCAGCCAACGGCGCCGTGATCGCGGAGTTCAACTTCCAGTCCCTCGGCACCAGTGGCACGCTGGCGACCGATATCAGTGGCAATAATCACAATGCCACGTTTACGAACGCGGCGACGCTGGTTGCGGACAACCCGTTTGGCCAGGTCGGCGGCATGAGCCTCCGTCCGAATACGACCGACGCGACGGCGCGGATGGCGAATCCGGGTACCATCAACGCGGATACGGGCTGGACTATGGAAGCGTGGGTTAAGCTCGGTGATTACGTCGGCAATCAGGCCAGTGCATGCGGTTCGATTGTGGCCGTACAGGATACCACAAGCGCGAATCAGTCGTTGATCCTCGCGATTACAGCTGCGGGGGTTCCGGGGATATCTTACTATCAATCGCAAGTTGGATCGGAGGTACTTACAAACTACGGCACCCCGATAGCGGCGAATACCTGGACGCACATTGCCGCTGTATACAACCTGGGTGGGTGGGCAATGACTCTTTATGTGAATGGCGTCTCGACCGGCGCGGTAGGTGTCCACGGATGGAACGCAGGCCCCCTCACTGCCGCCAGCATCGGCGATGACGGCCCCTTTGCCATATCTTACGGTCCGCTTACGGGCAATATTCTGCTTGACGACGTGGGCCTCTTCAATAATCAACTGGCCCCGTCGGAGCTTGGATTTTCTAATCCATTTCCGATTCCCGAGCCGGCGTCGCTCGCGTTGCTGCTGGGCGTAGTCGGGCTGTGCGGCGTCGCAACTCGCCAACGCCGGTAACGAAAGGCGTCACGGGCGCCTCTGGGAACGCCGAGCCCCGGCTCGGCGCGTCCCTGCGCAGGCAAAGATGCCTGCCCCACTTTTGGCGCATATTATACCGCGTTAGGGTGAACGTGTTAACTTAAGGGCATTCCTGTAGGCACGGGCGTGTCGCCCGTGTGTGACGCGCCATCACGGCAGGGTCGCACAACGTGGTGCAACCACGTTCCTACAGAAAAAAACAACCACTAACCCCCCGCAGGTTAAACTAATCCGAGCCCGGAACGTGAGTGACGGGTCAAGGTAAAAACTAAAATCAAGAAAGCTGAAAGCTGAGATAAAAGCCGATATTTATTTCAGCTTTCCCCCTTTCCGTTTTCAGCTTTTTTCTTTGACGGTCACTCCCGCGCCCAGAAGGTAGCATGAAGACGCCGAACCGTTTCACCCTAATAGAGCTGCTGGTGGTGATCGCCATCATTGCGATCCTGGCCAGCCTGCTGTTGCCGGCGCTGAGTTCCGCCAAGGACAAGGCGAAGGGCATGGTCTGCGGATCCAATTTGAAGCAAATCATGCTGGCGGAGGTGTCGTATACCCTGGATTATCAAGACCACTGGGCCTCCGAGGGCGGGCTGCAGCAATGGATGAACGGACTGGGCCGCTGGTGGGGGGAAAAATCAGGTGACTGGCAGCCCATGCGCTATCCCCATGAGGACGAGTTGATTCCGTACTTGATCGGCAAAACACCGACGGCCACTCCAAACGTGGTGAAGAGTTTTTCCGGCCTTACCCTCTGTCCGGCCGTGAAGAACGCCGCTTACTGCTCTGACTTAGCCTATATCTTTGAGTATGAGGGCGGTCTTTCCGTGTGGTGCTGGGGAACCACTTACAGCCAGAATTACGGCCTGTCCTTGGCGCTTCAGAACCAATGGCGTTCGGCGAAAATCAGCGGCGTGAAGTGTCCCGCCGCGACCACGGTCTTTTCCGACTGGGACAATTCCACCGGGCTGGCGCATGGCCAATGGGCGCAAAACCTGGCCTTTGCCGATGGGCATGTGGCATCCAAGCGGGGCCTCGTCCCGGAGCTTGCCGATGCCACCGACGGCGGCTCCCCTGGCACCTCCTGTTATCGGGCCTGGGCGGAGTGACTGGTTAGGCTGAAGGCAAGGCCAAGCACGTTCCGGGCTCGGATAGGCAAAGGTTGAATTTTGAATGTCGAATGTTGAATGGATTGCATCGCGCTCTTCGAACAGCACGTTTTCGATCTGGCGGGCTGTAATCGCTTTGCTACAGAAGTACGTTCGCGTTTCATGCTGAATTCTGGCTTCTGAATTCTTAATTCCAGGCAACCGTGGGTTTTTGCAAGAGGATCACGAATGAAAATAACAACGGTACTGATGGTGGTTTCATGGCTGGCAGCGGGCGGGCGCGCACTGGCTGGATTCGCCGTGGTCACGGATGGGGTTCCGCAATGTGAAATCATCATTCCCGCCCAGCCGTCAAAGGCGGAACGGTTTATCGCGGAAGAGTTGCAGGCGCAGATCAAAAACATGAGCGGCGCGGAACTGGCCATCAGCGCCCGCGATGACCTTGGCGCCAGGCCGGGGTTTGTCATCGGCAACCATCGAGAAAACCAGGCGGTCCGGCAGGAGCTTGACCGGCGGTGTGGCGACAGTTACGACCGTTTCGCCGTGGTCTGCAAAGGCGCCCGCATCCATCTGGTCGCCGCGCACAGCACGCCATTGTTGTATAGCGGCTGGGAGTGGCTGGAACGCCAGGGCGTGGCCTGGCTGATGCCCGGCGCGAACGGCGCGGAGGTCCCGCCAACCAAGACGCTTCAGGCGGCGGACATGGAGCTTTATTCGCGGCCGCGGAGCGACTTCCGTTCCTGCACCAATTATTTTCATCCGGGCAATGGCGAATGGGCGCTCAAGCAAGGTTTCCCCTCGTCCCTGGTCAACGCCCGGGAGCATGGTTATCCAGCCGTCTGGTTATGGGCGTGGCGGATGCGCATTACCGCGGAGGTTCCGGAGCACAGTTTTGATCCGGCGGACACCTATGCGATCATCGGCGGCGGACATTCCTATGACGCGTATCTCCCGGCGTCACGCTATGCCAAAGATCATCCGGAGTGGTACAACCTGGTCGGGGGGCGGCGGTTGAACGGCGCCGACGCCTTGCGCCAGGTCTGTTATACCAACCGGGCGGCGGCCAAGGAATTCGCGGCCAACCTTTGCGGAACCATCAAAGCCTATGCTGCCCAAGGCATTCCGGTTGAACGGATGCGGATTTATGTTTCGCCCAATGACTGGGAAACCACCTGCGAATGTCCGAACTGCAAGAAACTGCATGACGCCGACGGCATGATTTCCTCCCTGGTGCTGAACTTTGCCAACCTGGTTGCCGCCGAAGTCCGCCAGAGCTATCCCCGCGCCACTATCTGCTACTATGTCTACCATAATTACGGACGGATTCCACAGCACGTCAAGCCCGGCCCTGGCGTGCAGCCGGATATTACCGCCTGGACCGCAAACAACTCGCTGGCGGTGAACAATGCGCAACCGCTGTTTTCCAGTGGCAATCCCATTTACTCCTCGGTTTTTAAGTGGTTCGCGGCGCAAAGCGATTCGATCGCCGCTTATACATACTATGGTCATTTTGAACTGTTCGCACCCTGGCCGATGCTGACGCAGATGTTCGCAGACCTCAAGCAGATGTCATCCAACAAGAACTTCATCGGCATGAACAGTGAAAGCCATTTGCAGTGGTCCACGCAGGGCATCACGTTTTATTTATATCCGCGGCTGTTGTGGAATCCCGAGCTTAGCCAGGGGCCGGAAGTCGCCGCTTACTGCCGTCAGGCCTATGGTCCGGCCGCGCCTTTCGCCGAAGCGTATTTCAATGCCTTGCAGCGGCAAATGGATGCGCAGCCGTACTTCTGCGGCTTCGGAGCGGAGATCAAGAACATCCTGACGCCGGCGATCATGGATCAATGCAACGTCTTAATGGCGGAAGCCGCCAGGACGTTGCCGCACCTGAATGCCGCCATGCGCTGGCGCGTGCAACTGCTGCTCGACGGCTGGAAATATTCCGAAATGTACGGGCGGGCCATGCAGTTGCTGGCCGATGGCAAGACCCCCGCTTGCCAGGCTGAAATCAAACAGTTGCTGGACGACATTCGGGCCTTTGCCATGACAGACGCGGGCCGTATGGCCTTCGAATACCGGTGTGTTGATCTGGCGATCGCGCGATATGACAACGCCGTCAGGGTCAATCTCAGCGCGATCCCTGCCGGAGAAAGCATTTGGGAGGATTCCCTGATGCATGGCGGCACGCTGAAATTCTACGCCGTGTTCCAAAACTACGCGCCCGCCCTTTGGGGATATGCATTTGTGTCCCGCCCGGAGGCCCAGGCCCCGGAACTGGCCCGGCTGGAACTGCCCTTGCGGACGGCGGCGGGCACGGTGTTTAAACAGGTGGATGTGCGGCTGAACGTCACCAGCCCCGGCAAGCTGTATGCCGCGTCTCCGGGCGTGCCGTTCATGCTGGTGTCGGAAACCCCGCAACAGACGGTGACGCTGCCTGCAAAATTGATGGGTGGCCATCAGCTTACCTTGAGGCTGGAACAACCGTTTGCCAAGAACGGGCTGGCGCTGGCCGGCGGCTGGCTCAAGGTTCAGGTTGTACCTCGTTAGGTGAAGCTTGTTAGGCTGTAGGTAATTAAAATTTCTGGCATAGCCGGAACCCAACTAAGACATCACACGAAGACACGAAGCAATCAGAAAATGGGGCACTTCAGGCAACCGCGTCTAGGTGTCATCTCTTCTCAACGTCCTTCAATCCTTCGTGTGAGACATTCGAAAATTTTGCGATACTTGGATTGAGGTAGGACGCCGTCACGCCAAACCGATGACGCGCGTCGCCGACGATGACGGGTTCGTCCGCCCGAGGCCGGGCGGCTCGTACGCAAACGTAAGACACGGTGATTTTGCAAGAGCCTGGGAGGCTCCCTTTTGCATGAACAGCAACAACCGCAACGGCGTCATCATTGTCGGCTCCGGCCGTGGCTCCCTGTTTGCCCGCATCATCATCGAGGGCGGGCAACGGGTGGTTGCGGCCATGGTTGACAGCAACACGGAAATCCATGAACCGTTACGGCAACGGTTCCGGGAGGAATATCATTCTCCTGATACGTTGGTCATGGGATCGTTGGAAGAGGCGTTGGTTCGCTTCCCGCAAGCTCAAGCCGACAGTGTCCTGATTGTCACGCCCAATCATACCCATGCGGAGATGTTGCGGCTGGCGTTGACGGCAAGGCGTCACGTGCTGCTGGAAAAACCGGTTGCCGCCGATGATGCTGATTTGCGCCGGATTGCGGCGTTGGTCGCGGCCACCGACCGCATTGTCCAAGTCGGATTCGTCCTTCGCTATTCCCGGTTTTTCCGGAAAATTAAACAACTTATTGATGACGGTACGATCGGGCGAGTAGTGATGATGCAGATCAACGAATGGCTGGATTTCGCGCATAGTGGCACTGCCTATCGTCGCGGCTGGCGTCGCCATCAAGCGTTGACCGGCGGTTTCCTTAATGAGAAATGTTCGCACGATCTGGATTTGTTGTGCTGGTTCAAAGACGGCCAGGCATTGCCGACGCGAGTTTATTCCGCCGCCGGCACGGAGATGTTTCCGCCCAAAGACACTCCTAAAAACTGTCTAGAATGCGACGACCGCCCATGTCCGTTCCGCTATCATCAGCCACCGTTCCAATTGCGGTTCCAGTTGAAAAACGACGAAAAAAACGACAGCCGCTGCGTTTTCCGCAGCGATGCCGACATTTTTAACCATCAGAGTGTCATCATCACCTACTCCGACGGCACCCAAGGGCTGCTGACCCTGGCTTCCTACAGCGGCGAGCCGGGGCGGACGTTGAACATTCACGGCACGGAAGGCTACCTCCGGGGCAATCTGGAAAGGGGTGAACTCGAGTTGGCGGTTTATCGCCGCTCCGGCGCCAAGCTGGAGCCAATTCCGTTACTGTTGGATGATGACGGCCATGGCGGCGGCGACAGCTTCATCCTGCCGGAATTCTTTGACTGTATTGAACGCGGGGTGCCGCCGTCTTCATCGGTCAAGGACGGGTTGCGGGCGTCGGCCATTGCCTTTGCCGCGGACGACAGCGCGGCCTCCGGACAAGCCGTCGATCTGGTGGACCGGCTTGATTTTTGTTGATCGGCCATCGGCCGGGAAGGGCAAGACAAAAGTTTAATCATACAATGATGACCACACAACAGAAACTCTGGCTGGAGAAAGCCGAGGCGTTGAAGCCGACGCTATTCCGGCGCACGGTCAAACCGCGGCACTGGGTGCGTCCGGAACGCGATGCGCAGGGTTTTCAGGGGTGGCGGCTGGCCACGCTTGGCCCGCCGGAAGAGTTCTACGCGCGCTACCATCGCCGCGACCTTGACGCGACGTTCGATTTTGGCGAGTACTGTGTCGGCCAGGTGCGTTTTGAAATCGAAGTGGCCGGCACCATCGACAGTCCGTTGCGGCTGCAGATCAAGCTGGGCGAGACCCCGGCGGAGGTCGGCGAGGATTTTAACCAGTACCAGGGCACCCTGAGCCGCAGTTGGTTGCAGGAGGAAATTCTGAACCTGGAACGACCGGGAGCGGTGATCCGGCTGCCCCGCCGTTACGCTTTTCGCTATCTCCGCTTTCATGCTGAATACGATGCCGGTTATCAGTTTAGAATCAAAAATGTCGTCTGCGACGCGGTGACCTCGGCGGATCTCGCGGCGGTGTCGCCGCTGCCGGCGTCCTGTCCGGAGCCGTTGCGCGACCTTGACCGCATCAGCCTGAACACGCTCAAAAACTGCATGCAGACGGTGTTCGAGGATGGCCCCAAGCGCGACCGCAGGCTGTGGCTCGGCGACTTCCGGCTCCAGGCGCTGGTCAACTATCACTCGTTCAAAAACTACGGCTTGGCCAAACGCTGCCTTTATCTCTTCGCGGCGCTGGCCGATGAGCACGGCCGGATTCCCGCCTGCCTGTATGAACGTCCGCAGCCGCATAACGGCAACAGCCACATCTACGATTACACGGCTCTGTTCGCGCCGACGCTGCTGGAATACGCCCAGGCGTCCGGCGACTGGGACACCGCGGCGGAACTGTGGCCGGTGGCGGTGCGTCAACTCGATATCGTGCAGGAGGATATCGATGAAACCGGCTTATTCCAGGATCGCGGCAAGTGGTGGTTGTTCATTGACTGGTCGTCCGGCCTCGACCGCCAGGCGGCGGAGCAGGGAGTGGTCATTTTTTCGCTGAAGAAGGCTTGCGAGCTGGCCAGGGCGTTGGGGCGCGAACCGGAATGCGCCGTCTTGGAGCGGCGGATCGCGCACCTGTCGCGAGCCGCCATGGAGCAGCTCTTCGATGCCGGGCGGCAAGTGTTTGTCAGCGGCAAGGAGCGCCAGGTGTCCTGGGCGTCCCAGGCGTGGCTGGCCCTGGCCGGGGTGTTGCCGCCGGATGCCGCGGCCGGAACCTTGCGGGCGGTGGCCGCCACGCCGGCGGCGGTCAAACCCGTCGGCCCCTACCTTTACCATTATGTGGTCGAAGCGATGTTCGCGTGTGGCATGGCGGCGGAAGGCCGGGCGTTGTTGCTGGACTATTGGGGCGCGATGGCCAAGCTGGGCGCCGATAATTTTTGGGAGGTCTTCGATCCGCAAGACCCCTCTCTTTCACCCTACGGCAGCCACCTCATCAACAGCTATTGCCATGCCTGGAGTTGCACGCCGTCCTATTTTCTACGGTCGGGGCCAGCGGCGCATGGTTTCGGAGCGCGCCAAAGCTGAACGTTGTCAGGTTAGGCCAACAGCAGGATGGTGGTTGACCACGGGGGGAGCTGGCGCAGTGCCAGGCGGCGGCCCCCGGGTTCCAAGGTTGACGCCAGCGGGGTTTCGCCGTCGGCGGTGAGGAGCGTGACCGTGTGGGCGTTCACCCGGAGATGGAGGGTGGCCTGTTCGATGGTGTCGAGCCCGGTATTGAGCAGGATGACAGCGCCGCGCTGGCGGTCGGGCGCCAGGCGCACGATCGGCGTGAGCGTGACCGCTTCGTCAATCCGCACCGGCGCCAGGCCGCGGGTGAGCCAGTCCACCACGTTCTGCAACTGGTGACGCTTGTGCGGGAACTGGAGGAACATCCAGGGCGCATAGCCCATGACGACCACCCGGCCGCCCAGTTCGTTTTCATGGGCGGTCAGGCAGGGACCGACCGGGCGTTTGAAGTAATCCTCCATGGTCGCCAGCACGCGGACGCCGGGAGCGGTTGGTTCCAAGACATCGCCCATGCCGCGGGCGTCGCCCCAGAACTCGATGCGTGCATCGCGGACCTCGCCGGCGAAGGGGGTGTTGAACGGGTCGTCGGTGAAGCGTTCCATGACCCCGTTTTCGCGGCGTTCGTGGATACGGACGCCCGTCAGATGGCCGAGGCCGCGCTGTTCGAGCACCTCCAAGGCGGTGCCGTCCATCAGCACGCCGCCGGCGAGCATGGCGCGCAGTTCGCCATCATCAAAGGCTTCCGCCATGCGCCCGAACAACACGGTGCCGGTGGCGGCTGGTTGATCCACGCTGAGCGGCAGGCCGATCTGGGCCAGGATGTTGGCGGTGGTGTGGTGGTGCTGCCGGCTGAAGGCGAGCCAGTCCTCGCCGGGGCGCACCTGGCGGCGGGCCAGCAGGTGCGGAGTCCAGGCGGTCCACAGGCCGGCGGTGGGCAGGCCGTGCGTGTGGGCCACCAGCCGTTCCCACAGTGGGCGCAGACGGGCGGCGGCCTGCGGGATGGCGGCGTAGCGGTCCGGGTGCGGCGTCCACATGCCAAGCGCGTTGAAGGCGATGCCGTTGAGGCCGACGGCCAGGGCCAGGGTGCATTCATGCATCATGGAGCCGACGGATTTCAGCAGGGCGGCGTAAGGGAAGTTTTCGAGTTCGTACTGGAGGTCGGTGACGGTGGCCGGGAGCAGGGTGCGCTGGCGGCCCATGTCGAATGCCTTGTCCAAGATCTCCAGGCGGGCATGGTCGGAGTAGAAGCCGCCGCCGGGCCGGGCCTTGACGGCCTTCAGGGCGGTGAACCAGGCGGCGAAATCCAGGCCGCTGTAGGTGGTCCAGCCGGGACCGGCGGTCATCAGGCCGGTGACGATGGCGGGGTTGACGCCGTGGATGGTGGTTTCGACGGCGGCCATGAGGGCGCGGATGGTTTCGGCGTTTTGGGCGATCCAGGCGCGGCGGACGGCATCGCCGGCCGGGTCGTTGAGGGCGGCCGCCAGTTCTTCGCGGGTGTAGGCGCGGCCCATGGTCTTGGCGAAAATGGCCAGGCAGGCCGGGCAGAAACAGGCATAGGCGACGCCGTGCTGCTGCATGCGAATGTCGTCATCGACCCAGATGAAGTCCGGGCCGGCCTCCGCCATCAGCCGGTATTTTTCATGCACATAGGCGCGGCATTCGGAGGTATTGGGGCAGCCGCAGCCGGTGGAGACCTTGCCGTCGTGTCCCACCATGGCCTGGAAGGGCAGCGGGGGCATGATGTCGCGCGCCTCGTCGAGGTGCCCCATGGTGGTCAGCACGTTGATGCCGACACTGGGGACGCCCGCCGCCTTGAGGGCGCGGATGGCGCGGGCCAGCTGGGCGGCGCGTTCGGCCATCTGCTCGAGCGGCAGGTAGAGGTGGTGGGTGATGGTTTCAAAGAAGGCGACCTCATCGACCACGGCGCGGTGTTCGCGGACAAAGGCGGTGAAGTTGGCCAGCGCCTCCGGGGTGTCGTACTTGGAGACATCGGCGCGCCAGGACAAGCAGATGGGGGACGGGGGTGTGCTCATAGGGTCACCTTAGGACATTGCCGGGGCGGTGGATTTTGAGAATACACAAAATATACCGCATGTATCTTACGGGGCTATGGCGTTCCGTAACCGGGTCGGAAACGCGCATCTTTGGTTTGGCGGACGGTGGCCCAACAAAAGGGCGGAACTGGTCTAACGCCATCGAGTTCCGCCCGAGGACGGGCGGCTCCCGGTCTTGAAATAACGCCGATAGAGAAGTTTTTCTCCATTGTAGCAAAGCGATTGCATCGCGCTCTTCGAGCTGCCACGTCCCGATTGGGCGGGCTACAAGCCCTTTGCCACACTCATGAATAATCTAGGCTACCGCTCAAAAATGGCTTTGGCGAAGGCGGTGGGGTCAAAGGGTTGCAAGTCGTCCTGGGCTTCGCCGAGGCCGACGAAACGGACGGGATGGCCGAGCTCGCGGCGAATGGCGACCACGGCGCCGCCCTTGCCGGTGCCGTCGAGCTTGGTCAGCACCAAGCCGGTGACCGGGACGATTTTGCCGAATTCACGGGCCTGGGAAATGGCATTGGTGCCAATGCTGGCGTCCACGACCAGCCAGTTCTCGTGGGGGGCTCCGGGGCAGGCCTTCTCAAGGGTGCGCTTGATCTTGCCCAGTTCATCCATCAGGGTTTTTCGGGTATGCTGGCGGCCGGCGGTATCCACCAGCAGGACATCCGCCCGGCGCTGGCGGGCGGCGGTGGCGGCATCGAAGGCGACGGCGGCGGCGTCGGCGCCATGGTGATGGGCGATGACGGGGACGTCGAGGCGGGCGCCCCAGACCTTGAGCTGGTCAATGGCGGCGGCGCGGAAGGTGTCGCAGGCGGCCAGCATGACCTGGCGTCCTTCATCCCGCCAGCGGTTGGCCAGTTTGGCGGCGGTGGTGGTTTTGCCGCTGCCGTTGACGCCGGTAAGCAGGATGATGGTCGGCGGCTGCGGCGCCCAGGCCATGGCCGGCATGCCGTCGCCTTCGAGGATGCGCTGGATGTCTTCGGTGGCGACGCGCAGGATGTCGTCGGTGGTGTGGATGATGCCGCGCTGGTAGCGATCACGGATATGGCGGGTGATTTCGCTGGCGGCGGTCACGCCCATGTCGGCCTGGATCAGCACCATTTCGAGTTCATCGAAATCGGCCGGCGTCCACAGCCGGTCGCCTTTGAAGACGGCCTGGATGTGGCGGGTGACGACGGTGGCGGTCTTTTGCAGGCCGCGTTTGAAGCGTTCAAAAATACCGAGCATGGGGGAAGGGCACGCTTTGCTTTTGGGTGCGTTAGGCGGGGGCGCAAGCATATCGCGTTAGGATGAAAAATTGACTTTTTTACAACCGCAGAGTGACGAATTTTGAGGTCCGAATAACGAAGGAAATCCACTGAAGGACAGCAACGACTTCAGGATTCTGCGGTTCAATATTCGGCAATCTGCGGTTTAAATTTTACAAGGGACTAGGTCTTGGGCGGCTGGGGTTGGTCGTTGTGCAGGCGGTCGAGGATGCCGTTGATGAATTTGGGGGACTCGGTGTCGCCGAATTCCTTGGCCAGTTCAATGGCTTCATTGATGGCGGCCACTGGGGGGACTTTGTCAGCGCCATAAAGAATTTCGAAGGCGCAGAGACGCAGGAGATTGCGGTCCACGGCGCCCATCCGTTCCAGGCGCCAGTTGGTGGCCCGGGCGGTGATTTCACGGTCCAGGTCGGCGCGGTGGGCGATGACGCCAGCGATCAGCCAGTTGGCGAACGTGCGGGCGGTCTTGAGTTCCTGGCCTTCGAGGGCGTCATCCAGGCTGGTGGCCTGGTCCCAAAAAAGGGTTTGCTGTTCCTCGTCCCAGCGCCAGTCCACGGACTGGTCGGCTTGGTACAGGAATCGCAGGGCGGCGGCGCGGGCGTAGCGACGGACGCGCAGGAACGTTAATTCGTCACCCGTGGAAACGGGAGTGCGGGAGTGGGTTTTCATCAACGCCTTTGTTTATTCAAGGGGCATGGCGGGACGGTCGGGTCAGGCCCGCTTGGCGGCGGGCAGGCGTTGCATCAGACTGGCCATTTCGATGGCGGCCAGGGCGGCGCTGGCACCACGGTTGCCGGCCTTGGTGCCGGAGCGCTCGATGGCCTGCTCCAAGTTTTCCGCGCTGACCACGCCGTAGATCACCGGCAGGCCGAATTCGAGGGAAACCTGAGCCAGGCCTTTGGCCACTTCGGCGTTGAGATGCTGGGCGTGCGCGGTGGCCCCCTGGATGATCATGCCCAGAGCAATGACCGCGTCATACCGCTTGCTGGCGGCCAGGCGTTTGGCGATCAAGGGAATTTCGAACGAACCGGGCACCCAGGCCACTTCCACCTTGGCGGGGTCGCCGCCATGGCGGGCGATGCAGTCCAGAGCGCCTTCCAGCAACTTGGCCGTGAAAAAATCGTTGAATCGGCTGCAAACAATGCCGACCCGGAGGCCCGCGGCCACCAGTTGTCCTTCAAAAACCGCACCAGGAGTACTCATGATGTTTCCTGACTCCAAGTAGAACGTTAGGGGGGCACGCGTGGTAAAGCCTAAATATAGCCTTCCGTGCGGGTTCCGGCCACCGCTTGCGATGGGGCGCGCGCATGTCAGTTCCGTAGTACCGTTGTGCTGGCACGTCGGCGCGAACAGCGTGTTTACCTTGGCGTCACGTTACCGGTTCCGGTCGCCGCCGGAACCTTTTGAGTGGCGGTGGCTCGACACCGCTTTCATACTGTATTTTTGACCCAACCCTGCGTAGCCGGAACCAAAACAACGATGCGTTATCTCCCGCAGAGGCGCGGAGGCGCGGAGAAAAACCGGTCAGGCATGATGGTTTTGCCGGACGATACGGAAAAACTTCATCCGCGGTTAAATTCTTTCACAATTATCATACACCTTGGTTGGGGCAAGAGTGTGGATGGGGGGGGAGTTTTTTACCGCCGCGCCATTATCCTGTGCCGGAACTCGGTTTGGCGCGCTCGTCGTGCTTGGCAAACCCGTAGAACCGCATTATTATAGCAATGGTACGGGCCATGGGGTGGGTGGGTGCGTTGGGCGGAGGTTCACAGATGGTCGAACGGTGGCGCCAACGGTGGAGGGACGAGCGAGGCGACGTGTTGTTGGAATACGTCGTGGTCACTGTGTTTATTTTGTTGCCGTTGTTGGGGGCTTCCAGTATTTTATTCGAACCGTCCGGGAATGCCCATACCCTGACCACGGATGGCACCCTGGCCGGAAACGATTTTGGTGTGTTGGGCAATGCCATGGCGCAGTCGTTTCGGCGGTTGATGTGCGGAATTGCGTTGCCGGTCCCGTGACCGCGCGACGCTTTAACCCGGCGGCATGGGGCCGTCATAATCCAGCAAAAGAACCTTAAGGAGAACAACCATGATGACATCAAAAGCCATGCGACTGGCGCGTGCCAAGCACACCCGCCTTGGGCGGTTCCTGTGCCGGTTGGCGGGGGAAGAGACGGGCGCCGTGATGATGGAGTACGTGATTCTCGCCGTGCTGATTGCGGCGGCGTGCGTGGTGGCCGTGGCCATGTTCGGCAAGACCATTGTCGGCATGTTTGATGTGGCCGCCAAGGGTGCCACGGGGGATCATACCGGTGCCAAGACCGCCCAGGATGCGACCCGTACGCAAGAAGGCACTGACAAGGGCAAGGCCGACACCTATCACGACAGCATGCATCAGTGAGCCCGGAGAGCTGTCAGATCGGCCTGTGGTTGCTGGTGCTGGCCTGGTCGGCCGTGTTGTGCCACCGCGACTGGCGCGAGCGGCGGTTGCCCAACCTGTGGACGGTGGGCGGCGCCGCTGTGGTTTTGCTGGCGCGTTTTTGGCTGGGCGGCACCGGTTCGTTGCTGAGCGGGTTTGCGGCGGCGGCGGCGGGTGGATTGTTCCTTCTGCTGCCCTTTCTGGCCCGGGGGGCCGGTGGCGGTGACGTCAAGATGTTGTTTGCCGCCGGCGCGGTGGCGGGGTGGGAGCGAATTCTACCCCTGTTGCTCTACACGGCCTTTGCCGGCCTGGGCGTCGCCGTGGCCTTGTTGGTGGCCGGACAAGTCGATGGGGCGCGGCTCAAGCATTACGCACGTTGTTGTTGCGATTTTCGCTATGACCGGGTGGTGGGCCGGGCGGGGTTGCCACCCAAGGACAGCGAGCGGGCTCGCGTTCCCTTCAGCTTTGCCATCGCCTTAGGATTGCTGACGGTGCTTTGGCCGTTCTAAATAAAAGTTGGGGTACGGGGAGACGCGGCGGATGAAAACGGCAGTCCGACATTCCGTTCTTCCGTTGTTCCGTGGGCTCCATCGGCTCATCCCGGCGCTCGCCATGAACGGGCGGCGGAGTCGGGGCGATGGCGGGTCGGTGATGCTGGAGTGCGTGCTGGCCATGCCGGTACTGTTGCTGCTGATCTTGGGATGTGCCCAGGTCGCGCATGTGTGGGTGGCGCGGCAAGTGGTGAGTTATGCCGCCGTGTGCGCGGCCCGGGCGGCGTTGACCTGTCATCAGGATGAATACCAGGCGGCCGGCCGGCAGGCCGCCCAGCAGGTGCTGGCGTGGTTGGTGATTGGCCAGGCTGAGGCTGAACCGGAAAAGCAGTTGCCCGGCTGGGGGGCGATTCATGGCTCCGGCGGAGTGGCCCGCAAGACGCGGACAACGGTGGCGCCGGACGGCCCCTGGAATGTCAAGGCGACGGTGGAATTCGATTTTGCCCTGATTATGCCGGTGGCGGGACCCGTGATCGGCTGGGCGGTGAATCCCTGGCGCCAGGATTTTGAATGGCTGGAAAATCAGGCGGACCCCACCGGCAACCAGCACCGGATGGAGGGCGGTGTGCAATATCCGCACCTGCGTTTTCGTGAAACCGCGGTGGCGTGCAAACCGTATGTGACGTTGCCCACGATGGGCGTTCCGGCGGCAGGGTGGTGATAATGAACCTTCTCCACCAAGCCAATGCGTTGTGCCGTCGCCTGTGGCGGGACGAGGGCGGGGTTGTGCTGGCCCTGACCGTTGTCGTGTTCATGATGCTGTTCCTCCTGGCCTGGGCCTGTTTCGCGGTGGGCGAGATCGTTCGGGAACGTATCGAACTGCAGAACGCCGCCGACAGCGCCGCCTACTCGGGGGCGCTGGTCCAGGCGGACCATCTCAGCCGGATCGCCGCCATCAATCGCGCCATGGCCTGGACCTATGTCATGCTCGATCAGATGACCATGGATTACATCGTCGACAAATGGCTGGAAAAGGTGGTCAACCAGTGGGATATCGACGATTTGAAGGTTTTGCTTCACAACCAGATTGGCATGTGCAATTTCGGCCGGCCCACCTATTACTTCAACGGGGCCATGGGCAGTGACAAGTATGTGCGCCTGAACCGGAGCCAGTTGGTCAGCATCAACAGCATCCGCATGCACCGCATGACGGCGCGGGCACCGGGGGGCAATCGGAGTTGGGGCTCCAATTACGGCACTCTGCGCAACCATATCGTTCAGGCCAAGGCCAATATCAACGCCATGAATGCCGCCGAGGACGACCTGATCAGCCAGGTGGAGACCCGCATCCGGACCATGGTGGCCAGCGCGGTGCGTCAGAACATCGCGGAGACCGACAATGACCGGGCCGCCGGCGGCGCCGACATCGAGCATCATCTGGAGATCACGCCGGCCAAACAGTGGTTCCGCAAGTTGCGCAACACCAAGGACGATGAGACCCTGTTTCTGGCTCACGCCGATTTCTATGACGGGCCGGTGGCGACGCTGGGCGAAGGAACGGACAAGTGGTTCAGGCGAACCGATGGCGGTGACGGCTTGCAACGCGAGTATCAGCAACAAGTCAATGCCCTGATCGCCGAGTGGAACTGGTGGAGCACGAAGTGGATCATCGTCAAAGGCGCTTGCGTGCCGGCGCCGTTCTTCCGTATTTCGGGCAGTGAAACGATTCGCGGCCAGGACGTGAGCGATGCTCAGTTCAGTATGGTCAAGGCCAGGCCGCATGTCCTGGAAGAAAAATTTTTTCTGCGGGACGGAACGATCGCGGTGGGAATCAAACGCCGGTTGAACAATCCATTTTTCTTTATTTTTGGCTCGCTGGCGGAGGAGGGGATGTTCCGGTTCTTCCATCCCAGCCCCGGCCAACCGCGGGATATGTGGGGGGTGGCGACGGCCATTGCCGGCTATCAGTCGCCCAACGAACCGGGGGCCGGGCGGTACGAAGTGACCTACGAGGATGTTCCGATCCGGAAACTATGGAATTTGAAGACCAGCGATTGGGACGCCCAACTGGTGCCGTTGCACCGGGCGTGGGCCAGCGGCCAAAGTGGCCGGAACGTGCAGGGTGAGACGGCGGCAAAAGTTTTGAGCAAGATGCGGCAGAAATTGGGTGTTACTGGGCAGACCGCGCCCCGCGGGGTCGGCGCGGGCGGCGGTGATCTTGCCACCGGCGGCTTGGAAGGCTGGACGGTGCATTGAGTCCAGGTCGGGTGTGGGCGTGAAACGTGAGGCGTGAAACGTGAGGCGTGAAACGTGAGGCGTGAAACGTGAGGCGTGAAACGTGAAATGACGAACGCGGCGGATCAATTTGGCGGGCGCTTGACGGCCTTGGGGCGTGATCAGGGCGGGGCGATCCTAATGGAACTGGTGATCGCCATTCCCTTGTTTGTCGTCCTGCTGGGGGGGATGATGTGGCTGGGGGATCTGGCGTTGGCCAAGCATAAGCTGGTGTCGGCCGACCGGCTGGCCGCGTGGAACCGGGGCAACCGGCAGGAACAACCGGCGTTGGGCGAGATCAAGTCGCGCCTGCAGAACTGGCTGTTTCCGGCGGCGCAGGTGGGGCGGCAGCCGATCACGGCCATTCGTGAACTGGCCGGTGCCAATCGGTTGTGGAGCGAGGGGCGGGGCGCCACGGCCGTCCTGCGCCCGGAGATGCCGGAATGGGCTCGGGGCTGGTTGCGGGCGGGAGTGGCTTGGGACGGGGGGCGGCAACCTGCCACCACGGTGCAATTAATGGGGCGGGACGTGGAGGGCGACGGTCATCACCGGGTGCTGACCCGGACACGCGCCGGCGTGCCGGCCGCCTTTCCGCGCAACTGGACGGCGCGGGCGTTGGCGGATGAACAGCGGCCCTGGTCGCCCAATGTCTACCAGGAACCGTGGCCGGAGAATCTTGACTCCATCGCCGCCAGCGGTTGGTCGCACTCCGGGGCGCCCCAGGGGTATCGGCACCAACCCCGGTATGGGCAGTACAGGAGCTGGAGCCAATGAACGGAAGCCGACATCGGATGGGGGGGGGGCTACCGTTGCCGGCGGCCCTTGCGCTGGTTTGGGGACTGGTCGTGTGGGCGGTTTCGGCGGGGCCGGTCAATGAGAATGGCGGGCCGGAGGTGCGGTTGCCGCCCCTGGCGGAAGGGGTTCGGCAGGGCAGTGGCGACGGGACCTGGCGTTATTGCGGCGAGATTCCCGGCAGCCCGGCGGTGGCCACTGGTGATTTTGACAAGGCGTTGCGCGGTCAGGGCTGGGCGTTGCGCCAGTCGGTGACCATGGGGCGCACCGGCACGCCCGGCGGCGAACGGCCGTTGGCGGTGTGGGCGCAGGGCGACTGGCGGTTGCTGTTGTTGGTCTGGCCGGCGGATCCGGGGCGCAGCGGGTTCGCCATGGGCGTGTTGGATGAGAGCAAATTGGCGGAGGATGCCGTGCAGCTGCCGGCATTGTCGCCTGCTGCGAAAAGCGGATATATTGATTTCAGCAACGCGGTACCCTCCGCCCCTGTTGGGCAGGCGCCGAACGACCACGGAAAAGGACCACGGAAACTATGAAGAATTTCATCCCCCTGATTTTGGCGGTGTTGCTCGGGCTGGCGGCGGTGCTGGCGGTTGGACGGTTGCTGGCGGCGCGCCAACAGGCCCCCGAAAAGACCACCACCGTGGTGGCGGCCGCGCGCGACATTATCGAGGGGGAAGTGCTGGCTGACAGCTCGGTCATGAAAAAGACGATTCCCGTGTCGGCGGTTCCGGCCCAGGCCATCTTCTGGTCGAAAATGGAGATGGTGGTGGGGCAGAAGGCCTTGCGCCCCATCAGTCAGAACGATTATGTGCTGCTCAGTGATGTGGGGTTGTCCCGCAGCATGGCCAATATCGTCGGGGAAGGGGAATGGGCGGTGGCTCTGCCCCTGCCGCAGTCCAGCGGCATTCCCAGGATCGTGCAGCCGGGGGATGAAGTGGCGGTGATCGGGACGTTCAAGATCCAGGCCAAAGTCAAGACCGCCGACCTTTCGGCACCCGAACAGGATGTGACCAAGGAAGCAACCTTGGTGTTATTTCCCCGGGTGCGGGTGCTCGATGTTACCGGCCGCTCCGGCAAGGATGAGGGCGGCAGTGACATTATTCTCGCCCTGCCGCCAGCCCAGGCTCAGGTTCTGATTGCCGCCCAGCGCCAGGCGGAGCTGACCCTGGCGCTGCGTCGGCCCAATGATGATTCCGCCATCAACCGGATGGACGCCGGCATGGTGGATCGGAGCACGTTTGAAAAACTATTGGAGGGGCTGCAAGCGGTGCAGGTTCCGCAGATTCCCGGCCAAAAAGAGAAGGCAAAATGACGGTATTGATGGTGTAAGTATCGGCATCGCAAGGATAAAAAGTCCATTCCGGACAACTAAGGAGAACAACATGAACGCCATGATGACAACACAAAAGAGCGGAAGCGGTTTGGCCGCCTGGGTGGCGGCGGTCGTGATCCTGCTGGGCGGGTGGGCGTGGGGCGCCCCCGGCGACGGCGAACGGGTGGCGGTGAACATCGGTGCCATCCAAGTGGTTGACCTCCCCTTTGCGGTGCAGGGGTTCCGGGTCACGGATCCCGCCCTGGTGCGGGCGGAGGCCATGGGGGAACGGCAGTTGCGGATCATGGGATTGAAGGCCGGTGCCACGGACATGCAGGTGACGGGAAATAACGGGGAGACCGCCCTGTTTTCGATTACCGTGGTGGAGAATATCAAGGAAATTCTCAATGCGTTAAAGAAAGATTTGGACACGGTTCCGGAAGTGGAACTGGCGGTGAACCGGGACCGGATCGTGGTCAAGGGGGAGCTCTCGAATGTCGGCAACTGGGAGACCCTGCAAAAGGTTCTGAAGGCTTATGACGCCAAACAATATTTGGATCTGACCACCTTCCGGCCGGCGCCGGAGGTCATGCTGGGGTTGAAAAGCGCCCTGGAAAAGGCGGGCGTTAAGGTGATGGAAGGCGACCAATCGGCGCCGCCCGGCGCGGTGTCGCTGAAGTACAACAAGGACACTCTGTTCATGTCCGGGACCTTCTACAGCCCGCAGGATGTGGCGCGGGTGCAGGATATTGTGGCCTCCCAGGACTGGCTGGTGATTCGCAAGGCCGGGGAAGCGAGTCAGCGCGCCGCGGGCGACGTGAAAGTGAACGCGGTGCTGAATTTGCGGATTGAGCCGGTGATGGTGGAGGTGGACGTGGTTTATGTGGGGATCACGGATTCCCAAAATGAGCAACTGGGCGTGAATCTGGCCAAGCAGGGGTTGCTGGCGATCAATGCGGCCACTGCCGGTTTTTACGGCAACATCAACAAAGGCGGTTCGGGGTGGGGCGGCGGTTACGCGGTACGCAGCAACTTGCAGGGCGTGCTCAATTTTATGGCCAAGGAAGGCGTGTCGCGCTTCCGCTCGGCCGGCCATCTGACCTTTAAAAGTGGGGACAGTCCGCAGTGGCGCCTGTTCCATAGTGGCGGCACCATCAAGGCCCAGACCGGCGGGTCGTCCACGGCGTCGGGTGGCGGCGGGGACAAGATTGCCGTCAGCACGGGCAATGGCAGCCTCCAAGACATTGACTACGGTCTGATTATGCGCGTCAAAGGCGGCTTGGAAAACGCCCAGACCGCCGGACTTGAGGTGGAGCTGGAGTTGAGCGCGCCGGAACTGATGGACAATGGCGACTACAATCTGAAGCGGAACCGGGTCAGCACCAACGTCGAGTGCCCGCTGGGCAACACGGTGGTTTTGGGCGGCATGAAGGATCTGGTGGAAAGCACGGCGACGCCCAGCGGTGTGCCGTTTCTGCGCAGCGTACCGGTGATCCAATGGTTCTTTTCTGAAAAAACCAGCGACGTCAGGCAGCAGCAGGTGCTGGTGTTGATCAGCGCCCAGTTGGCTCCTGGCTTCCAACCGTCAAAACCGGTGTCCGATGAGACAAAAAACACGGTGGAAAAGGCCGCTCAGCCGAGCAAGGAACGTCTGAAGGAAGATCACAAGGGCCGGAATTATTTTTATTTCTAATTGGGAGTTTTGATGCTGTTTCTGATCATACCCTCCGGTGAGGCCGGGACGCCGCCGCGACGGTTGCCGCTGGACGGCGCCGCCGAACTGGGCATTGGCCGGTCGCCGGAGAGCGCGGTGGTGCTGGCCGGCAACCAGGTGTCGCGCCGGCACGCCGTTTTGCGGTGCGAGGCCGGCCAATGGCTGTTGGCCGACTTGGGCAGCACGTTTGGCACCCTGCTTAATGGCCGGAAGCTGGCTCAGCCGACCCCACTCAAGGACGGTGATCGCATCCAGATCGGGGGGCATGAACTGCGGGTGAGCGACGGCAATGCCGCCAGTCCCGACCGCGCGCCACCGCCCGCCGCCAAGCCGGCGCCTTTCCCCCATCCCGCCGCCGCGGAAACGGCACCGCCGGCCAGGGCATTTCAGGAAACCGCGCTCCTCTATACCGACGACATGATGGCGCTCAAAAAGCGCATTCATGAGGCGGTGCTGGCCAAACTCAACCTTCCTGAAGTCGCCACCCAGCAGGTGGAGAACGAGGAGATGCGTGCCAAGTTATTTCTGGCCCTGGACCAAGTGCTGCGTGAACTGCGCCATGAAATTCCCCGCGAGATTCCGATGGACAGTTTTCGCCAGGCGCTGCTTGACGAATTGATCGGGTTTGGCCCGATCTCACCCCTGTTGCGCGCCGCCGAGGTGGACGAAGTCATGATCAATGGGCCGTCCCGGATCTTTGTCGAGATCAAGGGGCGGTTGATGGAGACCGGCGCCCGTTTTTTCGACAACCGGCATCTGATCTCAATCATCCAGCGGATTGTCGAACCTCTGGGCCGGCATGTGGATGAGGCCAGTCCCATGGTCGATGCCCGTTTGCCCGATGGCTCGCGGGTCAACGTTATTATTCCGCCGCTGGCGTTGGACGGGGCGTCGGTGACCGTGCGCAAGTTCGCCACCAAGAAACTGACGACCGATGACTTGGTCAAGTTCGGCAGCATGACCCCCGAGATCGCCCTGGTGCTGGAAGAGGCGGTGCGGGCGCGCATGAACATTCTGGTCTCGGGCGGCACGGGCTCCGGTAAAACCACCCTGCTCAATGTGTTGTCCCAATTCATTCCCCAAGGGGAGCGGGTGGTCACCATTGAAGACTCGGCCGAACTCAAGCTGACTCACCCCAACCTGGTGCGGATGGAATCGCGGCCGCCCAACATTGAGGGCCGGGGCCGGGTCACCATTCGTGATCTGGTGGTCAACGCCCTGCGCATGCGCCCCGACCGCATCATCGTTGGCGAGTGTCGCGGCGCCGAGGCGCTGGACATGTTGCAGGCCATGAACACCGGTCACGACGGTTCGCTCACCACCGTCCATGCCAACAACCCGCGCGACGCACTCTCGCGCCTGGAAAACCTGGTCATGATGGCCGGCTTTGAACTGCCGTCGGCGGCGATCCGGGAGCAGATCTCGTCCGCCATCAACTTGGTGGTGCAACAGTCGCGCATGGTGGATGGCTCCCGCAAAATCACCCAGATTACCGAAGTCACCGGCCGGGAGGGAAATGTGATCCTGATGCAGGACATCTTCACCTTTGAGCAGAGCGGGTTTGACGAAAAGGGTAAGGTCGTGGGCCAGTTCGCCGCCACCGGCAATATTCCGCGCTTCGTGGAATTGCTTCGGCAAAAAGGCGATTTGCGCCTCGAGATGGGCGTCTTCGTTCCGAAAAACTAATAATTTGTTCGGACGAAATTGGGAACCCCCTCCTATGAAACAAAGGGAGGTTCACGGGGAGAGTGCGTTGGTTTGTAGTGGTGTTAGTTGCATAAGAGTGGTGGTGGCCCTTGGTCCGCGCGTTGAGTAGTGTATATCC
>CAITYL010000020.1 GCA_903896595.1 uncultured Lentisphaerota bacterium
GGAAGGGGGGTGCAGAGTGAACATGTGAACGACCCGGCGGGGCCGGGACTGCGAAGCGCGGAGCGCGGGGGGAGCACCCTTTTTCAAAAGGGTGGCCCCAACCGACACACATGTCACACGCCCTCTGTGTTCTCTGTGCTCTCTGTGGTGAAATCAAACGTGTCGCCTCGCGTCTTCGTCCGTGTCCGTCCGTGCGTGTCCGTGTCCGTCCGTGTTACCCGATAAACCAACCCCGGAGTATCTCACCATGTTCTGCTATCAATGTGAACAGACCTGCAAAGGCACCGGCTGCACCACCGTGGGCGTGTGCGGCAAGGACGCCACCACCGCCACCCTGCAAGATTTAGTGGTCTACGCGGCCAAGGGCATCGGCCAGTACGCGCACCGGGCGGCGAAGCGCGGCGCCCGTTCGTCCGTCGTCAACCTCGCCGTGCTTGAAGCGCTCTTCAGCACCGTCACCAACGTCAACTTCGACCCCGCCCGTCTGGAGGCGCTACTGCGCCGCCTGGCCGGCGTGCGCGACCAGGCCCGGCAGTTGTACGAGGCGGCCTGCGCCAAGGCGGGCACCGCGCCAGAAATCCTGGCCGGCCCCGCCGCCTGGACCCCGGCGCCCGACCGGGCCGGCCTGCTGCGCCAGGGCGAGGAGATCGCCATCACCAACCGCCAGAGCACCCTCGGCCCCGAAGTGACGGGCGTCCAGGAACTGCTCACCTACGGCCTGAAAGGCATGGCCGCCTACGCCGAACACGCGCAGATCCTCGGCCGGTCGGATGACGCCGTCTTCGACTTCTTCCACGAGGCGCTGGACTACCTGGCCAATCCCGCCCCCACCCTGGACCTCCTGCTCAAGTTCTCCCTGCGCTGCGGCGAGATCAACCTGCGCGTCATGGAACTGCTCGACCAGGCCAACACCGGCGCCTACGGCAATCCCGAGCCCACCCGGATCCGCATCACCCCCGTCGCGGGCAAGTGCATCCTGGTCTCCGGCCATGACCTGCTGGACCTGCATGACCTGCTGGTGCAGACCGACGGCACCGGCATCAACGTCTACACTCACGGCGAAATGCTGCCCGCCAACGCCTATCCGGGCCTGAAAAAGTTCGCCCACCTGGCCGGCAACTACGGCGGCGCCTGGCAGAACCAGCGCGAGGAATTCGACGCCTTCCCCGGCCCGATCCTCATGACCACCAACTGCATCCAGAAACCCAAGGACAGCTACCAGAACCGCATCTTCACCACCGGCCTGGTCGCCTGGCCCGGCGTCACCCACCTCGCCACCCGCGACTTCGCGCCGGTCATTGCCGCCGCCCAGGCCGCCCCCGGCTTCACCGCCACCGCGCCGGAACAGTTCATTATGGGCGGCTTCGGCCATGCCGCGGTGATGAGCGTCGCCGGCACCGTGATCGACGCCGTCAAGGCCGGCGCGATCAAGCATTTCTTCCTGGTCGGCGGCTGCGACGGCGCCAAGCCCGGCCGCAACTACTACACCGAGTTCGCCCAATTGGTGCCCAAGGACTGCGTGATCCTGACCCTGGCCTGCGGCAAGTTCCGCTTCAACAAGCTGGAGTTCGGCGACATCGGCGGCATCCCGCGCCTGCTCGACATCGGCCAGTGCAATGACGCCTATTCCGCCGTTCAGATCGCCGTGGCCCTGGCCAAGGCCTTCAACTGCGGCGTCAACGACCTGCCGCTGTCGTTCGTCCTCTCCTGGTACGAGCAGAAGGCGGTGGTGATCCTGCTCTCGCTGCTGCACCTGGGCATCCGCAAAATCCGGCTCGGCCCCAGCCTGCCGGCCTGCGTCACCCCCGCCGTGCTCAAGGTGCTGGTCGACACCTTCGCCATCGCCCCCATCACCACCCCCGAGGCCGACCTCAAGACCCTCCTCGGCCCCAAGGCGTAACTCCGCCTCCCTCCACCGCGGCGCCAGCCGTCCCCGCCCTGCGAACTCCGCAGCCGGGGCGGCCGGCGCCGCCGTTTTTCATCAACGTGAAACAGGCAATCCCGCCCGCCGTTTCACGCCCCATGGCCGGTACTCAGCCGGGCGTCACGATAGGACCATTGGGACCCTTATGACCCTTGGGACCATTAGGACAGCCCCAGCAGCGCGCACAAGTGGCTGGCCATGCGACTGCGGCCGGGCGTCCTACAGGTCCCAAAGGTCTCAAGCGTCGTAATGGTCCCATCCCATCCGGCCGCCGGCTGTCGCCGACCGCCATGGAAGAGGTTGCAATCCTCCCCCCCCGGGGCGCGTTCCAAGGCCAGACATGCGGCATGAAACCAGCCTCCACTGCCAAGGTCCGGAACTCCCGGCAATCATTCACCTGTCCCCAATTGCCCCCAATTTCACATCAAACATCGATCCTTGTTTTTCTCTCGCAAAGACGCAAAGAACGCCAAGAAATTCAAGTTTTACGTTAAAAACAAAGACTTTTGACTTTCTTTGCGATCTTGGCGTGCTTGGCGAGAGATTTTTAGGGCAAATACAGCTCAAAAAACACCTTCGCTTAATCTTCGTGCTCTTCGTGACTTCGTGGTGAACCCGAATGTTTAAGTGTTACAAGCCATTGGGACCATTAGGACCCGTGGGACCTGTGGGACCATTGGGACCGCCGCAAAACTCGCGCACAAATGGCTGGCCATGCGACTGCGGCCGGGCGTCCTACAGGTCCCAAAGGTCTCAAGCGTCTTAATGGTCCCATCCCATCCGCGCCGCCATTCCCCCGTTGTAAGAAATATGGGAATACTTGTCTTGGGACAAAAAGCCGATGGGGGACGGGCGAGTTGGGATGGCCACCGCGTCCTCTGTGTCCTCAACGTCCTCGGGCTGGGGTTTGGGATCGGGGCCAAGGGGGGTCCTCCCCGTCCTCGGCGGCGGCAGGCGTTGGCCGTTTTGAGCGGGCGGCGGGGCGAAGACCTTGAGGACAAACGCGCACCAGAGGACAAGGAGGACGAAGAGGACGCCCCGCAGAGGTTTTTCTTGGCGGGCTTGGCGAGAGATTCTTCCGGGAAGGACACCCAGCCAAGGGCGGCAAAGGCATTGCCGCACTCGTGGAGACGGTGCGGTTTTGTCCGCCCGAGGACGGGCGGCCCCAAAGCGTGTTTCCCTTCCACTGGAACGTCCCACAACGGGCGGCACGCCCGTTCCTACAGGAGGCGCAGACAGAAACGAGGAGAACGCGCCTCAAGCCATCTCACGCAGGCAGGATTGCCTGCTTGACGTTCTTCACAGGCACGATTGCCTGTGTCACGTTCCCCGGTACGGCGCCTTTCTGGGGCGGATGGGGTTCGCGGACCGCCAACTGGTCCGGGTATGTGGGGTGGGCCCCGGCAGTCCGGCGGAGACGGTTGCCGAGCCGCTGCTGTGCCAGGCCGACGACGCGGCGCACCGCCTGCTGGGGGTCCCCGCCGGAAGGTGACGCTCGGAGGGAGGGGGACTGGACGCGAGGGACTCCCGGGACTGGAGAGACCGGATGAGTTTCGCCACTCTCCGGTCTCTCAAGTCACTCGCGTACCAGGCGTCACGCCGGGCGGTCGCAGGCGGCCAGCACGGCTTCGAGGGCGGCGGCATAGCCGCAGAGTTCCTCGCGGGTGCGCTTCTCGGTGACCGCCACCAGCAGTTCCTGCTTGCGGTCATGGAAGTAACGGCCCAGGGGAAAACCCGCGGCATAGCCCTTGTCAATCATGCGGCCCACCACCTCGGCGGCGTCAAACGGCAGCCGGATGACGAACTCGTTGAAGAACGGGGCGTCGTAACCGGTGACCCCGGGAATGGCCAGCAGCCGGTCGCGCAGGAACACCGTCTTGGCGGCGCACAGTCCCGCCACCTGCCGCAACCCCTCCTGGCCGATGCAGCTCAGGTACGCCAGGGCGCGCAGGGCGCACAACCCCTCGTTGGTGCAGATGTTGGAGGTGGCCTTTTCGCGGCGGATGTGCTGCTCGCGCGCCTGCATGGTCAGCACAAACCCCGGCTTGCCGGCCAGGTCCACGGTGCGGCCGACCAGACGGCCGGGCATTTTGCGCACATGCGCCAGGCGGGTGGCGAAAAAGCCCAGGTAGGGCCCGCCGAAACTGAGGGGGATGCCGAGCGACTGTCCCTCGCCGGTGACAATGTCGAAACCGAGGGCGCCGGGCGGCTCCACCAACCCCAGGGCCACGGGATAGGCCGAACAGATGCTGATCACCCTCTGCGCCTGGGCGGCGGCGGTCAGCGCCCGCCAGTCCTCGGGCACGCCAAACACGTTCGGGTATTGCACCAGCACGCAGGCCGTGTCGGGCGTCAGTTCCGTCGCCAGTTCGGCCAGATCGGCCTGCACCCGGGCCGTCGTCACCCGCAACTCAACGTCCAAATTGGAACAGTAGCAGCGCAGCATTTCCCGGTAGATGGGCGACACCGAGCCGCACAACACGGCGCGCCGCCGGCCGGTAATGCGCACCGCCATCATCATCGCCTCGAACAGCGCCGTGCCGCCATCGTACATGGAGGCGTTGGCCACTTCCATGCCGGTCAGCCGGCAGATGACCGACTGGTATTCGTAGATCGCCTGCAGGGTGCCCTGGGACGCCTCCGGCTGGTACGGCGTGTAAGCGGTGTAGAACTCGCCGCGCCCGGCAATCTCGCCCACCGCGGCGGGAATGAAATGGTCATAAAACCCGCTGCCGAGGAAACAAACCAGGTCAGTGGCGTTGCGCGCCGCCAGACCGGCCAGGTAGCGTGTCACCTCGAACTCGGAAGCGCCGCGCGGCAGTCCTTTCAGTTCCGGCGCCGGCTCGTCGCCCAGCGCCTGGCGCCACAACTCCGTCATGGACGCGGCGCCGACCGCGGCCAGCATCTCCTGCTCTTCATTGGCGGTCAGGGGAAGGTAGGGCATGGTTGTACTTCGTTAGGCTGTAGGCTGTTTCATAAACATTCAACACCGAACATTCAACGTCCAACGTCGAAGCATCCGCCTTGAATGTTGAATGTTCGATGTTCATGCCGGGTTCCTCAGGTGGCGGTCCCGGCGGCCAGCGGATCCCAGACTTTGGCAAACCCGTAGTGTTGAAAATGCTTGAGGTTACGGGTGGCGAACTCCGCAACCCCATGATGACGCAAGGTTAAAGCCAAGCGCGCATCGTAAATATTGGTCCGGGCAAACCCCGGTTGTGCGGCGCGGCGCCACACCTCATCCATCAACCGATTGCCGGGATAATCAATCACCCGCCAGGAACGGTTGGTCCGAAACCGCTGAATGATGTCCACCGCCGGCGCCGGCGCCAGCGGTTTTGCCACCACGGCGGGATTGCGCAACAGCCCGTAGAGCTCGGCCAACACCAGCTCGCAAACGACAAACTCGCGATCCGTTTCATGCTGTTCGAGGAACCCCAGCGCGATCACATGACCGGGCGCGCCGGACGCGACCGCGGCAAAGAGAACGTTGGTATCACACGCCAACATGTCGCACCTTTTTTTTCCGGCCCGGCAACAGCCCGCGGAGTTCCTCGGGGGGACGCGCGTTGGCCAGCTCGCGCCAGTGGCTCGCGTCCACCAAAACCGCGCCAACATCCGCCACCGGCACGCGCCACTTCCCTGGCGACGTGGCGGCCGGCCGGACCGCCAGCAAGTATTCACCGGCCCGCCGGATGATGTCGGCCAGCGACACCTCTTCCGTTCGGGCCATGTCCTTCAGGCTGGCATAAAGCTGGTCGGGAAGTTGAATTTGGGTGCGAATCATACATCAAATATACATCACCGCAAAATGATGTACAACGTGCGGCCTTATTTGGGTGCATGACAATTTTGTCGGATGATGTTGGGGCCACCCTTTTGGAAAAGGGGGTTCCCAACCAACCTTATTGTCATGCACCCCCTTATTTCAGCCCGGCGGTATAGGCGGCGTACTGGTCGGCGGTCATCAGAGCGTCAAACTCGGTCTGGGCCACGCCTGTGAGCCGGCAGAACCAGCCCTTGTCCTCCGACGACTGGTTGACCAGGGCGGGATCGGCGTCCAGGTTGCCGTTGACGGCGCACACCTCGCCGCCCACCGGCGCGTAGACGTCGCTAGCCGCCTTCACCGATTCCACCACGCACAGCACGTCATTGACCTTGACCTTCTTGCCCAGCGCCGGCACTTCGACATAGGTGATGTCACCCAGTTCCGCCGCCGCATAGGCCGTGATGCCCATCACGGCTTCCGTCCCCTGCAACTCCACCCACTCATGTTCTTTGGAATACCGTTTCATGCGCCAATCCCTTTTCTATAGTCATGCGTACTGGTGGGCAAAACGGGGGGCGGCCCCGTTAGACCGGATTTTAGTCCAATATATACCGCGTTAGGGTGAGATTTTAATGACCTTCAGCCTACAGCCTAACAAGCTTCAGCCTAACGAAGCATAACCGGGAACACGTTCTCCGACCGTTTTGGCAAGCTGGCGGTGTCCACGGACAGCTGTTTCTGGCACGCGGGGCGGGGCGAGTAACGCGCGCGGCGGGGCGGAAAACCACGGACTGACACGGACGGGCACGGACCAACACGGACAGCCCCGCCTTGAGAAGAGTGTTTGGGGTCCATGCAAGTCCGTGAGTGTCCGTGTCCGTCCGTGCGAATGGCCGGCCTGCGAAATCCGCAAAAGGAACAAAAAGGTTTGACGGAGGGCTTGGAAACCGCCTTTCCTCAAAAGAGGGTTCCCAACATCCTCCCCCCGGGGGGCTCAAGCTTGCCGGCGCAGGCGGGCGGCGAAGAGAGCATCGGAATCGCCGGCCCAGGGCGGAAAGAGGCGCATGCCGGTGGGAACGGGGTCGCCGGTAATGGGATCCGTGAACGGTTCCGGCTGGAACTGGGGATGTTCGGCCAGGAAGGCGGTGACCACGCCTTCATTCTCGCACTGAAACAGGGAACATGTGGCATAGATCAGGACGCCGCCGGGACGGACACCGCTGGCAGCGGCATGCAGGATCTGCCGTTGCAGGGCGGCCAGGCGCGCCGGTTCGTCGGCTTCCACACTCCAGCGCGCGCCGGGATTGCGCCGCCAGGTGCCGGAACAGGAACAGGGGGCATCGACCAGCACACCGTCAAAGGTGGCTTTCCGGGCCGGGAGCGGCTTGCCGTCCCAGCCCCGGCACTGGATGTTGCACAGGCCGGCACGGCGCGCGCGGCGGCGCAGATCGTCAAGCTTGTACTCGCGGATGTCGGTGGCCAGCACCGTGCCGCGATTGGCCATCAGCGCGCCCAACTGCAGACTCTTGCCGCCAGCGCCGGCACAGGCGTCCCACCAGCGCCCGCCCGGCGGCGGGGCGCAGACGACGCCGACCGCCTGGGAGGCCAGGTCCTGAATCTCCACCCGACCTTCGCGATAGGCAGGCAAGGTAAAGACATTGATCCGCGCATCCCCGACCCGCAGGGCACCCGCCAGCCGCGGATGCGGTTCCGGCTGCAGTCCGGCCGCAGCCAGCTCGGCCTGCACGGCCGCCGGTTCGCCGCGCTGCATGCGCAGCCACAGCGGCGGCCGCCGCTGCAACCAGGGCAGCAGGGTGTCGGCCGGAATGCCCGCGTCCAGCAGCGCCGGCGCCCAGGCGGGGATCAGCCCCGCGGGCTGAAACCCGCCGGCGGGCGGCGGCACCCGGAGGCGCCGGAACAGGGCCTCGGCCCGTTCCGCAAGGGTGGCCAAGGTCTCGGTTCGCGGCTGACCGGAAACGGCGGGCGTCGGGTTTTGGCGGAGCAGCGAGGTGCCGGTCCAGTACCCGCTGATGTCCGGAAAGGTCAGTCCGTCCAGGGCGTGGGCCGCCAGGAAGAGCGCATGCCAGGCGTCCGGCGGGCCCGGGTCGGGCGGCGGCGGGACGGCGGCGGAAGGGTTCGGGGGTACGCTGGCGGCGGCGGGAGGGGTGGCGGACGGGGCGGCGGGGGTGTCTTCGTCCTCCGTCTTTATGGCCGGGGCGCCGGCGGTGGCCTCGTCCAGGCAGCGGCGGAACGCCGGGGGCGCCAGGGGAGCCAGCCAGCCCCACCAGCGCAGAATGGCGAACACCGTTTCGCTGATCAGCCGCCGGTCCCGCGACCCCAGTTGCGGACGGCTGCGCAGAAAGAACGCCAGCACACGGTCCGCCGGCCGGCGCCGCGCCAGCGTTTCCAGCAGCAGCAGAAGCGTTGCTTCCGCCATTAGGCGGGTTTGGGTGGCCAGTTTGCGGTCGGTCAGCATGAGGTGGTGGCGGCTCCGGTTGTTCACACGGCGGCGTTGGAAAGGCGGCAGGGAGGTAATGTAAACCCCCGCACGGGGGTTGCCGACGGCCGGAAGAGAGCGGCGGTTGTTCCGGCTTTCTCGACGGACATCGGCGGCGCTCGATAGCCATCGATGGCCATCGAGAGCCGCCGACAGCCGTCGCCCGCTGAAAGTTCAACGTTTGCGGGAACTGGTTCTACCTTCCAGCTGTCCTATATTGCCGACACCATTATGACACCCCCTCCTCCAACCCGGACGTCACCCGCCCCGGCAGCCCGGCGGCAGCGCGGCGTGGCGCTGGTGGTCGTTTTGAGCACACTGGCGGTGCTGGCGGTGCTGGCCACCCATATCGCCGTGCTCAGCGAGATCACCGCCGCCGAGGCCAAGGCCGCGGCATCCCGCGGCCGCCTGCTGTATGCCGCCGAATCCGCCGCCGACCGGGCGTTCTGGTTGTTGCTGTGGGACCGCCGCCGCTATCCCAACCGCACCTTGGGCGGCGACCAGACCATGGCCCGGGAAAACGACTCCGTCGAGCCGTGGTTAATGGATGGCCAGACCCATTCCTGGGACGGTCCCGACGGTGCCATTGCCACTACGGTGGTCGACGCCAACCGCGGGCTTGATGTGTCCGGCGCCACCGCCGACCAAACCTTGCGCGCGGCCTTCGCGGTCAGTGATGACCACGACCGTCAGCTGGCCGTAGACGAATTTATAGACGTGTTCGCCGATTACCTCGACGCCGACAGCCTCCGCCGGCTGCATGGCAAGGAAGAGGAGGGCTATGCCGCCGACGGCTGGCCCGACCTGCCCCGCAACGGCCCGTTGCAGTTCCGCGAGGAGCTCTTTTGGCTGGAAGGCTTGGCCCCGGCCATGACCGCCGCCCGCGGCGATGAGGTGGCCAATGACGCCCCGCCGGTCCGGCCCGGCGAAGATGACTTCCGCATTATTCCGCCGGCGGGCAGTTCGTTCCCGCGGGGGCAGAACAGTGCGTTCCCACCCTCGCCCGAGGAGTTGCAACGCTATTTCCCGGACGCCAAGGACCAAGCCCGTTTGCGCGAAGGCTTGGGGCGCTGGCTGGGGGGTGAGGCGCTGGAACAGGCCGTGCCCGCCGACCTGCTGGGGCGGCTCCAGGAGCACTTCTCGTTTCAGGAATCCGGCGTGGCCACCATCACCGTCGCCGCCAGCGCCGCCAATGGCGCCGTCCGCCGCACCCTGCGCGTCACGCGGGACTGCCGGAACCTGCGCAATCCCAATACCAGCCAGCCGACCCTGGCCTACTGGGAACGCTACGCCCCCTGAGCAACCCAGCCGGAACCGGTGTAGCTATACTGCGTTAGACTGAAGCGTGTTAGGCTGTAGGCTGAAGGTAATTAAGATCTCACCCTAATGCGGTATAACCTAAGTATAGCAAAGGGCTTGCAGCCCGCCCAATCGGGACGTGGCAGTTCGAAGAGCGCGATGCAATCGCTTTGCTACAGGCGACGACGTTTTTCCATCACCGGGAGCCGCCCGTCCTCGGGCGGACGAACCCGTCATCGTCGGAGACGTGCATCATTGGTTTGGCGGACGGTGGCCC
>CAITYL010000021.1 GCA_903896595.1 uncultured Lentisphaerota bacterium
CGTTTTCCTGGTTGAGGGGTTGGGGGGTTGGGGGGTTGGGGGGTTGGGGGGTTGGGGGGTTGGGGGGTTGGGGGGTTGGGGGGTTGAGGGGTTGAGGGGTTGAGGGGTTGAGGGGGGCACGGACACGCACGGACCTCCACGGACGCACACGGACAAGGGGGGCGGTTCGGTGAGTTCCGTCCGTGCCGGTCCGTGAAAGTCCGTGTACGTCCGTGCCCGCTTGACCGGCCAAGCGGTTGTCGCCGTACGTCACTGCTTGTGGGGCACGCATCATGTATTTTTTCCCGAGCCGTCGCCGAAGAGAAACCGAATGGTGTTGTCAAAGGCGATTTTTCGGATCAAAATGCGGGGCAGGGCGGTGAGAATCGCGTTTTCGGCGCCGTAGGAGGAGCGCAGCGCCACATCCGTCACCACCCCGTGGACGTCGGTGTATTTTTTGATGAAGGAGTAATACGGCGCGTCCGTGCCCCACAGCATCTTGTAGGGAAACCATTCCGCGATCTGCCGCAGCGCGGCCTGGGGATTGGCGTAATCCACGTCCAGCCGTTCCGCCGGCGGCGGGATGGCGCGGTAATTGGCCACCGCCAGGTCACAATGGATTTTGAAGGCGGAAAAGTCGATGAAGCAGTTGGGGAGCGTTTGGGCGCGCTCAAACGCCGCCTTGGAGAAGCGGGCGGTGTGCGCCAGGCAGAAGCGGAGGCCGGGGTTGGCCTCCACCACGTCGAGGGCATCGGCCAGGGGTGCCCACGGGTCGCCCGGGTCATAGGAGACATGCAAGACGATTGGCAGCTGCCGGCGGACGGCGAAGTCGAGGATCGGCTTGCCCTTGCCGTGCAGGTCCTTGAGGAACGCCTGCAGGTAGGTGGAGCAGGTCTTGAGCCCGTACAGCCGGTACTGGCCGCACAGCGTTTCCAGTCCCGCCACCTGTTCCTCCACCCGGACGGACGGGTCGAACATGGCGAAGGGAAACGCCCGGTCGCTCCGCTCGGGATAAATGTCGTAGATTTCCCGGAGCAGATTGAGGTTTTCCTTTTCGTAGGGATAGCGGGAACGCAACGCTGCCGGCACCTCGCCTGCCGGCAGGTGATAGCTGGAGCCAAAGGGGAACACCATGGCCCGGCCAACCCCGTGCCGCTCCATCCGCTCTGCCAGGTCCTCGAAACTCATGGCGTACGGGTGCGAGTTCTCCATGTAGTTGGCATAATCCAACCCCACATGGACATGACTGTCGATCACACAAGGTTCCAGTTTCATGTGCATGCCTTTCAATGCCGTACCTGGTCAGACTGAAGCTGTTTAGGCTGTAGGCTGAAGGTAATTACTAATTCAACTTTGTTAGCCCGGATTCTTCATGACCAAAGGACGATGTCCACTGTAGCAAAGCGATTGCATCGCGCTCTTCGAGTTGCCACGTTTCGATTGGGCGGGCTGCAAGCCCTTTGCTACACTCATATAATCTTGGTTGGATTCCTGATTCGTGTGCTCGTTGTCGTCCATCGTAGTCGATTCGATCACGACAACGAACACGATTTTTGGGGGTTCCGCCCCAACGGGGCCAGGGAGGACAGCCCAGGGCAACGCCCTGGGGACGTATCCCCCCCCTCTTTTTTTTGCCGCCCTGAAAGGGCAAGGAAACGGGCGGTAACGAGTTCTCTGCTTGGTTGGTTTTTTTTCCATTGCCCTTTCAGAGCGCAATCCATATTCTTTCATTCCCAGGGCGTTGCCCTGGGCTATTTTCCTGCCGCCCCGTTGGGGCTCAAAATCATCCCACCCCACCAGCGGGCCGAACAACCCATGCGGCAAAAGACATTCCGTTGTTTTTACCATTACAGCAGCCGCTTGAACCCGCTGTGGGCGACGGGGCCGTGCAGTTGCGCCGTGACGGTGTCGGCTGCCAGGGCGGTTGCGATTTCCGCAAAGACGCCGTCGACCGCCGCTCCGTAGGCGTCCAGGATGGCCTCGGTGTGGGCGAGGGTCGGATAGAAGCCGGTGCCGGCCAGGAAGCCGCGCGCCAGCATGCCTTGGGTGAACAGGGTGCGCAGGGCATCCGCCTGGGCATGGTCAAAACGGAAATGCGACAGGCAGGGGTAGCCGCCGACATGGACCGGCAGGCCCTGCCGCGCGGCGCCCTCGCGCCACACCTGCTGCACGCGGGTGCCGACCCGGGCGATGTGTGCCGGCACGTCGGCGGCCTGCATCTTTTCCAGGGTGGCCAGGGCCGCGACCGGGCCGACGCCTTCCGTCCAGTAGGTGCTGCTGATGAAGGAGTCGTGTGCGCCGGCCATGGCCGCGCGGGTGCCGATGACGGACGCCATGGGATGGCCATTGCCGAGCGCCTTGGCGAACACCGCCAGGTCGGGGCTGACGCCAAATTTTAGGTGCGCCCCGCCAAAGTGAAGCCGCCAGCCGATGGTGATTTCGTCAAAGATCAGCAGCGCCCCGACCCGGTGCGCGCCGGCCTTGACGAACTCGAGAAAGCCCGGGGCCGGGTCCTGGGAGCGGCACGGCTCCATGACCACGGCGGCGAGGCGGGGTCCGTATTGTTCCAAAATAGCGTTGAACTGCTCGCGGTTGTCGAAGGTGAAGGGGACGGTGGTGCCGCGGAGTTCGCGCGGCACGCCCAGCGGGCTGAGGCCCGGCAACAGATGGCCGCGGAGCGCGTCGCTGTCGCCCAGGTTGGCCGCCAGGTACCAGTCCTGCCAGCCGCTGTAGCCGCAAATGGCGACCACCGAGCGGTCGGTGGTGGCGCGGGCGATCCGCACCGCCACCGCGCAGGCCTCGCCGCCGCAGCGGGCGAAGCGCGCCTGGTCGGCCCACGGATGAATCGCGCACAGCCGGTCGGCCAGCGCCACCTCCTCCGGCGGGTTCAAGGTGCACATGCTGCCGCTGCGGACCCGCCGGCAGACGGCGCGGGTGACGTCGGGGTCGTTGAAGCCGAGCAGGCAGGAACCGATCCCGTTGGTGGAGAAGTCATAGTAGTGCCGGTTGTCGAGATCCCAGATTTCGCAGCCGCTGGCCTTGCGGTAATAGGGCGGCCACTGGTCGGGCGCGAGCATTTCCGGGCGCTTGCTCAACAGTTGCGTGCCGCCGGGAATGCGCTCCTTGGCATGGCGGTAAAGCGTTTGGGTACGCGAGGCGTTCTTGTTCTCGGCGGATTGCTTCTTCATCATTGGTCTTTCCTTTTTCAAGATCGTGGAAATTATGTTGTGGGTTAACGGCTTACGCGCTGATTCTGGCCCATTTCACGTTAGTGCAGTCCGTACTCGGCCCTGCATAGTAAACCACCAGGAACCCGCCGTCCGGCAAGGCGGCGATGGCGGGCAGGCCGACGGAGAACTTGCCCATCTCCGACCAGGCATCGGCCATGCCATCCTTGCGCACGGTTTGGGTCGGCAGGACGCTCTCATAAATTGACAAGGCGGTTTCCTCCGGCCACGTGTGCCCGTTGTCCGCACTGATGCGGGCGCGGATGGCGGGGGCGGCGGTGCGGTCCACATAGACCATGGCCAGGCGTCCGTCGCGCAGGGGCACTACCGGCGCCGGCTGGCCCGGCACGCCCGTGTCCCACAAGGCGGACCAGGTGCGGCCGCCGTCGGCGGACTCGCCGGCATGGATGTTGAGGTAGGCGGCCGCCGCGTTGTCATAGGTCCAGAACAGGGTGAAGATCCGGCCGTCCGGGAGGACTTGGGGCCGTTGGTCCCAGTAGAACACGCGCGGATCGCGGGTGACCACACTGTGCCGGGGCCAGCTCCGGCCGCCGTCGCGGGAAAACATCAGGATGGAGCTGTGCACCCAGGGGGCGGTGTCATAATAGGACTTGTTGGTTTCGAACTGGCATACCCGCTCGCCGTCGGGCAGCAGCAGCACAGGTCCTGTGATCGGCGTGGGCATGTTGAACGGTGACGTGTCCATCAGCGCCGGTTCGGTCCAGCTTTCACCGTCGTCAGCGGACTCCGCAAACAGGATTCGGGAGTCGAGCAGCCCCTCCGTCTGTTCATTAAAAAACGGCAGGGCCGGATCGGAATTGTCGACCCAGTAGAGCGTGGCGAGCACCCGTTTCCCACCCAGGGCGGTCAGCCCCAGGACGCGAAACTGTCCCGGCTTGCCCATCACGACCGGCACCGCCATGAAGGGCGCGGTGCCATGGCTCCAGGTGTTGCCCGCATCGTCCGACATCATGAGCAGAACGCGCTGCCCCGTCTTGCCGCTCTTGCTGGGGGCGGCGCGGCAGCCCACCAGCCAGCGGCCATCCGGCAACACTGCGACCTGCGGGAACGCGCAGCTCTGCCGGTCCGTGCCCGGTTCGCTTCCGACCACGGTTCCTTGGGCGATGATTTTCATTGGCCTGTGCCTCCCTATTTTCATTGCGTCACCGTCCACAGCGCCGGTGTGAGGACGGTCTCCGGGAGTTCTGGGACGGCCGCGTCCACGGCCTGGCGCATGTCGTCGGTCAACGCCCCCCGGCTGAACAGCGCCACATTCTCCCGCACCTGGGCTACCGTTTCGACGCCGGCGAGCACGCAGGTGACGCCCTCCTGGCCCAGCAAATAGCGCACGGCCAGCTCGGCCAGCGGCATGCCGGCGGACTCCGCCAGGGCGGCCAGGCGGCGGCGGACGGGCAGCACCGCCCGCAGCGGCTCGGGAACCGCCGCCTCGGGCATGAGCAGCAGCCCCTGCAGGTACACGCTCCGTACAAACACGGCCACGCCGTGGGCGGCTGCGGCGGCCAGCGTCCCGCCCCGCACGTGGCGGCGGTCCAAGATGTTGGTCGGGATCTGCAGGGCGCCCACCGCCGGCTGCGCGGCGAACACCGCCGCCGGTCCGGGATGGTTGTCGCAGGACACCCCGGCGTGTCCCACCCAGCCCTTGGCCTGCAGCCGCGTGAGCACCTCCAAGTATTGCGCATCGTTCTCGCGGTGAAACAGGACAACGGGCAGGCAGTCAAGCCGGAGCCGCCGCCGGGACTCCGCCACCGACTGCTCAATCGCCCGCGCGGCCAGCGTCGCATCGGCCAGTTCGTCGGCGGTCAGCGGCCGCACCTTGGTCACCACCATGACGCGGTCGGCTGCGCCCAATTCATGCAGGGCGCGGCCCAAAACTTCTTCGCTGCTGCCGTAGGCGGCCGCGGTGTCGAAGCAGTTGACCCCGCCGTCGAGCGCCGCCGCCACGATGGCGCGGGCCTCCTCGTAACTGGGCTGCCCCGTGCGGTTGGCCACGCCGTAAGGCAGCCCAAACTGCACGGTGCCCAGCATCAGGCGGGATAGGTCATAATTGGCAAAGCGCCGGGTTTGCATAAGCGATTCCGTGAACGTCAGTCATCCCTATTTTCGAGATATCTTGACATATGCCGATATATCTCGATCTATCCCGACCTCACTTCGCCGTGTACCCGCCATCCACCGGGAGGTTAGTGCCGGTGACGTAGCGTGACGCGTCCGCGGCCAGGAAGAGGATGGCACCCATGAGGTCGGTGTCGTTGGCGAGCCGCCCCAGGCAGGTGCGTTCACTGTAGTTGCGGACAAACGCCTCTGGCTGGCTGGGCGACCGCAATCCGCCGGGATGGACGCAGTTCACCCGGATGCCGCGCGCCCCGTAATAGCTGGCGAAGAAGCGGGTCAGGTTGGTCATGCCGCCCTTGTGGAAGAAATAGTCCGGATACCAACCGTGCATCTCGGTGCCGCGGTAGTTCAACGGCTCGACCCCGACCAGCCCCATCATCGAGCCGATGTTGATGATCGAGCCGCCATCGGCCATCACTTCGCCCATGGCGCGGGTGACCACGATCAGCCCGGTGCCGTTGATGTGCATGCTCTCGTCAATCTTGGCGGCATCCTCAAAGACCCCCGTTTTCACTGTCCGGGCGACGGCGTTGTTGACCAGGATGTGCAGGGCACCGCTTTCTTTTTTGATGACGTCCCGGACGGCCAAAATGGAGGCCTCGTCGCCCTGGTCCAGGCACAGGGCGCGCACATCATGCCCCTCGGCGCGGTGTTCCGCCGCCACCGCCTCCAAGGCGTCGAGATGCCGGCTGGCGATATAGGTCCGGGCGCCGGCCTCCGCCAGGGCGCGCACGATCTGGCGGCCGTAACCGCCGGCGCCGCCGGTCACCAACGCCACCTTGCCGCGCAGGGAAAATAGGTCGAGAACCGTCATGTTATTTGCCTCCGTACAGGGTGGTTACCGGTTGAGTGGTTGGGTGGTTGAGGGGTTGGGCGGGTGTTGGTTGAGGGGTTGAGGGGTTGGGCGGTTGAGGAGTTGACGGTGGCAGGGTGACGGCGGCGGCGTCGCGAAAGGCGGTGGTCATGCTTTTGCAGTACTCGGCGAGCCCGACGACATCCGCGCCGAGATTTAGGAACCGAAACCCCTGGGCCAGCAGTTCTTTGACGTTGCCGGGGCCCGACACGGTGCCGGCCACCTTGCCGTGCGCCGTCGCCGCTTCAACAACCCGCTGGCGCGCCGCCAGCAGCTGCGGGTGATCCCATTGGCCGGGGGCGCCGATGGCGTGGCTGAAGTCGCCGGGACCGAAGAAGATGACGTCAATGCCCGGCAGCGCGGCAATGGCGTCCAGCTCGGCCAGCGGTTCGGGATCTTCGATCTGCACCACCACGAACCGCTGCTCGTTGGCCTGGCGCAGGTACTCGCGGAACTCGATTTCGCAATAAGCGCCGTCGGCGTTGCCGCCGTCCACCGGGCGCCGGCCGACGGGGTGGAACCGGGTCATGCGCACCACCGCCTGCGCATCGGCCAGGCTCATGACGTGCGGCACCATGATGCCGGCGGCATCCAGCTCCAGCGGCCGCACATGGTCGCTGTAACTGCCGCGCGGCACCCGGACCATGACGTCCACGTTTTGGCTCTTGGCCGCCCAAATGCAGGCCTCCAGCGGCGCGTAATCATTGGCGACATGCTCCTGGTCCAGCCACAGGCAGTCGCAGCCGCACATGGCCGCGATCTCCGCCGCCCGCGCATCCGCCAAATTCATCTTGAAGGTCAATGCCGCGCCACCCGCCCGCAGCTTCGCCAATACCCGACTCATTCGCATCTGCATCTTCATTGTCTCCTTTTTGCCATCATTGAAAACCATGTGGGGCTCTGCCCCAGGCCCCGCTCAAGGACCCAGTTCCTTGAGAATCTTTGATATCCGATTTTGCGAAGGGCGGGCTTGGGTGCCGCATTCCGATGCCCCGTCTGGCGTTGTGGCCTCCCACGGCACCCAAGCCCGCCCTTCGCAAAATGGAAGGTCTCGGGGATTCCAAAGGGACAGGTCCCTTTGGCAGGGGCCTGGGGGCGGTGCCCCCACATCGCTTTAACTAACAGTTGATTATGGAATTACTCCGGGGTGATTTCGGTGAGGGGGACGATACGGCCGCCATCATCGCGGCTGCGGATGCCGGCGATGACCAGTTGCATGAGTTCGACGGTTTCCGTGAAGGGGAACGGGCGTTTGCCGGTGCGCAGATAATCAACAAAGGCCACCAGCTGTGCCTTGAACGAGTAAAAGGTGTCCGAGAACGGCACCGTCACATGGCCGGCGGTGCCGCAGAGCTGCAGGATGCCGAAGGCGCCGTACATGTCGTTGATGGCGGCCACCACCACGTCCGCGCCGCAACGATGGGTCAGGTGGACGATGTTCCGCTCTGGCGTGCCGGTGTTGCGCACCGTGAGGAAGCCCGGCCCGAGAATGGGATAGATCCCTTCCAGCGCGTGGATGCCATAGCGTTCCCAGCTTTTGGGCGTGGTGATGGTGGCGAAGCGCAGGGCGCCCAGTTCATGGGTCGAAAGCCGGTAGGGCAGGAACTCCTTGGCATAGCGCATGCAGCTGGAGGACAGGATGGCCTTGCCGTCGCGCCCCCAGCCGGTGACGGTCTTGAGGTCGGCCTCGTTGTCCACCATCGGCTTGTCGATGAAGATCGGCAGGCCGGCCTCGACGAACGGCCGGCAGCGGGCCACGTGTTCGTGCCCCTTGTCGGTGGCGACGATCACCGCGTCCACCTGGCCGATGACGTCTTCCGGGCGGGTCACGACATGGGGGATGCGCGAGGCCTTGGCGATCTTGGGGGCGTCGGCCGGGTCGTCGGTCCAGACATGCGTCACCTGCGCCCCGGTGATCCCGAAGCTCTCCGCCGGCTCCTTGTTCAGGTAGGCGGGAATGCCCGCGAAGGGGCAGGCGGCCATGGCCTCGCGGTCATAGCCGTTGAACATGGCGCTCCAGGAATAGGGATGGCCGTTGCCGTCCACCATGCCGAGCATGGCCAGGCGGATCGGCCGGGTCGCGACGAGAGGTTGGGGGGGAGTTGTCATGTTTTTTTGTATCCCTTCATTGGGTTCCTGTTTGTTGTACCGGCTTCAGCCGGCGAGGGCGGACCGAAAAGCAACAGCCCCGACTAAAGTCGGTACAACGAACCTGAGCCTGCATTGCGAGAATGTCTTTGATGTGGAACTGGTGCTAGGCGGTGTCTCTCGGCGTGCGTCGCGGTTTCTTTGGTGTTTTGGGAAAGCTCAGATGGTCGGTGATGAGCCGTTCGGCGGCGTCCGCATCGTGTTGTTCCAAGGCGTTCAAAATCGCCTGATGTTCGCGCACGGTTTCGGCATTGGCGGCGCGGATTTTGGCCGCGGGAATATCCGGGGCGTTTTGGCCGACCTGGAGCAGACTGATGTTGACCAGGCGGACCAGCCAGCGGCCGTGTGCCGCTTCCAGCAGCCGCACATGGAACTCGCGGTCCGCCTCGGAGAAGCGGAGTCCGGCGGGGTCGTCCGCTGCCAGCGCCCGCCGCATGTTCACCATGGTTTCGCGCAAGCCATTCAGATCCTCGGCCGTGGCCCGCACCGCCGCGCGGCGGGCGGCATAGCTTTCCAGGCGGAGCCGGATGTCGTACAACTCGTCGGTTTCGTCTTCATCCGGCTGGCGGATGAAGAACCCCCACTGGGGGGCGTGCTCCACCAGGCCCTCCTGGGCCAGCTGGATCAGCGCCTGGCGCACCGGCGTCCGGCTGGCACCCACCAGCTCGCCCAGCTTGCGTTCCACCAAGCGCTCGCCGACTCGCCGTTCCGGCGCCAGCAGGTACGCCTTGATTTTTCGGTAGGATTCTTGTTGTTGGGTGGTGAGGTGCATGGGGGCCTTGGTAGGTTGTTTAGGCTGTAGGCGATTAGGCTATTAGGCCGGACTTATCCATAGAAAACGGATTGGTGACTGCTGATGAATGAACTTTGTCGCATGTGGTTTCTTGCTACAGCCTAACCGCCTACAGTCTATTCACCTGAATCAGTGCGGGGCGATGCGGATTTCGACCCAGACGATCTGGTGCGGTTTCTCTTGCATCCCCATGACCTCGACCAGGTTGTACTGGCCGCAGAGCGCGTCCCACGGAATATCGAAGACGGCGGTCTGACGGGCAATGGAATGAATCGCTTTTGGCGCGGGCACGGCGCTGGGGGTGCAGGCGTCGTCATTCACCTTGACGGTGAGCGCCGCCGCATCCATGAGCCCCTCTTCGCCGAGGCCGAGGACGACCTGGGCGGTGCCGGCCGCCGGCTTGGCGCCGATGTGAAGGCGGAACCGCACGGGCTGGTTTTCCTTGGTGTTCGCCGGCAGGACATAGCCCGGCGGGTCGCCGTCCGGCAGGGTGTCGGGATAGGTCACAATATGCCGCCGGACTTGGCCGGCCAGGGTGTCGAGGGCACCGGCGTGGTGGAGGATTTTGGGGTAATCGGCCGGGTCGTCGACCGTGGTCTGGCTGTCCATGTAATTGAACAGGTAGATCTGGTCGGCGCCGCGGTCGAACATGGCGGCGGCGGCGGCAAACACCATTTCGGCCGTGGTGGTTATGTTGTCCGCGTATTTGGGCCACACTTTGGGTGTGGGACGGAGGCAGATTTCCAGGCCGGCGGCCAGGGTCACGCCGGTGCCCGCCAGTAGCAGCTTCCAGTGCTCGATCGGCATGTCGAACTCACAGGTGGCCCAGAACGGCGTGACAACCACCTGGTCGATCAGCCCCGCCTTGGCCCACGGCACGGGGTCGAGGCCGAGCGCCTCCGCGGTGCGGGGGCGCGAGGGCACGCGCACGCCGATCTTGATCGGATGGCCGCGGCGTTTGGCGTGGGCGTCCGCCAAGGTGCGAACTTCGCGGATGAATTCGGTGAGCAGGCGGTTGCCCGCCGCCTCATGGCCGGGCCGGAAATGATAGCCGAAACGCATCCAGTCGAGTTCCAAACCGTCGAAGTCATAGCGGTCAAAAAACTCCCGGATCAGCTTCATGTGGTAGTCGCGGACGGCCGGCTGGCCGTAGTCGAAGGCGATGTCCGCCCAACTGGACTGGATTTTTGGGCCCCGGCGCAGTTCCGGATGGGCGGCCCAGAAGGAACTGTGGATGTAATGGGCCGGTTCGCCCACGCTGTGCACATCGTTCATGCGCATGGAGATCCAAGGGGAAATGCCTTTTTCGCGGGCACGGGCGGTCCAGATGGCGTAGGGGTCGAGCCCCCGCTCGTCGAGCAACCGGGCGTTGGCGCACCAGCGTTTGCCGCCGTCGTCCTCGGGCGGGTTCTGCTTGCCGTGTTCCCAGATCGGCTCCCAAACCCGGCTGCGGTAACTGGTCCGCTGGCAGTTGGGATTGAAGAACAGATGCGTCACCTGGGTGCCGGCATACTGGTCGACCAGCGCCTGGAGCCCCTCCAACGTCATCTCCTTTTCCGTGCGGGAAAAGTAAAAGTGACTGTCATCCTCGTTGAGAATCAGGCCGGGTGAAGTGGTCATAACGGGGCTCCTATAATGATGAATCAAGACAATAAGAATTCGTGACTGAATTATTCATGAACGGTTGTATTTTCCCGGCCTTGTCCCCAACGGGGACTGATTCCAATCACACTTCAAATTGATTCCAAAATTAACCGTAATGATCGCAGAGATCGCAAAGATAAAACAATCTAAAAATGAGCAATTGATCTTTGTGTTCTTTGCGTTCTTTGTGGTAGAATAAAGAATCAATTTGAACTTTAATTGGAATTATTCATTGATTCACCGTCTGTCAACACCTGTAAAACGCGTCTCCGACGATAACGGGTTCGTCCGCCCGAGGCCGGGCGGCTCCCGGTGATGGGAAAATAGCGTTACTGTTGAAAACACCTCACGTCTGATTTCTTGCTACAGCCTAACCGCCTACAGTCTATTCACCTGAATGACGTGGGACGATGCGGATTTCGACCCAGACGATCTGGTGTGGTTGCTCGCGGCCGCCCATGACTTCAATCAGGTTGTACTGGCCGCTGAGCGCGCCCCACGGAATATCGAACACGGCGATCTGGCGGGCCATGGGGTGGATCGGTTTCGGAGCGGGCACGGCGCTGGGCGCACACGCTTCGTCGTTCACCTTGACGGTGAGCGCCGCCGCATCCAGGAGTCCCTCGTCGCCGAGGCCGAGGACGATCTGGGCGGTGCCAGCCGCCGGCTTGGCGCCGATGTGGATGCGGAACCGGACCGGCTGATTCTCCTTGGTTTCGGCCGGTAGGACGAATCCCGGCGGGTCGCCGTCCGGCAGGGTGTCGGGATAGGTCACGATGTGACGTCGGACTTGCCCGGCCAGGGTGTCGAGGGCGCCGGCGTGATGCAGGATTTTGGGGTAATCGGCCGGGTCGTCGACCGTGGTCTCGCTGTCCATGTAATTGAACAGGTAGATCTGGTCGGCGCCGCGGTCGAGCAGGGCGGCGGCGGCGCCCAACACCGTCTCGGCCGAATTGGACATATTGTTCGGGTATTTGGGCCACACTTTGGGCGTGGGGCGGAGGTTGATTTCCAGGCCGGCGGCCAGGGTCACGCCGGTGCCCGCCAGCAACTGTTTCCAGTGCTCGACCGGCATCTCGAACTCACTGGTGGCCCAGAACGGCGTGACCACCACCAGGTCGATCAGCCCCGCCTTGGCCCACGGCACGGGATTGAGTCCGAGCGCCTCCGCGGTGCGCGGACGCGAGGGCACCCGCACGCCGATCTTGATCGGATGGCCGCGGCGTTTGGCGTGGGCGTCCGCCAAGTTGCGGACTTCGCGGAGGAACTCGGTGAGCAGGCGGTTGCCCGCCGCCTCGTGGCCGGGGCGGAAATGATAGCCGAAACGCATCCAGTCGAGCTCCAAGCCGTCGAAATCGTAACGGTCGAAGTACTCCCGAATCAGTTTCATGTGGTAGTCGCGGACGGCCGCCTGGCCGTAGTCGAAGGCGATGTCCGCCCAGTTGAAGTTGATCTTGTGGCCCCGCCGCAACTCCGGATGGGCGGCCCAAAAAGAACCGTGAATGTAGCTGGTTGGATCGCCCACATCGTGCACATCGTTCATCCGCATCGAAATCCAGGGGGAGATGCCCTTTTCGTAAGCGCGGGCGGTCCAAATGGCGTAGGGGTCGAGCCCCTGTTCGTCGAGCCGCCGGGCGTTGGCGCACCAGCGTTTGCCGCCGTCGTCCCCGGGCGGGTTTTGTTTGCCGTGTTCCCAGATAGGATCCCAGACCTGGCTGCGGTAACTGGTGCGCTGGCTGTTGGGATTGAAGAACAGCTGCGTCACCTGGGTGCCGACGTACTGGTCGACCAACGCCAGCAGCTGTTCCCGCGTCATCTCCCGGGCGCTGCGGGAGGTGAAAAAATGGCTGCTGTCCTCATTGAGAATTAAACCGGCTGGTGTGGCCATAAACAGGTTTTCCTGCTGGAATTCTTGGTATACCATAGCCAATGTAGCAGGGACGCCACGCCTGTCAACTTGCGGATTTCGCGGGCCGTTCCAGTGCAACAAACCACGAGTGGGACAGCGGGGGCGGCCTGCGGAATCCGCAAAAGGTGCAACGCCGATATGAAAAGCGGCAAAGGAATTGCCGCACTCCAAGAACGGTGCCACTTTGATCGGGACTTGGGAGCCGCCCGGCCTCGGGCGGACAGCGGCGGTGTCACACCCGTTCCGTCTGCGGTATGGCGTGCCGTGGCCTTTCCCCATTCTTATCCGCGCTAATCCGCGTGATCAGCGGTCAACGGCCGATAAAAAAGGCCGGCGAAAACAAAGGACCATTGGGACCATTAAGACTCTTGAGACCCTTATGACGCCGGCGGAAACCACCGCCAGTCCCAAGGGTCCTAATGGTCCCAAGAGTCCCAATGGTCCTATAAAACCACGTTCCCGCCGGCGGTCGATGCCAATTCACCGTTGGCGAGTTTGTGCTAAAGATTGGCGGGATCGTCCATGGCGGGCGCGCCGCGGCCGGCTATTTTACCTTCATCACCCGGCCTTCTGGTGCGTGGCGATGTCGCCGTGGTGTAATGCTGTAATTGGCAAAGTTGGCAACTGGGTGGTATGTTAAGGCTTGGTGTAATGCTGTAATTAAAAAAGGTGACTGCCGCTCATGCCGACATTGGTCTACGGAAACCGGGTCCCGCTCTACCGCCAGGTCGCTCAGGCGCTCCGCCAGCGCGTGCGCACCGGCGTCTATGCGGCGGGCCGGCCCCTGCCCACCATGCGGGCGCTGGCCCTGGAGTACGGGGTCAGTGTGTATGCGATCCAGAAGGCCATCTACGAACTGGAGAAAGAGCGGGTGGTCGTCACCCACCATGGCAAGGGCATCATGGTAATGGAGGAAAAGCCGTGCGACCAGGCGGCCATCCTGTTCGGCATGATCGAGCCGTATGAACACTTCATGGGCTTTGAAGGCCAGATCATCCGGATGGCCGAAGAGGTGTTCAACCAGCGCAACGACTTCATGGTCACCCGGTCGTCCGCGGGACGCGCGGAACGGGAGCGGGCGATTGCCGAACATTATGTGAAAAACGGCGTCAAGGGCCTGATCGTTTGGCCGGTGGAGAACGATCCCAATGGCCCCTTTTTCACCGAGCTTGCCAAAACGGTGCCGGTGGTGGTCATCGACCGCGACGTGAAAAACTGCGCCGTGCCCAAGATTTTTTACGATTTGGTCCGGGCCGGGCGCAACTTTTGCCAATACCTGCTCGGGCCGATGAAGCGCCGTCGCTTGTTGGTGCTGATGGACACCCTGGACATCTCGCCGTACCACGACTTTACGGCGGGGTTGCAGCAGGCGGCGGCGCAGCTCGGCCGGAAGGCGGATGTGATCATCAAGCCGGTGCCCGCTTCCGAACTCAGCGGCCATTTCAGCGTGGGCGATTTCTCCCGGGTGCCCAAGCTGGCGGCGCAGATTGAAAAATGGCTGCGGGCCGAGGGCTGTGACGCGGTCTTTTGCTACCAGGACGAATTCATCGACTATGTCCTGACGGAAACCGGCCTCTATGACCGGTTCCCCGGCCTGCAGATGGCGACCATGGTGACCCGGGACATTTACAGCCGGTCGCAAAAATTCAACCAAAGCCATGTCCTGACCGGCGTGCTGGACCAGTCCAAGCTGATCCAGACCGCCGCCAACCTCTTGCAGGACGCCGTCTACGGGCGGATTCCGCCGAAGGACATGCCGCCCATTCAAGTGGAACTGGTCAAGGACGGCGCCAAGATCAAGGTTGTCCCGCCATAAATCAAATAGGAGATCAGGCCGTTTCTGTTTTGAACGTATTTTCATCCGCATTCCGGCGGAGCCGCTGTAGCCAAGGGCTTGTAGCCCGGCGGAATCCCGCCGCCGCGCTACCAGCGCTCAGCTACAAAAAGAGATTCCCATAAGGCGCAAACTTCAACGACGACGAGAAGGAGAACCGACCATGACGAGCCGTGAAGTCGTCCGTGTCCCGCAACGCCAAGAAGAGTTGACCCTGTCCCCCAACCGCCAATCCCAAGGAGAACCGACCATGAAGACAACGACAACCCAACAACCGAAGACCGTCCTGGGCGTGCTGCTGCTGGCCGCCCTGGCCATGACGGGCGCCAATGCTGGCATCCTGCACAGCGATCCGGTGACCGGCCTGCTTCCCGGCGGTGATTTTTCCCTGCCCAACTTCCCGGCGCCCGGCTGTGACAGCTATGTTTTCCAGGACTTTCCAGGCCAAGGGCAATGGAGTCATAATGAAACCAGCCCAGCTTCTGACTTTACGCGGGTTGTAACCGAAAGCGGTGGCAATCGGCATGCGGAAATGGAGGTGCAATGGCATGACTCGGGGCGTCAAGCCAATGTGTGGTACACGGACGCGGGCAATACCGGGACCACGGCGGCCTGGACGATTTCCGCGGACATGATGTACACGGGCCAAGAACCGGTGGCTAAGTTCTTCATGCTTAAATCGGGTGGGGCAGCAAGCGCCAATGTGTTTAGTATGGATTTTACCACCACGGCGATTGCATGGACGGCTGGCAGCCAAAATGGCACCTTCAATTCCGTCACTGGGCTGGACAGCGTTTGGCGCACGGTTTCCTTCTTCTATAATCCGGTCAATGGTCTGGCCTATGGCAGGCTCGGTGCGGAAACCGTGTTTTCCACCACCATCGCCACTGGGTTGACCGTACAAACTGTCGCTTTTACCACCATGGAGACAGCCACTACCCCCTATGCAAATAATATTTTGTCCATTGACAATGTCTCCGCCGTGCCGGAGCCGGCGGCCCTGGGGCTGCTGGCGCTGGGCGCGCTGGGCTTCCTCCGCCGCCGGCGGTAAGTTGGCGGGAGCGGCTTTTTTTGGGGGGGGGTGTCCGACGGGTCTGACGCGTCTGACCTGTCCGACCCGTCTGACACGATTGCCCCCCGTGCAACCCGTTTGCGGAACACGAAACATCCCCGCCATGAAACGCTTCACCTTCATTGAGCTGTTGGCATGCCCAGCCGTAGTCCCGAGCCATGGCGAAGGGCGAAGGCAAGTTCGAGCAGCGTTTACGCTGATCGAACTGCTGGTGGTGATCGCCATCATTGCCATCCTGGCCGCCATGCTGCTGCCGTCGCTGAATTCGGCCCGCGGCGCCGCGCGGCGGACGGCCTGCTGCGGCAATCTGCGGCAGGTGGGGGTGGCCATGGCCCTTTATGTCCCGGATTACAACGGGGCCTACCCGCCATGGTATGTGAATTACAACAATCCGCCGGACTGGGGCAGCATCTTGGCGGGGAAGACCGGCGGCGCCGCCTATCTGCCGGTGCCGGAAACGGTTGGAAAGGCCAATTCGGTATTGGATTGTCCGGCGAACCCGCTCGGGTGGCAGGGCACCACCACCTACGGCGCCAATATGAACCGGTTCAATTTCTATTGGTCGGATGTCCTCTGTGTGCCCAATGAAAAATTGACGGACCGCACGCTCAGCGGGCCGTCCAATCTGATCATGGTTTATTGTTGTGGCGGCCCTTACACCTTTGGCGGCGCGCCCAACAGCGCCTGGGGCGACTGGGATGGTGGGCCCCGCTACCGTTGCCTGCACAACGGAACCTATCCGGTGGTCTGGTTTGACGGCCATGTCAGTGTCGGCGACCAGCACCTGATGTCCATGGAAAAGGTGGACAACTGGTGACGTTGCCTGACCCGCATCGTTGAACGGATTCAGCAGCCCCCACTGAAGTGGGAACTCCCAAGCCGGAACGTTTGAGTTTGGAGTTCCGCCTTCAGGCGGCGTCTTCGTCGTCCCGTCTTCCAAATCATCAATCCAGGAAAAAAACAGCCATGCTGAAGTCTCTGTTGCTTTCTGTACTGTTCCTGTCTCTGGCGGCCGGCGCCGCGGAGACGCCCCGGCCGGAGCCCGTCCGCTATCGCGGCTTCACCGTCGCCACGCTGGACAAGGCGGTTCTGGAAGAGGCGGTGGACCGGTGGCACGCCAACCAGGTCCGCTACATGATGTGCCCGGTGTGGCGGGCGCCCAATTCCGCCGTCGGCCATTACCAGGCGGCCTGGCGCAAGATGATCGCGGAGTTGCCCGCCGGCCTGGACCATGCCAAAGCGCTGGGGCTGGCGGTGGTGCTTGATCTGCACCAGTTGCCTGACGACCATCCCCGGACCTATCCGGCCGATCCCAAGCGGGGATGGTGGTATGACGAAGAAAACTTAAAAATGCTGATCGCGTGCTGGCAGGAGCTGGCCACGATTTGCAAGGACCGGGACCAGGTGATCTGGTTTGATCTTTTGAACGAACCTCTGGAGTGGTCGGTGGTGCACAGCACACCGAGCTATCCGCCGACCTGGCCGGCCTGGGCGCAAAAGACGATTGACGCCATCCGCCAGATCGACCGGCGGCATCCCATCGCCATCGAGCCCGGGCCGGGCATGCTCAATTGGGGCTTCACCGGTTTTCCGCCGTTGAAGGATCCGTACCAGCCGGTGATTTATTCGGTGCATTTGTACCAGCCAGTGACCTACACCCACCAGGGGGTTAATCACAACCAGATTTTGCCGTGGCCCGGCGATTTTCCCAGTGACGGCGGCGCGTGGGATGCCCGGCGGTTGGAGGGCGAAGTGGCCAACGTCGTGGCGTTCCAAAAACAGTATGGTGTCCGCATCTGGGTCGGCGAGTTCAGCGTCGCCCGCTGGGCGCCCAATGGCGCGGCGTATCTGCGGGATTGCCTGAATATTTTTGAGAAGTACGGCTGGGACTGGAACTATCACGCCCTGCGGGAAGCAGCCGTGTGGTCGCTGGACCAATCCGATGAGGTTGATCTCTACGATGCCAAAGGCAAGTATGTGCGTACCGGCCTGGCGGTCCCCAATGCCAATCTTTTTTATGCCCCGTACGGCACGCCCGAAATTGGCAAACCCGCCCCGTTGCAGGGACTGACCGACCGCGGCAAGGTGGTGAAGGAATATCTGGACCGGAACTTGGCCGTGCCGGCGGCGGACCGCTTGCCGTACTCCGTGAACCGGCTGTTGGTGGTGGGCGACAGCATCACCCGCCACCCTCCCGCCGAACACCTCAGCTGGAAGCACGACTGGGGGATGGCCGCCAGCAGCGCCGCCAACGACTTTGCCCACCGCCTGCAGACGCGCCTCGCCGCGGGGCAGGGCAGGTCCGTGGAGCTGGTGGTGGACGGGGTTGGCGGCGGCACGGTGGCCGGCAAGATCGCCGCCGCCAAGGATTTGGCCGCCATCCGCGCCGAGGTGGTGGTCATTCAACTGGGGGAAAATGACCGGGTGCCGGAGGAGGTTTTCCGGCAGCAGTACGCCGCGCTGGTGGAACTGCTGCGCCAGGCCAATCCCGGCGCGCACCTGGTCTGCACCGGCGTGTGGAGCCCGCCCAACGGCCAGTCCGGCCGGAATGACACCATCCGCGATGTCTGCCGCCAATATGGCGTGCCGTTTGCCGACCTCACCGCCGCCGGCGCCGACCGCAACAACATGGCCGGCGTTTCCGGCCAGTGGGCGCATCCCGGGGTTGGCTGGCATCCCGGCGACTCCGGCATGGCCGCGTACGCCGATGCCATCTTCGGCGCCCTGCGGGCCGGGGACCGGGCCATTCCCGCCGTGAGTGCCGCAGCCGCCGCCGGCACCGGTCCGGTCGCCGGAGTGCTGTTTCAGGAGGCGTTTACCGATCCGGCCGCCGCCGGGTTGTTCATTCCCGCGGGACTTGGGGTGCGTGAGGCCACCGCAACCGGGTTCGCCCTCCGCGTCAATGCCGTGAAAGACGCGACCCTGGTCCGCCGGGCGCTGCCGGTGGCGGCGCTGAAAGGGCACAAGGTTCTCTTCACCGCCCGGGTCAAAACCCAGGGCCTGGCGGCCGGCAACCGGGTGGTGGTGCGGCTGGAGTTGCTCAATGCCGAAGGCGTCCGGGAACAACTGACGGCGGCGGTACCGTCGGGCACGGGTGGCTGGACGGAGATCCGGCTGCCGGCCTTCATTCCCGGCAACACCGTGACGGCGGATCTGGTCCTGGGACTGGCGGCCGCGCCGGGCACCGCCTGGTTCAGCGATCTCCGCCTGGTGGCGGCGCCGTAGCCAAGTCTCCGCCGCTTGATATCCGGTGCCCGGCAGAATAGATTCACACATCTGTGCAGCCTTTTGGGGATTGGGAGTTTTTGATGTTTACATCGTAGAGACGGGGAATGGCATGCCAAATTTCAGGCGGGTTCTTTATCTGGTTCTCGGTCTGGCCTGCGTTAGCGCCGGAGTGATCGGCATTTTTCTTCCGGTGTGGCCGACCACGCCGTTTTTGCTGGCCGCGGCGCTCCTTTTTGCCAAGAGTTCGCCACGTCTCTATTTCTGGATGACCCGCAATCAATATCTGGGCAGTTTTGTCCGCAATTATCGTGAGCAGTGCGGGGTTCCCAGAGTGATTGTGTACCGGGCGCTGGGATTTCTGTGGCTGACGCTCGGCGTTTCCATGTTTTTCACCGGACTTGCCTGGGTGAGAATTTTGTTGGCGGTTATCGGCCTTGGCGTCTCGATTCATCTGCTTTGCCTGAAAAAGGCCACCCGTTCCCCTGGCCGGTTCACCCTGATTGAGCTGCTGGTTTCACTCGGGATCATGGCCCTGCTGGCATCCCTTTTGCTGCCCGCGCTGAACCGGGCCAGGATCGCGGCGCAACGGAGCGTATGCAGTAACAACTTGCGGCAGATCGGGTACGCGATCCACCTGTATGCCGACGACCATCACGATTTTATCCCCGCGCTGGCCCCCGGTTTTTCTGGCAGCGTCATGATGCTGCGAATGCCCGGTCTCGGCCCGCTTGGTTTGGGGCGGCTGGTTGGGGAGTATGGAACCGTGCCGAAAAATTACGGCTGTCCCCTGAGCCCGAGCCGCACCCCCGGTTATCTGACCGGGAAATGGAGCGGCGCCGGTCCGGTGCAGGCGGCTTACTTGTTCCGCTCCACCGATGCCGGATTGGCGGAACAGCTTTCCGCCCTGGGAAATCAGGCAAAAGCGCTGGTGATGGATTTTTGCTGTGTGGTGGAAGGCGGTTCCCCGATTGTGGCGCACGATTACGCGGATGTCAATATCCTCTATACGGACGGCGCGATTAAAAACCGGAAAAACGCGCCGGCCCCCGGGACACTTTACACGGTTGCCGCGCCGGCGGCGATGTCCGGCAGTACCATCCCGGAATGCGCAGCGGTTTGGCGCCATGCCGACCTGCCATGAGCCCCCGTTTTTCCCTGTCCGCTCCCGGCTTGAAACAACAGGAGAACTGAGATGAATGACGAATGCAAATGCCCGGTAACCGGCAACGTGCGCGTCCCCGCCGCCGCCCGCGGCACGACGAACCGGGACTGGTGGCCGAACCAGTTGCGGCTCGACATCCTGCATCAGCGTTCCGCCAAGTCGAATCCGCTGGGCGAGGGGTTCAATTACGCCCGGGAGTTCAAGAGCCTCGACCTGGCGGCCGTGAAAAAGGACTTGCAGGCGCTGATGACTGATTCGCAGGAGTGGTGGCCGGCGGACTTCGGCCACTACGGGCCGCTGTTCATCCGCATGGCGTGGCATAGCGCCGGCACCTACCGTATCAGCGACGGCCGCGGCGGCGCCGGCACCGGCAGCCAGCGTTTCGCCCCCCTCAACAGCTGGCCCGACAATGCCAATCTCGACAAGGCGCGGCGGCTGCTGTGGCCCATCAAGCAGAAGTACGGCCGGAAAATTTCCTGGGCCGACCTGATGATCCTCACCGGCAACGTCGCCCTGGAATCGATGGGCTTCAAGACCTTCGGTTTCGCCGGCGGCCGCGAAGACATTTGGGAGCCGGAAAAGGATATCTACTGGGGAGCCGAGGGCAAGTGGCTGGATGACCGGCGCCATGCCGGCGACCGGACTCTCGAAAACCCGCTGGCGGCCGTGCAGATGGGGCTGATCTATGTTAACCCGGAAGGCCCGAACGGCCATCCGGATCCGCTGGCCGCGGCGCGGGACATCCGCGAAACTTTCGCGCGCATGGCGATGAATGACGAAGAGACGGTGGCGCTCATTGCCGGGGGGCACACCTTTGGCAAGACGCACGGTGCCGGACCGGCGTCGCAGGTGGGGCCAGAGCCCGAAGCCGCCGGCCTGGAGGAGCAGGGGTTGGGCTGGAAGAGCAGCTTCGGCACGGGCAAGGGCGGCGACACCATCACCAGCGGGCTGGAAGTCACCTGGACCGCCACTCCCGCCCAATGGGGCAACGGCTTCTTCCGGAACTTGTTCGATTACGAATGGGAGCTGACGAAAAGCCCGGCCGGCGCCCAGCAGTGGCGGCCCAAGCACGGCGCGGGTGCCGGCACGGTGCCGGATGCCCACGATAAGGCGAAGCGCCACGCGCCGGCCATGCTGACCACCGACCTTGCCTTGCGGTTCGACCCGGCCTATGAAACGATTTCCCGACGCTTCCTGGAGCACCCGGACCAATTCGCGGATGCCTTCGCCCGGGCGTGGTTCAAACTGACGCACCGCGACATGGGGCCACGCACGCGCTATCTCGGTCCGGAGGTCCCGGCCGAAGTGCTCATCTGGCAGGACCCCATTCCGGCAGTCAATCACCAGCTGGTTGATGCGCAGGACATCGCCTCCCTCAAAAGCCAGATTATGGCTTCCGGCCTTTCCGTGGCGGAGCTGGTTTCGACTGCCTGGGCGTCGGCATCCACCTTCCGCGGCTCCGACAAGCGCGGCGGCGCCAACGGCGCCCGCATCCGCCTGGCACCGCAGAAGGATTGGGAAGCCAACCAGCCGGTCCAGTTGGCGAAGGTGCTCAAGACCCTGGAGGGCATCCAGGCCGCGTTCAACCGTGCACAACCGGATGGCAAAAAGGTTTCGCTGGCCGACCTGATCGTTCTGGGCGGTGGCGCCGGCATCGAGCAGGCGGCAAAAAGGGCCGGCCATGACGTGGCCGTTCCTTTCTCGCCGGGGCGCATGGACGCCTCGCAGGAACAAACCGATGTCGCGTCCTTCGCCGTTCTTGAACCGCTGGCGGACGGTTTCCGCAACTACCCAAAAGCCCGCTATGCCGTATCGACCGAGGAGTTGTTGGTTGACAAGGCGCAACTGCTGACCCTCACCGCCCCCGAAATGACCGTGCTGGTGGGCGGTCTGCGCGTCCTGAATACCAACGTTGGAGGAACCCGGCACGGACTCTTCACCAACCGGCCGGAGGCGCTGACCAATGACTTTTTCGTCAACCTGCTCGACATGGGCACGGAGTGGAAGCCGGTATCGGCTGCCGGAGAGCTGTTCGAAGGGCGCGACCGCAAGACAGGCGCGCTCAAGTGGACCGGCACGCGTGCCGATCTGGTCTTCGGTTCAAACTCCCAACTCCGCGCCTTGGCCGAAGTCTACGGTTGTGCGGATGCCCAGGCGAAGTTCCTGCACGATTTTGTGGCGGCTTGGCACAAAGTCATGAACCTTGACCGTTTCGACCTTGCCAGGGCGTAATCGTCACGAAGCACGGGGGCATCAGCCCCGGCAGTCGCACGGGGCCGAGCAGGCCGGCGTCAGGCAGTCCGTTCGGGTTGTCGGCTGCCGGCGGAAAGTGGCCGGCGATGAGGCCGCCGATTTTGCCGATGGCACGGATGATGGCTGATATTATGAAATATAGAAGTCTAACTTGATTATTTCATAATTTAAGCTAGCTTGTTTTGCATGGTTAAGCGCGATTGCACATCCGAGCTCCGTCAAGCCGCCGCCGAATACCCCGTGGTCACGGTCCTGGGCCCCCGGCAGTCCGGAAAAACCACTCTGGTGCGTTCACTGTTCCCGGACAAGCCATACCGGTCACTGGAAGAACCCGACTGGCGGGCCCTGGCCTTCCATGATCCACGCGGCTTTCTGGCCGATTGCCCGCAGGGGGCGGTCCTGGATGAAATTCAGCGCGTGCCAGAACTGCTTTCCTATCTCCAAGGCGTCGTGGATGCCAAGCGCCCCCATGGCCGATTTATTCTTACCGGCAGTCACCAACCCGAACTTCACCGGGCGGTAAGCCAGTCACTCGCCGGCCGCACCGCGCTGTTGACCCTGCTTCCCTTCAGCCTGGGCGAACTTCGTCACTATCGGCCGTCCTGGGACCCGTTCGAGTTGATGGTCATGGGCGCGTTTCCGCGCCTGCATGAGGAGGGCTTGAAACCCGAGCGCTTTTTCAATGGTTACATCCAGACCTGTCTTGAGCGGGATGTGCGCTCCCTGATCAACCTTAAAGACCTGCGCCGCTTTCAACAATTCCTGGTGCTACTGGCCGGGCGGGTCGGGCAATTGCTCAATTATACCTCCTTGGCCAACGATGTTGGCGTCTCTTCCACAACCATCAAGGATTGGATTAGTGTGTTGGTAGCCTCGTTTGTGGTGTTCGAATTGCCGCCTTACCACGAGAACCTCACCAAACGCGTCGTCAAGTCACCCAAAATCTATTTCACGGATACCGGTTTGGCGGCGCACCTGGTGGGCATTCGCAATGCGGAACAGGCGGCACGCGACCCGTTGCGCGGCAGCCTGTACGAAAATCTGCTCATTGCCGACCTACTCAAACGGCGCCTGAATCAGGGGCGGACGCCCGATCTTTTCTTCTACCGCGACACCAATGGCAACGAAGTTGACCTGATCGTCCGGGAAGGCCGTTCCCTGATTCCCATCGAGATCAAGTCCGGCGCCACCTTCAATGACGAATTCTATAAAGGCATTGCCCGTTTCCGCGTCACTGCCGGCGACCGTGTCCTGCCTGGCGCCATCCTCTACAACGGCACGCAGCGATTCTCGTTCCATGACACCCTGGTGACCAATCTGCTGCGGTTTCCCGGTGACGACGTCTCCGCCATGACGTCCCCCAAGGCGCTGCCAGCGCCCCGAAATTGACACACCGTCAGTATCCGGTGTGCGGAGCAAGTTTCTCCGCCGCCGGGCCAAGCAGGGGATGGCCGGCATAGCGGTCCGGGCGCGGATGTGGCGGCGCCAGGGCGGCCTGTTGGTGCAGCATCTGCACATATTGCGCCGCCTGTTCGGGCCACGGGGCCTCGTCGTGTGGAATGAGAGCGGTTTTCTCCTCTAGGAAAGCCGCGGCAAGCCGGACATCGGCGATGCCGTCCCGTTTTTTCTCCAGATCCAGCATGCGATTGACCAGGATCATGTAGTAGCAAAACTCGGTTTGGGGCGTGGCGGCCAGCAGTTGCTCCATTTCCAGCAAGGCATGGTCAAGCCCGATGGCGGCCATCAGCGAGGCGCGGGCATAACGGAGGTTGAAATAGATCGCGGCCTTCTCCGGCGTTGCCCGCAGGATCTCGTTGATCAACAGGAGAAGCTCGGCATCGGCGTCTTTCGCCTCCATGGTCATGGCAATGGACACCACTTGGGCCAGCCACTGTTTTCGTGACCGGCTGCCGTGGAAAATTTCTTGGCAACCATCCCCGTCCTCGCTCTCGCGCTCCAGGAGGCGGTTCCAGAAGTAATGCCAGCACTGACAGGCCCGGCTGTACTGTTTTTGGTCGGCGTGCGCGAAACCGGCGCGGCACCATTGGTCCAGTTCCCGGTCACCTTCCGGGACAGGCGTGCCGTCGTACGCCAGCGGCGTCCGGGCCTTCTGTTCGACGGCGTCCAGGCAGCACTTCTTGTATTTCTTCCCGCTGCCGCAGGGGCACGGGTCGTTGCGGCCGACGACATGCAGGCGGCCGGTTTGCGTGCCGCCATCGCTGAGGATCGCCAACAACCCCTGGGGCGGCTGGCGCAGGGACACGTCATCCTCCGGGTCGGAGCCGCCGCAGGCAAGCGTGTCCGCCAAGCCATCCTCGTAAGACGCCATTTCCCCGCCGTTCAAGAACGTCCACTGATCGTCCGGGGAGCCGATATGCAGGTCGCATATCACGTCTTCGTGGAGCGTGACCAGGGGGATCGCCGATGCCTTGCTCTCCGCGTAGAGGCGGCGGATGAACGGTTCCGCGGCGGCCAAACCGAGGTCGCGGCAAAACCCGATCACGAGATCCCATAGCATGACCGGCTCGCGTTCCAGCCCGCCGTCAAGCAAGTGGATCAGGAACCGCCCAAACTCATCGCGCGGCCATTCCCGTGCATGCGCCAGGCGTGCCAACGCCTCCAAGGCGCATTCTCGTACCGAGTCCTCCAGCCGTTGGTCTTTCACCATGTCCTGAAGCTCGGTGAACCGGCCGTGGCATGTTTTGGCCAGGAAGTGATCCATGATTTCCAAATCATAAAAATCAAGGACGGCCTGGCGCGCCACCGGCGGGAGGCGGCAAAGGGCGACATAGCGGGGGAAGGCGTCGCGGGAGCGCTGCTCGGCGCAGAGCGCCAACGCGACATTCATGCGTTCGTCCATCTCGGGACGGAACGGGTCGCGGATGTTTTTGTCCATCTCTTCCAGCAGCACAGGCTCCGCCATCGGCCAATTTGCCCGCACCCAGGCGAGCGCCTCTTCGGGCACCCGCCGCACGGGCGACTGCCCCAGTTCCGCCATCGCCAATTCCATGGTCATTTCCGGCACAGTCATCTCCTTTTGATCAATCACGGGCCTAAAATCCCCCCAAAGTTCCGTTTTTCAACCCGGCGAAGCGAGCCGCCAGCGCCAGGCATGGCTGGGAGCGCTTGGCTGGGTGGTAAATGAAGTCAACCTCGCGCCCGTTCAAGGAAGGCGTTTTTCTTGACGGCGTGGAGGCGGGAGCCCCGCGCATCGGGATTGGGCGCTGGAATGCCCGCGGCGGCAGGGGCCGGTACGGAGACGATGACGAGCTTGACGGTGAGTCTGACGCCGCTTATACCGATGCCGATACGTGCCTGAAAAAACTAACCGGTGTGTTAACCACGCATCCAGCGCAGGCTTGCGCCATCCGCTTCTTGTGCGAGGAGGCGCTGCTGGTGATGGACAAGCAGGTGAATGAGGACTGCGGCTCCGAGAATGTCCATGCACGGGTGGAATCGTTGACGGCATTGCATGTGGCGGCGGCACGACAGGAGAATCCGGAGCCATTAGCCTTCGCCGCCAAGCTGTTGGATCTTGATTTGACATCTCCGGCCACCGCTTTTGGCTCCTCCCGAAAAACCTATGGCCGTATTTTGGGTAAACCGGGCCTTGCGGAATACATCAGGCTTGCCCGAGCGAAATGGGCGGCGTTGTCGGACAAGCAGAAAAGGGAAGACTGGCAGCTGAAACGGCTGGTATTGGAACTCGCCGAAGATGAACAGAATTTGGATGCGGTCGTGGCCATCAAATCCGCCAAACTTGAAAACTTGTTCGATTATGAAGCATTGGCGAAAAGCTCGCGTTTCCGTTTGTGGCTAAGGTTCTGCTTCAACTCGGCAACATGGTCGAACACGCCGCCCAGCTTATTGTTGTTTGCCGTTTTTAAAACTATGGTACAGCCATGACGACGATTGCCGCACAATTCATGGAAACTGCCCTGCATCTGCCCCAGGCCGAGCGTGCCCTGCTCGCCGAGCGCCTGCTGGCAAGTCTCGACACCGACGACTTCGCGCTGTCCCCCGAGTGGCAGACGGAAATCGCCCGGCGCGTCGCCGAAATCGAACGCGGCGAGGCCAAGCTCATCCCCGCCGAGGACGTGTTCCGCAATGCCTTCGCGGCGCTCTCATGAAACCCGTCCGCTTTTACGCCGAAGCCGAAGATGAGTTGCGCTGTGCCGCCGTCTTCTATGAACGCCAGCAAGCCGGACTGGGAAAACGCTTTCTGGATGCTGCCTTTGCTGCCGTTTACCGGATGCGCCTCTTCCCCGGCGCCTCGCCGTCATCCGTCGAAGGTTGCCGCCAAGTTCGGGTGGAACGTTTCCCGCTCGGCATCGTGTTTCGCGAGCGCCCGGACGAAATCGCGGTCGTGGCCGTCATCCACTTCAAGCGCCGCCCCGGCTATTGGCGCACACGGACGGGGACAGGTAACCGGTGATGTTTCACCCCAGCAGCCGCACGGGGCCGAGCAGGCCGGCGGGGTCCTGGGCGCGGAAACGATCATTGACCGGGTGGGAACACTGCTTGGCCAGGGTGTTGGTGACGTCGATGCGCAGGGTGTGCGCCCCGGCGGCCACCGGGCCCGGCAGCTCAAAGTGGTACGGCGGCGCGATGCGGACGCCGCAGGGCTGGCCGTCGAACCAGGCTTCCGCCAGTTCGTAGACCTCGCCCAGGTCAAGGACGGCCGGGCCGGCGCCGAACGGGGCGTCCAGCGTAAACTCCAGGTCGTAGCGCACGGTGCCGGAGAGGGCGGGCAGCAGGCCGGGCACGGCCCAGTTGCCGGGGCCGCGGAGGCGCGGTTCGGGGGTGAACTCGGGGTACTGTTCCGCGGTGGCCGTGGCGGCGCGCCAGCTGCCCGTCAGCGGCAGTGCCGTTCCGGTCAAGGGGGCAGGGCGTTGTAGCCGGGCACGCGCCGCCGGGAAGTTGGGATCAAAGACCACAAAGCGTGACTCGTACGGTTCCAGGCGCAGCTTGAGTTGGCCGTCTGCCGTCTGGTCGGGAGCCGTCCAGCGGTCCGCCAGCGCGTCATAGAGCACGGGTGGCATGTTTGCCGGGGCGCCGGGGAAGGCGAGGCGGGCGGTGACGGCCTGCCGCGGGTCTTCGTTGACCAGGAAATAGAGGTGCGCGGTGTCCTGGACGTAGTGGTAGACGCGCAGGGTTTCGCTCCGCTCAGCGACCGTCACGTCCAAGGGAACGGCTTGCCGCAGATGCTCCACCAGGCCGGCCAAAGGGAGCTCCCGTAGGCAGTCGCGGCCGGCGGCGGTGCAGTGGCGGCGCACGGTGTCCGTCAGGGTGGCGCCGGCGGCCGTGGCGGCGGTGGACGGTTGCAGGAAGAGCAGGGGCAGGCCGGCATCGGCGACGGCGGCCAGGCGGGCCAGGAACGGCTCGGGCAGCCGTTCGGCATAGGGCAGCACCAGGGCGCCGAAGCTCTCGCCGTTGATGACGAGGCGATGATTGACGACTTGGGCGGCGGCGGAGAGCAGGTCGTCGATGGCCACCACGTCACAGTCGATCTGCGCCTGGGCCAGCGGCTTTACCGCAGTCTCAAACGGCTCGTAGCGTCCCAGCCATTCCGCCTCGGCGTGGTAGAGCACCGCCACGGACGCGACATGCCGGCCGCCGCTCAGCAGGTGGCAGAGCCGGTTGGCATAGGCCATCAGCAGGTGGAAATGGCGCCACTGCGGGTTGTGGCCGCAGGCATAGAAGTGCGGCGGGTTGTCAGCATCCGGGAATTCGAGCGAGAAGGCGTGTGGGATGATCAAATTCACGCCGCGGACGCAGACATGGTCGGTGAGCCATTTCATCAGGCGCAGCCCTTCCTGCCAGCCGTAGGCGCCGTAAAGCTCGCAGACGGTGGTGCCGTGTTTGGCCGGATCCAGATGGCCGAGGGAGGCGGCCATCTTGGCCAGCCCCCAGTAGAAGAATTCCGCATTGAGTTCGGAGAAGGGGGAGTTGTGCCAGCCGCCGGTGAATTCCGGCAGTATCTGGTGCACGATGTCGAGTCCGGAGGCGTCGAAACCGCGCATGGAGCGGAAAAAATGGCCGGCGCCGTAGCCGAGACGGGCGTGGGCGCCGTTGTCCTCGATCACATGCCCGATATTGCGGACGCCGCGGGCGCGGCACCAGTCGCCGATCTGGCTCAGGTAATCGCGGCCGAAACGGCGGGTCACCACGTCCATGTAAGTGAAGCGCAGGCGGGCCTGCAATTCCGCATCGCCGCCATCGTACCACAGCAGCGGCAGCAACGTTGCGAACTCCTCCTTGCCCCAAGTGGCGCCAAGCTCCGCCAGCAGGTCGTCGCACCATGGCAGGACCATGGGGGTCTCGCCAAGGCGTGCCTCGTAGCTGGGGAAGTTGCCGAAGCGCGGCTCGTCGGTGAAGAAGCCGGCAAAGGTGCGGCCGAACTCGGCGGCGTAGCGAGCGTAGTGCGGCTCATGCACAGTGTCGAGATAGGCGCGGGCCGCGGCCGGGTCCAGGGGGTTGATCTGCTCGTTCATGCCGCCCTCGGCGCCGTGGCGGGTGCGGACCAGAATGAACAGGCGCCAGGCGCCCTCGGGCAGGTCCCAGTAGAGAATGCCGTCGTGCAGGCGGTCGGTAAGGTCGAGCAGCGAGGTGGCGATAATCGTTGTGTGACCGGTCCGGCGGGCGGCCAGGACGCGCACCACGGTTTCATCCTTTTCCAGCCAGTGCCTGACCAGGAAGGAGGCGCCGGGCAGGGGGCCGGCGGCGTCAAGGTGCCGTTCCGCCAGGAAGATTTTGGTGAGTTCGGGATGTTCGGCGGCGACTCGCTTGGCCGCGAAACCGCTGGGGAAGTATTTGTCGTCGAACACCCAGACCTTCATGCCGCGTTGGCGCGCCTCGTCCAGGATGATGTCGAGGTCGCGCCACCAGTTGGGGCCGAGGAAGTCGGGGTGCGGCCGGGATTCCAAAATGACCGCGCCGATGCCGGCGCCATGCATCCGCGCCATCTCGTCGCGCAAGACGGCCTCCGGTTCCCCGCGCTGCCAGAACAGCGGGCAGATGGAGCTGGGCAGCGGTTTCTGGTCGACCAAGTCGTAAAGATGCTGAAGCGGCATGGCGAGTCCCTCGTTAATGCCGCGTAATGTATCGTTGGAATCGACCGCCCCCGGGAAAGTGGTTTTGTAGGACCATTAGGACTCTTGGGACCATTGGGACACTTGGGACTGGCGGTGGTTTCCGCCGGCGTCCTAATGGTCCCAAGAGTCTTAATGGTCCCAAGGGTCCTTTGGGATGGATGATTAACGATGGGATATTATTGCCGATTATGCGGTGCTTCCAGGCCCAACGAAGCCTTTTCCGGGAAGGGGCATCGTACCCCCGATCCTTATTGCGGCGCGACGACGTTCAGTTCCCGCAGGCGCAGGTTGCGGAACACGGCGCTGCCGCTTTCGACAAACAAGCCCAAGTCGCCGCCAATGCCGCGGTAACGGCTGAATGCCAGTTTCAGGATGTCGTCGACATAGACTTCGAGGTGTTCCAGGCGGTTGACCACCCGCAGCCGGTACGGCCGGTGCTGCGTGATGGCCGCTTGTCGCTTCTCAATGAAATCGCACCAGGGATGCGCCTCGAAGTGGACAGCTTGTTCCCGGGCGTCCAGCATCAGCAAGTCCCCGCTCCCGCGGTCCGCCTGGCGAACGCAGAAGCCGGCGGCCGAACAATCCTCCAGCGTCACTTCCGCTTCCAAGATAAAACTCGGCAACGGCTGCGCCAGCGGCAGCACGCTCCAGCAGGTGGGATTGGTGATGCGGATCGCATCGCCAAGCGACAACTGGCCGGACTGCAACGGCCAAAGCTGTCCCCACGCCTCCGCCCATTTCTTCTTAACCGTCTCCCAGTCGAAGACAATGTCCTTCCCGGCTTTCTTTTCAATGCGGTCGCTGTAGGCCACCCCCAGGGCGTCGCCGCTGGTTTTTAGCACCTTCGGTGTGGTGACGGTGCCAAAACCAACCGCTTCGCCGTCGGAGCGCTTGCCCCGTTCGCGATCGGTATAGAGAATATGGCGTTCGCCTTCCCACAGGAACGACCGCACTGACAACGGCGCCGAGGCCTTGGCTCCCAGCAGGACGTTGTCCGCCAGTTCGTAGAATGGCCCCGCCGGATGTTCCGCCACCAGGTAGATCGTGCCGAAGCAGAGGTTCGGATCGGTGAAAATCCGGCGGTTGCCGTAGATGTTGCCGGTCAGGCAGGTCATGTACCAGCGTCCGTCCATGAAAAACACATCCGGGACTTCAACGCAGGCGTATTTCGCGGAGGTGAACGCCGGCGGCAGTTGCCGCCACTGTAGCAGGTCATCGGAATAGGCGCAGCCGATTACGGTGGTTTCCGGAAGGGTCGCCGCCGGCCGGCGCGTGGCAAAATAACCGTACCAGCCGGGGCCGGCTGGATCCTTGATCACAATCAGATCGCGACAATCAACGGTGCCGTGCGTGGGCGCCGCCGGCGTCGCATACCAGCGGGGATCGGGAGTGATGACCGGATTGCCGGCGTAACGGACAAAGGCGTTTCCGTCGTCGCCCATGGCCAGGCCGATGTGCTGCTCACGGCAGTCGGTGCGCGAGCCGCGCATGGTGTAATAAAGATAGCTTTTCCCCTGATGATGGACGGCCGAGCCGGTCCAGGGCTGGCGGTCATCATCGGGATCGGCGGGATTGGGGCCGAGAACGGGGGCGAGTTCCCGCCAGTCGATCAGATCCGTCGTGAACGCATGCCCGAGCTGATCCTGAACCCGGTCGGCGGCGGCGTCCCCAGGATGGCGGGTGCGCTGGAGGTGGTACATGTGCAGGCCGCCGGGGACCGGCATGTACCAGGCGTCCCAGATATACATTCCCGCGGGTGAGTAATTCATGATTTTTCCTTGCCTGGAGGTATGTTTTTAATCTTACCTGAACTATTATATCAACCGCCATAGACAATAAAAGACTTATTTTACGTCAAACAGGTATGATTTCATGACACAGCCGCCCAATACAATCCCGCGCGAACTGGAGGTTCAGGATTTCCGCTCCCCCCTGGGCCGCATCCAGCTCAACCTGTCGCGGAACGGCGACGTGTCAGCGTTCACCTTCGATATTTTGCGCTGCCAATACGTTATCCACCATGCGGCGCGTCAGTTTATCCATCCGGCGCCGCCATTCTGCCGGCTGTTTCTGTTTTTCAAAGCAGGCGGGCGGATCGTCATGGACGGACGGCAAACCGAGTTTGTGCCCGGAACACTCTACTTGTTGGGCGACGAACATCCGTTTCAGACCACCTACGACCAAGGGTCGGAACTGCTTTATATCCATGTGTGTGCGACTGACCACACCTTGCGCTCGATTTTTACCGGCGGCCAAGGTGTGCGCACGCTCGACTATCCGGAAATGAGCACGCTTCTGAGCAGGGCGTACCGGAATGGCGGCGCCCTGGAAATCCAGTCCGCGGTCACGGCCGTGCTGGGACGTTTCGCCGCCGCCGAACTGCCGCAGTTGCAGGAACGCCATTTGCTCTCCCGCCACTTCCTGCCGATCTTTGAGGCGGCGGGAAAAACGCCCCCGGCGCAGTTGCGGGTTGAAGAGCTTGCCGCAACCATGCGGATGACGCCGTCGGCCCTGTCCAAAAGTTTCCGCCGCCGCACCGGCATGACCCTGAAGGAGTACCTGACCCGGCTCTACCTGAAACGGGCCGGAGAGTTGCTGCTCTATTCTAATGCCCCGACCAAAGAGATCGCCGTCACTCTGGGGCATCCAGACCCGCATTATTTCTACGATACGTTCAAGCGGCTCGCTGGCTGCACCCCGACGGCCTATCGCACCCGGCATCGGGGGTATGCTTTGTTGGGCTGAAGCATTTTTAGCTGTAGCGCCGTTTTCAAAAGTAACGTGGTTTTTTCATAACCGGGAGCCGCCCGTCCTCGGGCGGACGAACCAGTCATCGTCGGAGACGCACATAATTTGGTTTGGCGGACGGTGGCCCAATAAAAAGGGCGGAACTGGGGTGACGCCATCGCGGTCCGCCCGAGGCCGGGCGGCTCCCGGTCTTGAAATAACGCCGAGATTAAAAATCTTACCCGGCCAAAATGAAGGTCAGGTCATTGACGTTGGTGTTGGTGGGGCCGGTGCGCAGCAGGCCGCCGGCGCGGTCAAAAAAGGAGTAGGCGTCATTGGCCGCGAGAAAGGCCGCGGCGTCCAGCCCCTGTTCGCGCGCCAGTCGCACCGTGTCGCCAGTGACCACGGCGCCGGCGGCATCGGTGGGGCCGTCGGTGCCGTCGGTGGCCAGGGCGATCACGGTCACCCCGTCCCAGCCGTCCAGCGCCAGGGCCGCCGCCAGTGCCAGTTCCTGGTTGCGGCCGCCGCGGCCGGCACCGCGCACGGTGACCGTGGTCTCGCCGCCCAAAATGACACAGGCCGGGCGCGCCAGCGGCATGCTATCCGCAATCAGCGATTTGGCGATGCCGGCCACCACCCGCGCCACTTCCCGCGCCTCGCCTTCGACATAGTGCTTGGGGACGGGTGAATGGTGATTCATCAGGCAAAGCCGGTTAGTTCAAAAACGACCGGACCGCTGGCAAGACCCCGTGGGGCAGCCGACCGAAGGTGAATCTCGTCCCCGGTGGGTGCCCACTCCACCGGCGCACCATCCAGGCGGCGGATCACCGCGTGCGGGCCCGGCCGGGGTTGGACCAACCGCCATTCCCCAACGCCACAGTCAAAACAAATGGCAAACACGCGTTCGTCGGCAACCGTATAAAACAGGTCATCGCCTTCCGACGGCACCCGCCAGGGACGGGTGCCGTAGATGGCCGCGCCATTTTCCCCGAGCCAGCGCCCAAGAGTCAGCAGGCGCTCCTGCATGACCACCGGAATGGAACCGTCGGCGGCTGGGCCGATATTGAGCAATAGATTGCCGCCCCGACTGACGGTCGTCACCAACAGCCGCAGCAACTGGTCAGCCGCCAGGTAGTCCGCGGCGTCCTCGTTGCGGTTGAAGCCGAAGGAATAGCCGATGCTCCGGCACTCCTCCCATTTGCGGTGAGCGGCCAGCTCGGTACCGTGCTCGTCCACCTTGCCGTACTCCGTGGTGAAATATCCGCCATGCCGGCTGCGGGTATCCTTTCCCCAGCGGTCATTCACCACAATTTCATCTTTCACCGCCGACTCATTGAAGAGCCAGGCCAGGAATTCAGGACTGTGATAGACCGCGCTGTCATGGTCCCATTCCCCGTCAGTGAACAGCAGCGAGGGGTGATATTGCCCGACCAGTTCCCGCAATTGCGGGATCATGTGTTCCAATGCGTATTGTTCCGGGGCCGCCTGATAGAGCGGCCGGTACCACTCCAAAAGGGAATAATAGGCGCCCATGCGCAACCCTTGGGCTCGGACAGCGGCGGCCAGTTCGCCGAACAAATCGCGGTGCGGCCCAATGTCCTGGCTGTTCCAGTTCCAACTGTGGGTGCTGGGCCACAGGCAAAACCCGTCATGATGCTTGGCCGTGAGGACGACATAACGGGCGCCACTGGCGGCAAACAGTTCCGCCCAACGCGCCGGATCAAACAATTCAGCGCGGAAGTGCGGGGCGAAGTCCGCATAACGGCACTGGGCGCCGTAAGTTTGGGTGTGAAACGCCGCCGTTTGGCCCGCCTTTTCGTTCATATTCCACCCATACCATTCGGCATAGGCGGCGCCGGCGTAGGCGGCATCCCGGCGGCGGGGTGCCCAGGCCGGGACGGAGTAAAGTCCCCAATGGATGAAAATCCCGAATTTTGCCTCGTCAAACCACCCCGGTACCGGGCGGCGGTCAAGCGATTCCCACAACGGTTGCCAAGCCATAAACGTCATCTGACCGTTCTCCATCTGCCATGGCCTTCACATTTCACCTGTCCCTTGAAGGCCTTCCGGCGTCACACGCCGTGGTTTCACTTACAAGATATTTTCCCGGTAGCGACGGTTGGTCAGGTACAGGTAAACCGCGGCTGACCACTGATAGTCGGGCGAACCGCCGCCCGGCCGTTGCGGATCGCTGAAATAACATTCCAGAATTTTGTCGCCCCGGTCGATCATCGCCAGCAGCCGGTCGGCGGCATCGTCGGCCTGCCGCCGGTAGCCGTTGGCCCACAGCATTTCCAAAATCCAGGTGGTCGTATGCGGCCAAATCCGGCCGCGCCAGTAGCCGCAGGGGTCATACTGCGGATCGTCATAGGCCACATACGGAAACGGCTGCGGACCAAAGAACCGTTGCGGGTTGAGGGCATTGTCCTTAAGCAAGGTTTGCTTGACCTCGTCGGGCAGCGGCATGCCGGCCCAAACCGGCAGCAAGGAGGTCAGCACACGGACGCGATTGAAGGCTTGGCACTGGTGATCATAATCGTGGAAATAACCCGTTTCGCGGTCCCAGCAAACGTCCAGCAGGCGTTGCGGAATCGCGTCCACGGCGGCCATGACGGCGGCGGCATTCACGTCATCGCCAACCAGACGGTAGAGCTTGGACAGACAGCGGGCCTCCATGTAGATGTAGCTGTTATAGGCCACTGACGCCACCGGCGGCAGGAAGCAGCACCCGGAAAATCCGGTGCAGGAAAGATGGGCCATGTAACGATCATATTGCGGCGAGTTGTCGGCGCTTTGTCCGGTAAAACGGACTTCGATCAGACCGTCGCGGTCATGGTCCTGGGTCTGGAGATACCAGTCAAACACGCCCCGTACCCGTGGCAGGATTTCGCGGACAAAACCGAGATTTTCCCAGCGGCGGTACAGGTGCAGGATGCCCCATCCCTCCAACGGTGCCTGCGGATAAAACGTCGAGCCCACCTCGTACTCATAACTGTGCGTGGGGACGCAACCGTCCGGACGCTGAAACGCATACAGCACCCGCAACGCATCCTCCGCCTGGCGCGGCGAAAATTCGCCGAGCCCGATGGCGCCAAAAATCGAATCCCAGAAAAATGCCGTGGACGCCCAGTCGGTGGCCATGCAAAAACTGGCGATGGATTGGCCCCAACGTCCGTGGACGCCCAAGTATCCGGTCCGGTCCAAGATCGCCGCCGCCCGCACTTCGCGGCTGTAGGAGGGACGTTCACGGCCGGGCAACGGCGCGATCCGGGCGCAAAAACGATTTTGGGCTTCCCCCCAGACGGCATTGAACTCTGATGCCGCCGGCAGTTCCCCCCATGCCATCGCCTGCTTCGGCGGCCGGTTTTCCATGTCCAGCAGAAACAATACGCTCTGCGGCTGTTTTAAGCTGCAGCCGCCGGCCTGAAGCCGGTAACCCGCCGACAACGGCTGGCAGGCCAGCGGACGGCCGGGCGCGGAAAGCCGCCAGCAGGCGCACCAGTCTTCGCCCGATGAGAAAAACCGGTCATTCTTGGCGTCGCGGGCACCAACGGCAAAGGCCACCGCGTCCTGCTGATTTTCGATTTTCCTTACGGCATAATCGGCAAACCAGCGGCCGTCGAACGCCAACTCGAGATCGCCATCGTACCCGTCGCCGGCCAACGCCAATTCCAGCAGATAGAGATTGTGCCGCGGACAGGTGATCCGGAGTTTTCCGGTAATCGCGCAGTTGCCCCAGCGGATTTCGCCGGACTGGGTTACCCCCCACGGATAGTGCTCAACACCGGATGCGGTTAACGGCTGCGCGGACGGCCAGTCAGTGGCTTTGATTTTGATCTGCAGCGATGGCGCCGTGGCCTGGCCGCGGATATTGTTCAAACCGCGGGTGCACAACGCATCAATCCCAACGGTATTGCGAAGAAAAGTCACGACCAGATGGGAATAGCAATCAACGTATCCGGCATCCATCGCTTCCGGCGCAAACCGGTTTTTAAACAACGTGTCTTCTTTTTGCTTCATGCGATGATTACCCTTGTTCAAAGAGATAAGGCCCCATAATTCACCTGTCCCTTGAAGATGTGCCTGTCCCTTGAAGATGCCTTGAAGACCCCTGCAGTTCAGGGTTTGCAGCCCGGCGGGACGTCTCCGCCGCGCGACAAGCGCTCAACGACCACACCCCCCGGTCCGTTCTCATGAATAATCCAGGCTAGGGCGCCGGCGGTGCCGGCGCCAAAAGCCACGTCAAACTCTGCCCCATAAATTTGCCATTGCCAATCCCGGGCCGGCATTCCAGGTAGCCGAGACGGCCGGCGCCGTCGTTGTCATTGAGAATGAAATTCATCGGGAGCCGCGCGCCCGCTTCGCCGCGCAACGGCGCCAGCGCCGTCCAGGGAATGGCCACTTCATAAACCAGGCGGCCGGCCAATTCTTTTATGGCGATATGGGCGCCGGGTACCGGGCCGACCCCGCCGCCGGGAGCAACCAGCTGGTAAACCTCGGGACCGCGGGCGGTCTTGGCAATCAGAATCTCGTAGAGCGGCGCCTGCGTTCCGCCAAAGGTGAACTGGAATCCGTCGCCCATCCAGGTGGCGCCGCCGGTGGCCGGCTGGAAATGCACGTTGTCGCTGACGTCGGCGGCGATATACAACACCTCCGCATCCCATTGGAACCACAGGCGGCCGGACAGATCCGCCGGCCCATGCCACCAGGAGACATCAGGCCGAACCTGTCCTGGCTCGCCCAGTTGGAAGGCCGGGCTCCGGGGCCAGTCGTCCAAGGAGCCATCCACGGTCACCGGCCGGGTGCGCCGGGGAATGCAAGCAGATGACACCGCGCGGTCCAGGGTGAACGGCAGGCCGTTGACGCTGCCGCTGAAGCGCGCAGACAGGCTTTCCGGTACCGTCCCCAGCTTCACGGTGTAAGCCAAATCCAGCGAACGCCCCGGAGCCAAATTCACCGCCACCGCCCCGGCCGGCGTCACCTGGGCATCAGGCACGCTCATCGCCACCGAGCCCCGGAGCGGCGCCACGCCGCCATTGGTGAGCCGCGCGTTCAGCGTAAAAACACCGTTGCGCAAGGGTGCCATCAGCGGCGCCACCGCTAACGTAAACGGCAAGGCGACTTCACACTCCACGGGAGCGTCGTCGCAACCGCTGGCTTGCAACCGTAACGTCACCGGGCCGGGAAGCGCGCCAGCCGCCAAAGACACGGTGAACGCGCCATCCATCTCGTCACGGGACGCACAAGCAAGCGGCCCGGGCGCCGCCGTCAACGTCCAGCCGGCGGGCATGGTCAGTCGCGGCGTGACCGTGACCGGCCGGTCGCCGCCATTGACCACGGAAAACGGGATCTGGAACGGTTGTCCCGGAAATGCCGGCCCCAGGCGCGGCACCGCCAGGAACAGTGGCCGCGGCGACCGGGCGGGCGGAAGCACATCCACCGGCCGGGGTATCGGCGCTTCCGCCCGGCGGGCCTGAAACAGCACCACCACCGGGGCACCGCCCACGGTAAGTCGCAACTGGCCGCCTGCAACGGACCGAAACGTCCGCGTGCCGTCGATCGCCACCAATTCCACACCGGAACCGGCCGCCAAATCAGGCAGGGGCAGTTCAATTTCCCGTGCCCGGTCGTCGGCGCTCCACAGCGCCAGAGCGGCCCGGCCGTCGCGCAACCGGTAGCGCCAGGCCGCGCAGCCCGGCGGGACCGCGGCGGCGCGCCCCAGCCCGCGCGCCCCGTCCAAGGTCTTGGCCACGGTCAAGTACGCATAAAACGCCGGTTTGGGCCGGCCGTCGCCCCGGAACAGGCCGAAATAGCCCTCCTGGTCGGTCGGCGCCGCCGGATAATCACCGGAACAGTACCAAAACATCTTGTACTTCTCCACCGCCGCGCAGGTCAGGTAAAGCTGGGCCAGTAATTCGGCCTGCCGCGATTCGCTGACGCCGCCCACCGGCTGCGACGGCCAGCCGAACTCGGTCATCCATACCGGCCGCCCGGCGGCGCCGTTGTCCGCCAGCACCTTTTCCAGCGAGGCGAGCTGCGACAGCATCAGTTCCGGGTTGTAGGCGTGACACCACTGGTAGGGATGCACGGTGACGAAATCGCAATAGCCGCCCACCCCGTTGCGGAGTCCGCCGGTGATGAACGGCAGGTTGATGCCCGCCGTGGAAAAGGCGCCGACAAAACAGGCCGGATCCGCCTGTTTGGCCATCACGTACGCCGCCTTGACCAGCGCCGCATAGTGCGGGGGCGGCACCGGCGCCAAGTCCGGTTCGTTGCTGACTTCCCAGCACCGGATGCGGCCGCGATAGCGCGACACCACCCGGTAAACCCAGTTTCCCCAGTCCATCAATCGCGGTATTTTTTCCCCGGCCGCCAACGACGCATAACCGCTGTGAGCCGCGCTGCCCGCCGAGGCGTGGTCCTGCCGGACGCCGCCCGGCTGATAGACATATTGGAAACGGCGCGGATTGAAGATGCCCAGGACCATGATCCGGTCCCGCGCCGCATTGGCCATAATGGCATCCAAGCCTTTGACATTTTCTTCAAAGGTCAGGTCGGGCCGGTAATCCAGATCCACGCGGATCCACTTGATGCCGGCCGGCGTCAGCATGGCGGTGTCCAAGCTCTTGTGGCACAGCCCGAAAACGCTTTCCGGTTCCAGCGCGCCGGCCGTCCGGTCCGGCACCCCGGCCAGTTCCGCCCGTGCCGCCGTCACCATGGCGCCGTCCGGCGCCGTCAACCGGGCGCGGGCGACAAAGCTCCGGCCCGGCGGGAAGCGGACCGGGAAGGTCGCGTGCATCTCCCCGGTCCCGGACTGCGGCATCGCCACCGCCCGCGTTGCCGTTGCCACGGCCTTGCCCGCGGCGTCCGCAACTTCCAAATGGAGCTGATAGCCTGGGGTGGGCGGATTGCGGTACCCAGTCAGCGCGAACGTCACGCGTTCGCTGCCGGTGGTGGCCACCAGGCCGCCGCCGGTATAACGAAGTTCCGCGTCACCCCAGGGGGAAAGCGTCGCCGCCACTTCCAGGTCCGCCAGTTCCAACGTCCCCGAACGGGCCGCCCCGGCACTCCAGCCCAGGGTCACATCCTGCAAGTAGGCCGGCGGATGCAGTACGCCATCATTATCCCCACCCCAGTGGCTTTCGGTGGCGGCGATGGGGATCTCCACGGTTTTCCACCCGGTCCAGTCCACCTTGCCCAGCGTCCACTGAAACGTCTGGCCGCTAGCGTCGGTGTAGCGGAAGGACAGCGTGATCCCCGGCTTTTCCGCGTAAATCCGCATCCGGTAGGCGGACGGCGTTCCCCAACATTTGAAGCGGTGGCCGATGGCGGCAAAGCTGTCCGTAGTGGCCGTAGGCTCAAATTCCCAGCCGAGTTTCAGGCTGGCGCGGCCCGCTACTGACGGCTGATCCTGGGAAACGGTCGTTTCGGTGATGCGGGCCGGGCCGTTGGCGTAGCTCCAACCGGAAAACGGCGCCACGGTAAAATCCGGCAACGGTTGCCAGCCGGGCGCCACCGGCGCGGCAATCGCGGCCGCCGCCAGCACCAGCCCAGCCAAACTTGCAAAAAAAATGCGCATGAGGAATTTCATTCGCCTTTCGTGACGATTCAGCGCGAGTCCAAACTTGTCCAGCCCAGGCTTGGAGTTCCCACTTCAGTGGGGGCTGTTCGCAAGGTACCGCCTGAAGGCGGAACTCCGAACCCTAGAGCCGTTTTCAAAAGTCCCCATCAAGGTGGCACCGTTTTTGGAGTGCGGCAATTCCTTTGCCGCTTTTTAATGCCCGACTTGAGGAACTGAAACCCTCTTGATTCAGTCAAAACACGTTTGAACAGAAGATCGCGAAGACCGCAAAGAACGTACTTACACACACAATTCAAACCTTCGCGACCTTTGCTTCCTTCTGTTAAAAATCCGACATTTGAAAGCACCTCCCTAACCTGGATTATCGTGAGTGTGGCAAAGGGCTTGTAGCCCGCCCAATCGAAACGTGGCAGTTCAAAGAGCGCGATGCAATCGCTTTGTTACCCCGAAAGCCGCGGCCACCTCAACGAAAATATTGATTGCCGTTGACCTGGTAAAACAGCTGGCGGTTGGCGCTGGGGAAGTTGGTCACATGACCGTCGCCCATCACGGCATTGGCACTGGTGCGGTGGTTCGCCGAGTTTTGGTTCTGCAAATCCATGAACAACACCCCCTCTGTCAAGCGGTCGGCGGTATTGCGCTTGAGGGAGAATCCGCCGTTGCGGAAGTAATTATCGGACGGCGGATAGGCGAAATAACCATAGGAAAGATAAGAAATCTTGCCAATGGCGTCGTCGCTCGGATGCCACCAGCCCCACCAGTTGTTTTCCGGGCAAAAGTCTTTGTTGGCCGGGCAATAGAACATCGTATGGCTGATATAAGTTCCTGGTCCGAAACGATCATCCCAGGTTTTGCCAGGATTGACCAGGGGCCCGGTCAGGGTCGCGGAACAGACGGTGTTTGGATCCAGCAGGCCGTCCCAGGTGCCGATCGGGTATTGCAGCGGGAACCAGCTGTTGTAGTCGCCGGCATAGGAATGCAGCGCCAGGCCGAGCTGGCGCAGGTTGGAGCCGCAGACCGCCAGTCTGGCCCGGTCCTTGGCCCCGCTGAGCGCCGGCAACAGCATGCTCGCCAAAATGGAAATGATGGCGATCACCACCAACAGCTCAATAAGAGTAAAAGCACGTTTCATGAGTAAAAAAACCGTGCGGTTGGGGATGTGCTACAACGGAGATAGGGCAGACTCTGTGGACTTGGTGGACCCTGTGGACCCTGTGGACGTTTGGGCGCCGTCCACCAGGTCCACCCAGTCCACCGGGTCCACGCCTTTTTTCAGGTGGAGCGTTCAGCGCCGGCGGCGGCCGCCCAGGGCCAGCAGGCCCAGGCCGAGCAGCGACAGCGCGGCGGGTTCCGGCACCGCCAGGGTGATGTCGTCCGCCTTCATGTACATGTTGCCGCCGCCGCTATAGACATTGGCCAAGGCAAAGGTGTCCAAGGAAAAGTGATCGCCGGCGCCCAGCGTCACGGTGGAGGTGCCGATGGTGGTTGCGGTAGTCACGTCGGTCAGAGTAAAATACAAATTGCGGATGGCGGCCTGATAGGTCACATCCAAACTGTAGGTATGGCTGATGTCGCCAATTTTCAGCCCGGCGCCGTTCAAGGTTAAAGCGGCGGAGGTGATGACTTGGGGCGTAAAGAGATACGCGCCGGGATAATTCGTTCCTGCCCACGGATAATAGTCAGTCCCCACGATCCTGACCCGCACGCTGTCAGAACCGCCGGCTTTGCTCAGTCCGGCATCCATCTCCCCATACCATGACCATCCAATGTATTGCGAAGAATCCGCCAATTTCAGGGAGTAACTAAAACCGGTGGCATCGGTAAGAGTCACTCCGGCGGCGCGCGAAAAATTGGAAGAGGTATCATACTCATTTTGCCAAGCCAAATTGCTGTTGGCCGAGGACCAGGCGAATGCGTTCTTGCCCGACGCATTGGACTGTGTCCACGCGCCGGCCGGCGTCACCGGATTGCTGTTAAAATTCTCTGTCCACAGGGTGGTCATGGCGGCCGAGGCCGCCGCAGTGGTCGCCAGCAGGGCGAGACCGGCCCAGGCTAGACCAACGCTGATCTTCCGGCCCGGGGTCGTGTTGCGGATCGTGTTTGTTTTCATGCTCGGGTTCTCCTTGGGTTGGGGGACATGGTATTGGCAACCACGGAACAGGACTCACGTTCCACCAGCGGGGACGTGCAAAGCACGGAATGCGACGACGCATCACCTTTGGCCTTCAGCAATTCCAGCAGGAGTTTGACGGCGCTTCGCCCCATGGCCATGGACGGATATTGCAGGGAGGTCAGCGAGGGGGACAGCGATTCGCAGATGCGGATGTCATTGTCGAAGCCGATGACCGAAACCTCCCGCCCGGCGCGCCAACCGCGTTTTTCAAAATACCGATAAACCCCAATGGCCTGCCAGTCATTGGCGGCCAGCACCGCCGTGGGTGCGTCCGGGCCACAAAACAGCGGTTCCAACAGTTCGTCCAAAACCGGCGGCTTGGTTTCCGCCCGCCGCACCCGCCGTTCGTCCCCCACCAAATCGCGCACCGCCTCGAATCGGGCGTCCGTGCCCAACCCCAACTGTTGCCGGGCCTCGCGGTAGGCCGCCAGCCGTTCCGCGAAGTCCGCATGGGTCGGCTCCCGGTTGACAAAACCGATCTTGCGGTGCCCCAGAGCGTGCAGTTTTTCCATGGCCTGAAACACCGCCTGCCGGTTGTCCACGTTCACGGTTGACAACGCCGGCCCCCCCGGACAGGACCCGATCACCACCGCGGAGGTCAAGGCCCGGATTTGGGCGCCAAAAGCCGGGGTGATCGCGCCAAACAGAATGACCCCTTCCACTTTCCGGTCCAGCAACAACTTCGGGATGCTCTCCAAGTCCATGGTGTTGGAAATCAGCAGGTGATACCCGTTTTCCGACAGCGCGGTCTGAATGGCATTGACCAGACTGATGACCAGCGGCAACTCCAGCATGCTGTATTCGGTGTTCGGCAGCACAAAGCCGATGTTGCCCGACCAAATTCCTTCGCGGGCGGACGGCTGGTTGCGCCGGAGCGAGCGCGCCACCGAGTCCGGGCGATAGCCCAGCTCCAGGATCGCCTCCTGCACGGCGCCGCGGGACTGGGTCGAAACCCGCGGGTGGCCGTTCAGCACCCGGGAGGCGGTGCCGATCGAGACGTTCGCCCGCCGGGCGACATCATCCAAGGTGACTTTTTCGCTCCTGCCCACTGCCGTAACCCCGCTTGAGTTAGCGTTACAATGAATCGTTTACACAGCACTATAACATGAAGCGGACGTTTGGCAAGCGAGAGGCATTCCACGGGGGTATACAAGGGTGTTGGTGGAAGAACGATGCTGGCGCCGCTGGAAAGGGCGCAGACCGCATTATTGTACGTCTCTAGCCGGCACACATCTGTCCACGGAAGTCTGTACAATGACATTAAAAACGACCATCGGGAACGTCCAAGAAAGACTGCTCCGGATATACCGTGAGCTTTCCGGCGAGCGTCGCGTGGATCTGAAATCACAGATGTGCCGCATGTGGAAAGACCCGACGATTGAAATTGTGTTCGGCAGCGATGAACTTGCCGTTTTAGAGAATGAATTTGGAATCAAATTCGACGACGACTCCGCACAGGATCTTTATGAGACGAACTTGGGCGAGGCGGCCGAGCACTTGAAAACCATGATTCTTGCCCAACGGACGACGCCGCACGATCCAGACGAGTTAATCAACACACGCCTGATTCTCCTGACGGCTTCACTGGAGCCGGCGGTTGCCCAATTGGCCCAATCGGTTCGTGCCCTCGCAACACCCCCGATGCGAAAGCTCCGTCGCTGGCAAACTCTCGCGGCGAACGATCCGACCTCTTTCCTTTTGCTCGAGAAAATGGGCCTTACTCCCGACTACTACTATGACGCCAAACGGTTCGGCGATGCCAATGATTCTGACGACGCTTCCTGCACGACTCCGTTTTGAAGACCGCCCGGCTTGGCGTCAGGAGCCGCCTCACCATGGAGAGGACGGTCATGAGGGGCGGGGAAATTGTGTTTACTGGGCTTATAGTGGCATTATTGAAATACTGCAATAATCTTTGTTTGTCTTTACCTGTGCTCTTTGCGCCACGCACAAAAACAGTCCGCATCCATCAAAGGCTTCTCCATGGTCAGCCCCAAGAAACCACGTTCAGGAAAAAAAGCCGCCGTTCCCGCGCCCCTCGTCCCCGTGGAACTTTGGCGCCGGTTGTACGCACTGGCGGCCCGCGTGCAGGAGATGGCACCGTGGGACTGGATGGAGGAAGGGGAGACTTTCGGTGTCCGGCAGCCAGATTCCGGACAGCTCGATTTCGCCAGCGTGATGGGAATGGCCGGCACCTATCGCGCGGTAGCCATTTACCAAGGTGAAAAGGCGCTGGTGGATTTTATCCAAACGCAATCCCACAAATTCCAGGATCTCGACCAGATGGAACGAGCGGACGCCCTTCTTTCCATCCCGCAAATCCATCTTTCATTCGCGAGCCTGCGTGAACTAACGAAAGAGGACAAAGCCGTTCTGGAAGCGCTTGGGATCTCCATCCCGCGCGGTGCCGAAGCGCCGCTGTTCCGTTGCATCCACCCGGGGTTCCACAAGTGGTTCCTGACGCCAGAGGAGGCGTCCGCACTCGCCGTGGCACTGGAGCAGGTACTGGAAATCGCGCCGCGTCAGAAACTGAACCATGATCTGCTGTGCGGCCAGCAACGCGCAGACGAATTCCTCGTCCGCTTCCAAAACCAATCGGGCAAATGGACGGAGGAGCTTCAGCGTCTTCCCATCCCCATTCGTAGACTGTCCCTCGATCTTTCCGATGCAATCGTGCGGGCCACGGCGGAGTTGCCGCAGCGAAAAATGACCCTTGAGACGGCATTCTTCGGCACCCTCTCCGGCATCAGCGAGCACGGCGAGCGCCCGGCACGGCCGTACCTGCTCCTGCTGGTGGAGCCGGAATCTGGCATGGTGGTCGGCATGGACGTCATGCAGGTCGAAACCTCCCTGGACGATCTTTGGGCGACCCTCCCCGGCCGCATCCTGCAGGGCATCCAAAAGGCCGGCTGCCGCCCCGCGGCCCTCGCCGTTGCCGACCCGAAGCTCGCGGCGTTGCTGGAACAGCCATTGGAACGGCTCAGCATCCGGCTGGTGGAGAGGAACGCGCTCCCCGCCCTGAACGAGGTGCGCGAGCACCTGCTGGCGCGGGCCTGAGTTAAACTGATTGAATGGTGCTCATCCCCATTTTCCTGTTCCCGAACGTTTCCGGCTTGTTTTTGGGGGCTGGGGCGCTATAATTATAGAATTAAACATAATGTTATGATTTATATTTAATGCCAGCCAGACCCCAGCGGTGGTTGGCGGTGGAGGGAGCCGCGATGCGCCTGTTAGACCGTGAACCTGAATTGGCACGGCTCAACGCCCTGTGCCGGCGGCCGGAAGGCGGTTTGGCGGTGCTGTGGGGCCGGCGCCGGATCGGCAAATCACGGTTGCTGGCGGAATGGGTGGCGGCGCACGACGGCATCCACTTTGTCGCCGATCAGTCAACCGCCACCATGCAGATCCGTTACTTTGCCCATGCGTGCAGCCGTAAATTTCCCGGGTTTGACGAGGTTGACTATCCCGACTGGATCATCGTTCTTCGCCGCCTCGCCGAGGCGGCGCAACGCGCTGGCTGGCGCGGTCCGTTGGTCTTTGACGAGTTACCCTATCTGGCCGCGGCGTATCCCCCCATCGGCAGCATTTTGCAGCGCTGGATCGACACCGACGCGCGCCAGGCCGGGCTGGTGACCGCGGTGTGCGGTTCAAGCCAGCGCATGATGCAGGGACTGGTGCTCGACGCCAACGCGCCATTATTAGGCCGCGCGGCCGAAAGCTTTACCCTCAGAGAGCTGCCGGCAGCTTGGTTGCTCAAGGCGTTTCCCACGGTTGACGCAGTGGAAGCCTGCAAGCTTCATGCCCTTTTAGGCGGTATCCCGTACTACTGGGAACTCGGGGCGGCCAGCGGTCTGAGCCAGGCCGATGACCTGGCCGACCGTCTCGTGATCGACCCGCAGGGACCGCTCCATACCGAACCCCAGCGTTTATTGCGCGAAGAGTCGCCCCCGGCCATTGCGGTTCAGCCGATCTTGGAAGCCATTGGCTTGGGGGCGCACCGGCTCTCCGAAATTGCAGGAAAAATCGGCCAACCCGCCACCGCTTTGGGGCATCCGCTAAAACGGCTGCTGGAAATGGGGCTCATCGCCAAGGATATCCCCTTTGGCGAAACCGAAAAAAACTCCAAACGTTCCTTGTATGCCATACAGGATCCCTTGTGCCGTCTCTGGTTTACGGTCATCGCCCCCAACCGCGGCGCTCTGCTCCAGATGCCCCAACCGGCACGCCGGAAACTGTGGAGTCACGCCGCTCCGTCGCTGTATGCCCAAAACTGGGAGGCTCTCTGTCGTCAGGCGGTGCCCCGCCTGGCCGCGCTGGCCATTCCCCAATTCCCGGATATGGAATGGGGAGTGGCGTCCCGTTGGTGGCAGGGCAATGCGCCGGAATGGGACATTGTCGCCCAATCACTTGATGGCCGGAGTATTTTGCTCGGCGAGGCGAAATGGAGCACCACCGGGACGTCACAGGTCAAAAAAGCCATTGCCGCTTTGCAAACCCGCCCGTTGCCACCGCTTCCCGGCATTCATGAGAAAATCGTCAAACGGGCAGTGTTTGTGCCCAAAAGCCACGGAAACCATCACGCGCCAGAGGGCATGGCCATCATTGATGCCGACGACATCATGAAATGCTTAATCTGACAGGAATTTTGATTTCAGGCTCAGGAACGAAGTTTCCGCAAATGCTCCGGCATCGACTCATATAGGGCGCGCACTAGGCGATCCATTTCGGTTGACGGATTGGCGGGTAACGGAGTCGCGGCGCCGTGATGGTGTTGGCGCACTCTTGCGGCGTGTTCCACGGCCGTGGGCCACTTGGAGAAAAAGGAGCCGATGGCTTCCCTTGCCGTTTCTTTGGTGGTTGAATAGTCTCTGCCCAAAACCTTTTTGAGAGCCGCTTTTGCAGCATCCCCATTGTGCAGGTCGCTACGCGTGGTGTATGCCAAATGAAGCAACAGCCAGAATTCGAAGCATGGCGACGAGTGCGCCAATTTTACCTTCTTGGCAGTGGCCGATTGCTGGACGTTATTCCAGATGCCTTCCCGCACTGCCACGTCGGTGTCTATCACGGCCCAAACATGGTCAAACATTGATGGTTCATCGATGCCAAGCCGACCTTTTCTGGCTTTGTATGCTTGCGCTGTAGCTTCGCGTGCGGCAGTTGCGATTACATGTCGCGGATGTGACGCATCCCCTGGTATAACTTTTATCCACACAGTGGACAATTGAAGATCTTGCAGCAGCAAATCAAAATAGACCGGCTCGGTGACTGTTCCTTCAGTTACAATCAGGAACGTGTCACCAAGTTTTGCCAACGCAGAGCCCACCGCTTTGGCGCGCGCCTTGCGTTCCAAACTTGCCGCTTTCGGCGCTTGCCACCAGTTGGGATCGTATGAAGCGGCCTCACTCATCACGGCCAGCCTTTTCGGACGATGCGGCCGTTTCTCTGGTTGGGAAAGAGCCAAGCAAACCATCCGGCACAAACGGCACTGCGCCGTAGCGGCCGGAGAGGTAACCACGCACCAGCGACTCCCCCTTCCGTGGCTGATAATCCGTCAGGGGATAGAGATGGCCTGCGCCTTCGGTGTCTTTGTCGGTGAACCAAATTTGGTCACGGCGCAACAACGTTGGATCCAGCAATAGCGGATTGTGCGTGGTAAAAATAATCTGCGCGCCTTTGGGATTCTCCGTGTTACTAAAAATCAGCCGCAGCAATTCCCGCACCATGAGCGGGTGCATGCTGGCTTCCAGTTCGTCTATGCAGATGGTATGGCCGTTGCTCAAGATGTCCAGCCACGGCCCCGCCAACCCAAAGAAGCGATGCGTTCCAGCGGATTCATTTTTCCACGGCAACGGTAGATCAGCTTCGTTGCTACCACGATGTATCAATTCTGGTTCAAACTGGCGATTATGGAGGATTTTCTCCCGCAACTCCGGCGAAAAAGGAAGGACGGTTGTGATTTTTTCAAGTGTATCCAGTTCCTTCTGTGTGCGGTATTTTTCAACAGCGCGCACTCCCGTTACCCCCAAATCGGCATGGCGTAACATCCTTAAAATCTGGTCGTGCAATGGCGACTTTTTTTGAATTTGCTCAAGGGTAATCTCTGCCCCTAATTGGCCTCGCGGACTCAAGTCGAGGAATAACAACTGCTCTTTAAACCACCGGAAAACAGGCTCCAGTTCGGATCGCCCTTCTGCAATGGCTTTCGACAAAAAGAGCACATTGCTCAATGTGCGTCTTTCATCATCAGTGTTACGTCGAAAGCCACTGGGGCGTTCGGGCGACCACGCATAGTTCCCGGAATCGGAATTCCAATCCCGGCAGAACCACAGCTGTTCTTTCGCCTTGGGGAAGGCACGTAAAGACTCATGCCAAATCCGTTCCCGTGTCGCGGCTACGCGGTACTCAAACCGGATGCCATCGGCCACAAAGACCACCGCGAATGCGGTTGGTACTTCCTCTTGACCGGAACACAGCACAAAAGGGTCAATTTGCTGAATTAGTTCTTTGGGATCGGTCGTCTTGGCCGATGTTCCCACCAGCTCAGCCAAAGCCTTTAATGCTTCAATCACCGTTGTCTTTCCGCTGGCATTGGCACCATAGAGCGCCACACCCTTGACCCAGCGCTTGCCGGTCAGCCCTGGCAGATCGTCCGTGGTAATGCAGTTGTCCGGTAGCGTCTTGTCGTGATTGCTCGCCGCCAGATTCAGTGTCTGCCGTTCACGGAAAGAACGAAAATTGGAAACTGAAAACTGAATAAGCATAGGAGTACTCTACATCAAAGAATCATTAACGACAACTAAAAAGCAAAAAATCCGCTTTTCTTTATGCGGATTCCGCAGGCCGTCCCTGCTGTTCCAGTCGTGGGTTGCTGCACTGGAGCGGCCTGCGGAATCCGCAAAGGCACAAACAGGCTTGACGGAGGGTTTGGGAACCGCCTTTCCTCAAAAAGAGGGTTCCCAACCAAACGGCCGATTACAACAGCGACTGCGGGTCGATGTCGACGTGGATGTCCACGTCCTCGTGGCGGAAGGCGGTGGCGCCAGTGACCAGGGGGCGCAGGGTCTGGCCGAGGCGGAGAATGCTGCCGCCGCGGATCATCAACTGGTAGCGGTACTGGTTGCGCACCTTGGCGATGGGCGCCGGCATGGGGCCGAACAGCTCGACGCCCGGTTCGAGCAGGGGCTTGATCTTGTTGACAAACGCCTCGGCGGCGGCGCTGGCGACCATTTCCGAACTGGCGCGGAAATGCACGGCCGCCATGTGCGCCGCCGGCGGGAACTTGAGCACCTGGCGCGTGGGGAGTTCCTCGCGGTAAAAGGCGTCATAGTCCTGGCGCATGGCGAATTGGAGCACCGGGTGGAACGGGGTGTAGGTCTGGACGATGACGCGGCCAGGCAGGTCGCCGCGGCCGGCGCGGCCGGCCACCTGCACCAGCAGTTGAAAGGTGCGCTCGCCGGCGCGGAAGTCGGGCAGGTGCAGCCCCATGTCGGCGGCCATGATCCCGACCAGGGTGACTTTGGGGAAGTGCAACCCTTTGGCGATCATCTGGGTGCCGATGAGGATCTGGATCTTGCCGGCGCGGAAGGCATTAAGGGTGTCGCGGTGGGCGTGCTTGGCGGTCATGCTGTCCGAATCCATGCGGGCGACCACCGCCTTGGGAAAGAGTTTGGCGGCGATGGTCTCGATCTTTTCGGTGCCGACCCCGGTATAGCGGATCTCGGGGTCGTGGCACTGGGGGCAGGCCTCGGGCGCCCGGATGGTGGCGCCGCACAGGTGGCAGGCCAGGTGCGCCGCCTGTTTGTGATAGGTGTACGCCGCGGAGCAATGCTCGCAAGTGGCGACAAATCCGCATTTCTGGCAGATCATCTGGGTGGCAAAGCCGCGACGGTTGAGGAAAAGGATGGTCTGCTCACCGTTGTCGAGCCGTTCGCGGATGAGCTGCACCAGCCGGCGGGAAAAGAGCGGGGCGCCGCCTTTTTGGGAGGCCTCGGCGCGCTGGTCCACCAGTTCCATGGTCGGCATCAGCTGATTGTCCACGCGGATGGAGAGCCGGGCGAGTTCGTACTTGCCGAGCTGGCAGTTATAGAACGATTCCAGCGACGGCGTGGCGGTGCCGAGCACGACGGTGGCGCCCTCGAACTTGCCGCGCACCACCGCCACGTCGCGGGCATTGTAGCGGGGGGCCTCGTCCTGTTTGTAGGTGGTCTCATGTTCCTCGTCGACCACGACCAGGCCAAGTTTCTGGAAGGGGGCGAACAGCGCGGAGCGGGCACCGACGGCGATCTGGGCGCGGCCATTGCGAATGCGGGTCCATTCATCGAAGCGTTCGCCATCGCTCAGATGACTGTGGAGCACGCTGATGCGGTCGCCGAAGCGGCTGCGGAAGCGTTCCACGGTCTGGGGGGTGAGTGCGATTTCGGGCACCAAGACGATGGCCTCGCGCCCCTGCTCCAGGCAGCGGGAAATGGCCTGCAAGTACACCTCGGTCTTGCCGGAGCCGGTGACGCCGTGCAGCAGGATGACCCCCGGTCCGCGCCGGTCCAGCGCGGCGGTGATGCGGGCCAGGGCAACCGTCTGTTCCGGGGTCAGCTCCAGCGGCCGGGTCGGCAGCACGATATCGCCGGCACTGGGATCGCGGTCCACCACGCGGTGTTCGGTGAGCACGATGCCGGCCTTGACCAGGGTGTTCAGGATGGCCGGGGTGGCCTCGGCCTCGCGGGTAAGCCAACCGGCTTCGCAGACGCCCCCGTGCCGGGCCAGCACCTGCAAGACGGCGGCGCGCTTTTTCGCCCGCGTTCCGCATTGCTCCAGTTCGGCGGCCACGTCCACACCGGGGCGCAACCATGCGAAGAGGTGCTGGCGCGGCTTCATCTTGCCGTGGCGCACCACGGCGGGCAGCATGGCGCGCACGGCCTGTTCATGGGCGCAACAGTAATAATCGGCGATCCAGCGGGCCAGGACGATCAGGTTCTCCGGGATCTGCTCCTGCTCGCCCTCGATGCGCATCACTTCCTTGAGATCGGGCCAGGCGGATTTCTCCGCCACGCCCACCACATAGCCGATCCGGCTGGACTTGCCGAACGGCACCCAGACCCGGCAGCCGATCCGCAACTGGCCGCGCAACCGTTCCGGAATGCGGTAGTCGAACTCGCGGTCCAGCGCCAGATTAATCACCACTTTGGCTATGCTCGGCAAATCGGCCATTCAGCGCCTACCTTCCGGCCACGGGTTCAAGAGTTCAACCCCGGTTTCTTGGACATCCGCGGTGTTGCGGGTGACCAGGATCAGGTGATGGACCCGGGCGGTGGCGGCCAGCAGGCTGTCCAGCACGGGCCGGGGCTGGCCGGCATTTTCAGCCGTCCCGGTGAGGCTTCCCCACTGCATCAGCGTGTCTTCGTTCAGCGGCAGGATGCGGCCGGCAAAACGTTGCCGTACCTCGACGTCGAGCCAGGCCAGGAGCCGGCGCTGGTGCGCGCCGTTCTCCAGTTTGCAGATGCCTTTTTGCAGTTCACCGAGGGTGATGACGGAGAGGTACAGGCGGTCTTCTGGAATGCTTTCAATCCAGGCCGCCACCGCCGGGCACGGCCGGTTTTTGACCAGTTCCGAAATCACGCAGGTATCCAGCAGGTAGTTCACAGATCCACCTGGCGCCCGGGGTCACGGGACCGCGTGAGATCCAGCTTGACGCCGCGGAGTGGCGACCGGCGGAAGAACGCCGCCAGGCCGCCCCGGGGCTGGGTGACGCGGCGAAACTCCGCGGCGGCCACCACCACCACCGCGTCCTTGCCGTGGCGGGTGACCCATTGCGGCCCCGTCGTCAACGCCCGGTCCACCACCGCACTGAAACGGTTCTTGGCATCCTGCAAAGCCCATGCTGGTTCCATGATGCGCACTCCCTTTTCTAGCTAGCCTGTCTAGCTTTAATATGCCGGTGGAAGCCCCCCTTGTCAAGACGCGGCGGCTCGGCGGACACTCGGTTGGGAACCCCCTTTTGAGGAAAGGCGGTTCCCAAACCCTCCGTCAAACCTTTTTGCTGCCTTGACGCGGCGGGCGCTTCCACCACAAGTCTACTGGCAAATCATTGCCGTCGGGCGCGTGGGCTTGTGGTGGAAGCGCCCGCCGGTTTAGGAAACAAAAGTTTTAGGAAGGGGGGTGCAGAGTGAACATGTGAACGACCCGGCGGGGCCGGGACTGCGAAGCGCGGAGCGCGGGGGGAGCACCCTTTTCCAAAAGGGTGTCCCCAACCTGGCCTGCCGCCGGTGTTTGCGGATCAAATGGCGCACATGGCGCGGGTGGCGGCCAGGTCGATTTCGCTTTCGCTGGCGGGGTTGGCCGGTGCGGCGGGGATGCGGGCAGCCAAGGCGACGGCCAGGTCCAGGGCCTGGCGGCAGTGGCGGATGAAGCGCATGCGGCAGGCGTCGGCGGCCTTGGGGTCGCCCTCGGTGCGCAGCATGTGGCAGTCGAACTCGACCACGCCTTTCCAGCCGATCTGGCGCAGCGCCCAGAACATTTGCACGGTTTCCTTGAGCCCTTCGGGGCCGATCAGCGGCGGGAAGTCGTTGTCGAACTGGGCCTTGATCTGGCTGCCGAAATGGAGGAATTTCAGCTTGTTCAGGCTGCACAGGTAGCCGACGCAATGCACCGCGTTGAGCAGCGCCATGCTTTCGTGCTGCAACAGTTCCGGGTTGACGCCCCAGAAATCCGGCTGCTTCAGCTTGCCGCAGATGAAGCCGACGGCATGCCCGGCGGTGGGCAGGTACATCTGGCCGCGCGGCTCGTTGGGCTTGGGCTCGATGCTGGCGCCGACGTAGTTGGTGAGCTTTTTCGCCTTGATGTAGGCGTACACATGGTCCAGCCCGTCGGCCAGCCAGGTGAAAACGTTCTTCCAGTCCACCGCCACCGGCACTTCAAAGCCGTCCCGGGCGACCCAGTAGGTGTAATGGCTGGCGCCGAAGCGGGCGCCGATGCGCAGGGTGCGCTCGACCTTTTTCTTGGCTAGGGCGCGGATCTTCGGGTCGGGGTTGGTCAGGCCGCCGCGGCGGAACATGACGTCGCCGTGCAGGCTGCAGGTGGCGGTGTTGACCTTAAGCTTGGCCTTTTTCAGCACGGCCAGGATGGCGTCGAGCTTTTTCGAGACGGCGCTTTTCGGGTCCAGGTCGTCCTCGGAATGGGCGGGATCCCACGGCACAAGGTCATCGTCGTGGAAGCTGGTGGCGGAGATCAGGCCGTCCGCCGCCGCCTTGGCCAGCAGTTTGGCCACGTCCAGGGAATCGATGCCCGGCAGGACCTTGCCGCCGAACGGATCGCCGAGCGGATTGCCCACGCACCAGAACGGCATGGAGATCAGAGTGGCCGGAGACGCGGACTTGGATGCGGATGCCATGGTTCACCTCACCTGCGGGGATCGTTGTCGGCCAACGGTGCATTGGGCAACCGCCAACCCAAACCTGTCGAAAGGTGAAAACTTAGCCGTTGCCAGGAGCTCCGCCAACTGGCCGCCATTTTTTGGGTATATGACACCCTTTTCCAAAAGGGCGGCCAAAATTCGCCAATTCGCGGCTCGTCTTGCGGTCCCCCCAGCAATGACCGCTTATTCAGCCCCGAATTTTTCCCTCAATGGGGGCTGCCGACGGATGTATGTTATGGATCCGTTTCAGGGTAACGTCTAACCGTGATACGTGAAGGACGCAAAGATCGCAAAGGCTGGATTGGCGGTTGGGGGATACGTCTTTTGAACTCTCTCGCCAGACGGTCACGATTTTTATTTTCCCGCAGAGGCGCGAAGGCGCAGAGAAACCACCAAGTCAAAATAGTGCCATGATGCCTGACCTGTTTTTCTCCGCGCCTCCGCGCCTCTGCGGGAGATGACTCGTATTTGTTTTGGTTCCAGCTTACCGGGTTTAGGAAAAAATCAAGCCATGCAATCTCCACACGTTTTGGCCAAATTGCCCGCCCGCCACCCGCTCCGCGCCGCCCAATGGATCTGGCCGGAAGCGTACATGTACCTGTACAACCACTACGCCCAGTTCCGGCGCGACTTCGATTTGGCCAAAGTGCCCGCCAAGGCGCCGTTTTTCATTACCGCGGACAAGGCCTACCGGCTCTACGTCAACGGACGCTATGTCTGCCGCGGCCCGGCCCGCGGCTATCTGGCGCATTGGCCATTTGACGAGGTGGACCTGAAACCGTATTTGGTGGCCGGTCCCAACTGGATTGCGGTCGAAGGCTATACCCCCGGCATCAGCACCTTTCAGTACCTGCACAAGACCAAGGCCGGCCTGTTGTGCGCCGCGCGCTGGGGCCGGTTTGAACTGGTTTCCGAGCCCAAGGGCTGGCAGATGCGGCGCTCGTCCGCCCATACGACACGAACAGCACGGCTGTCCGTGCAGATGGATTTCCAGGAGCATGTTGACGCCCGGCTGGATGATCGTTCTTGGATCACCAGCCCGCAATCGCCGGCCGGGTGGCAGGCGGCCATCTTCGACCTGCGGTACGGGCATAACATGATGAGCACGCCGTTCGGCCAGCCGCCCTATGACAGCGTCGAACCGCGCGGCATGCCGTTGCTGCGCGAAGAGGTGCGCCATCCCGCCGCCATCACCGCCCATGGCGAAGGCGTTTGCGGTGAGGGCTACCAGGCCTGGGACAATGTGTCCTGGGGCTGGGTGCGCGAAGGCCGGCAGGTGATGGCGTGGGGGGACGGGCGTGAGGTGCCAAACGGGGTTCGCGACGGCGCCTTGGAAGTGACGGTGGCGCCCACCGGCCCCGGCCGGTACCGCGCCATTACCTTTGACTTGGGTGAATGCTCGGTCGCCACCCTGATCGTGGCGGCCGATGGCGCGGCCGGCGGCGAGATCCTGGACTTTCAGACCTACCAGTGCCTGCGCGACGGCAAGCCGGCCTTTGTCGAGCCGGGCGACGGCTGCCTGGTCGCCTTGGCCAACCGGCTACGGCTGGCGCCGGGAACCACGCGGCATGAGTTTTTCCATATCTTGGGCGGCCGGCATGTGACTCTGATTGCCCGCGATGTCGTACAGCCGCTGACCGTGCGCCTGCAATACCGTTCGGTTGGTTATCCGTTCACCATGCGCGGCCGGTTTGCCTGCTCGGACGACACGCTCAACGGCATTCACGCCATTTCCCGCCGCACCCAGCAGATCTGCTCGCTGGACGCCTATGTGGACACGCCCTGGCGCGAACAGGCCCAGTGGTGGGGCGACGCTCGCGTCCAAGCGATGAATACCTTCTATCTCGACGGCGATGCGCGCCTGTTCGCCCGCGGCATTCGTTCCATTGCCGGCCAGCGCGGGCCGCACGGCCTCGTCTACGGCCATGCCCCAACTTCCTCCGGCTGGTGCATTCTACCCGACTTCTCGCTCACCTGGGTGCTGACGGTCTGGGACCATTACTGGCAGACCGGCGACCTCGCCGTGTTCAAGGAACAATGGCCGCGCATCCGCGACGTCCTCGGCTACTTCCAGACCCGCGAAGCACGCGCGCCCAGCGGTCTGTTGCGCTGTGACCGGCGCCTGTGGCTGTTCGAGGACTGGTCCACTCTGTACAAGGGCGAGATCCCGACCTTCCTCAATCTTTGGTATCTTCTGACCTTGCGGCAGTTGGCGGTGCTTTTGGACGCCGCTGGCAAGACCGCCGCCGCCGGCCAGTTCCGGACGCAGGCCGCCGCCCACGAGCGCCTTTGCCTGGCGTTGCTGTACCGCGAGGCGGATCAGGCCTTCATTGCCGGGCTCGACGAACACGGCGCGCCGGCGGCCGATGCCCCGTCCGTTCACGACCAGACCCTGGCACTCATGCTGGACTTGGTGCCCGCCGCCCATCCGGCCATGCTCGACCGGTACTTGTTGCCCTATCTCAAGGGCGAACCGGTGCCGGGGGCCAAACCCTCAGCCTTTTGGGCCGCCTATGTCCTGGCGGAAGCGGGCAAACGCGGGTATGCCGCGGCATGCACCGAGTTCATCCGCCGCCATTGGACGCCCATGCTGGCCACCGGCACCACCTGGGAAGACTTCAACTGGCAGGAAACGGCCGGCAGTTCCTGCTGCCATGCCTGGACCAGCCATCCAAGCTGGCACCTGGTCAATCTGCTGGCCGGCATCCGCCAGACCGCGGCCGGCTGGGCCGCCGTCCAGGTGGCGCCACAGTTCATTCCGGGGTTGGACCAGGCCGAAGCGCTGGTGCCGTCACCCAGGGGCGACATCGCGGTGGCGTGGCGGCGAGAGGCCGGCCGCATCCGCGGCACGGTCACGCTGCCCCCCGGCGTCACCGCCAACCTTGACCTGCCGGGAAGCGGCGCCACGATGCTTACCCAACCGGGCGAGCATCCGTTCGACGTGGAGGCCTAACCTCAGAACTTTGCACTCACCGCACGAGATCGGCTGGCGGCGGGAAGCTGGGGGGTACACGCGGATGGAGACCGAATGGTTTTTGAGCCCCAACGGGGCGGTAGTAGCATAGCCCAGGGCAACGCCCTGGGTCCGGAAAATTAAGATAGCTTGCGCCCTGTAGGGGCAATGGAGATGCCCATTCCCTTGCCCCTTCAGGGCGGCGAAAAAATGGGGAGGGGGAAGTTTCCCAGGGCGCTGCCCTGGGCTATTCTCCCCGGCCCCGTTGGGGCGAAAATCCTAATCACGCGAGACCCTGGCGCCACCCGTTTGAGAAGCGCCGTTACGGTTTCGGATGCGGACGATTCTATTCGTCGCCGGCGGCTGGCACGATAATTCCTGTGGAAGGGGGGAAGCCGGCCGGCCGGACTTGGTAGAAGATCACGGCGGTCTCGGCAAAGGGCACGCCCGGCACCTTGAGCAGCCACGGCTCGTTGCCGGTGAGCCGGGGGCAGACCCGGCGAAAATCCTCGTCCACCACCAGCAGGGTGGCCTGGTGCCGGCGGAGGAGTTCCGCCACCTGCTCCGGAGTCAGGACGAAGGTGGACGGCAGCCGGCAATGATCCGCGGCGGCCCAATAGGCGTACTGCGGTGTGGTGGCGGCGATCACGGGCAGGCGCCCGTTTTGGATCTCTTTGATGTGGTAGTCCGGCCGCCGCGGCTGGTCCCCATCCTGGATCAGAGCCGCCCGGTGGTCGCCAATCCACTGCCCCACATCCCTAACGAAGAGCATGGGTTGGGGATGGATATAGCGGATCAGGCGCATGCCGTTCAGGTAATCAATGCCGCAGACCAGGACGGCCAGCACCACGAACAGCCTGGGATGCAGCCGGTCCAGCACGGCCGTCTTGAGAAAGAAGGCGCCGGTCACCATCCACGGAATCATCAGCGGAATGGTGGGCGCGACATACCGCTTGATGATGAACTGGTTGCTGGCAAAGAGCGCGAGATTGAACAGGATCATGGCGGCCAGCAGTGCGTCCGTGGCATTCAGCCGGGGCGGCACCGGTGAAAAGCGGCTGCGGAAACGGCTGCCGCGCCAGAACAGGCCCAGCGCGGACAGGCTCAACCCCAGGAAAGTGAACCCCTTGTAGGTCTCCCGGACGCTCCGTTTCCAGGTGCGCTTGTCGCTTTCCTTAAAGTCCGGCCGCCAGGGCAATCCCGAAATCTCGTCCTGGGGCGTGGTCGGCGGCGGCGGCTTGGCCAGACCGGCCGCGGCCAAGGCCTTTTGCACCTTCACGGTCTGACGGTAATCGAGTGCGGGAATGCCGGTCAACGCGCGCACCTGCAGCAGGCGCGGCAGGCACAGGCACAGACAGACCGCCAGGGCCAGGAGGGTCACACGGACGCCGCGCCACAGGGCGGTGGCCATGCCGCCGGCGCCGCGCCGCCAGGCGGCGTACAGCGGCCACCCCGCCGGCACGGCGAGCCAGGGCAGGGCCTGGAACACGCCCTCGCCCCGGCACAGGCTCAGGCCGGCCAGGCTGACGCCAAAGGCCAGGCCCCATTTCCAGGTCAGAACATTCTTGTGGAGGCCGGCCGGGGTCTCCCGCAGGCAGCGGACCAGCAGGGACGCCAGGCACAAGAGAAAGAACGTCTTCAGCGGGTCCAGCAGGCCGCTGGTCATAAACCGGATCAGGTGTGAATTCACCACATACAGCAGGCATCCCCAGCCCACCAGTTGCGGGGCCACCAACTGGCGCAACAGATTACGCAACGGCCACAGACTGGCGATGAAGAAAAACGCCGACACGCACTTGACGGCCGTGTAGGGTTCCATCCCCAGCCAGGCCAGCGGCCCGGCCAGCGCCACCATCAGCGGCGGCGTGTACGGGAAAAAGGCCAGGGTCCAATTCCCGGCGGCGAATTCCCGGGTTTCCCGCGCATAGAACCCCGCCACGTCTTTTGATAAATCAAGATTGAAGACAATGGCCACCCCGCAGGCGACCACCGCCAGTAGCAAGGCCAGCCGCCACAGCGACTCGGGGGAACCAAACGAAGATTTGCTCATGATTTAAGGATGTACCGTTTTGGGAGTGCGGCAATTCCTTTGCCGCTTTTTATAGGAACATTCAACATCGAACATTCAACGTCGAATAATCCTTTTGATTCAGTCGAAACACGTTTAAAGCACCTTCGATTTATCTTCGTGCTCTTCGTGGCTTCGTGGTGAATCCAAATGCTTACGTGCTACAAGGTACTAGACTAACGGGAAATCACGCCTCACGTTTCACGTCGGAGTTGCCGCGCGCTGTTCCAGAATGTGGCGGAGCGTCTCGTCCAGACTGTAGGTGGTGCGCCAGCCGGCGTCCCGCAGAATTTTGCCGGCGTCCGGCACCCGCCGCTGCATGTCTTCAAAACCGGGGCCGTAGGCTTCCGTGTACGGCACCAGCTGAATGGGGGAGGCGCTGCCGGTCAGCGTCTTGATGCGCCGGGCCAGCTCCAACATGCTGATCTCCTCGCCGCCGCCGACATTGTAGAGCTGGCCGGGAGCCGATGGCAGGGTGATCAAGAGCTGCAGGGCGCGGATCACGTCCCGCACATCGGTAAAGCACCGGCTTTGCAGGCCGTCGCCATAAACCGAAATCGGTTCGCCCGCCAGCGCCTGGTTGATGAAGCGCGGAATGACCATGCCGTATTGCCCGGTCTGCCGGGGGCCAACGGTGTTGAACAGCCGGAAACAGACGACCTCAAGGCCGTACTCCTGGTGGTAGGCAAACCCCAGGAACTCGTCGATCATCTTGCTGGCGGCGTAGGCCCAGCGGTTCTTCTTGGTGCTGCCCAGCAACACATCGTCGTCTTCCGCAAAGGGAATGCGGTACCCCTTGCCGTAAACCTCGGAGGTGCTGGCGAGCAGGACGCGGCGCCGGTAGCGCAACGCGGTCTGCAGCACCGCATGCGTGCCCATGATGTTGGTTTCAATGGTGTGGACCGGCCGCTCCACGATGAGTTTCACCCCCACGGCGGCGGCCAGGTGGACCACCGTGCCCGCCTCGGCGGTCAGCCGGTCGAGAACGATCGGGTCCATGACTGAGGCGCGGGCAAAATGGAAGCGCTCGTGGTCCAGCAACGGGCGGATGTTGTCGAGCGCGCCCGTCGACAGGTCGTCAAGGACGGTCACCCGGTGGCCCGCCTTCAGGAGCGCCTCCGCCAGGTGCGAGCCGATGAAGCCCGCGCCGCCGGTGATCAAAATATGTTCGGATTCAGATTGTTGCATGGTATTTTATATCCAGGCCTGGCCCACGGGGGCCGGTGACCGGGGCGGGGCCGGGTCCTGTTTCCCCGCCCTGGAAAACGTAGCCGTTGAGACGGGGGGTGGCAACCGGGGTGCGGATGGATTTTTTACCGGCGGCCCGCGGACTGCCGGTCCAGGACGTCCCGGTAAAGCTCCACGTAGTCCCCGTTGATCAGGTTCCAGTCGTAGCCCTTGGCGGTTTCCAGCGCCCGCTCGGACATCGCCTGCGCCTGGGCCGGGTCATCCAGCAGGGCGCTCGCCTGGCAGGCAAGTTCGGTGCAGTCACCCGGTGCCGCCAGCAGTCCGGTTTGTCCGGGGCGGACCAGCTCGGGGAGGCCCCCCACGCGGAAAGCGACCACCGGCACCCCGGCCGCCATGGCTTCCAAGGTGACCACGGAGAGCGCCTCGGAGCGCGAGCTGACCAGCAACAGGGCGGCGTGACGGAACCAGCGCGCCTTGTCCACCCCCAGTTGGAGGCCGAGGAAATCGACGGCATCCGTGATCCCCAGGGTGTCGGCCAGCCGGCGCGGCTCGCGGTCCGGCAGTCCCGCTTCTGCCCATTTTTCGGGGAATTCCTGCCCCATCAGGGCCAGGCGCATCTCCGGGTGGCGGGCATGCACCTGGGCAAAGGTCTCCAGCGCCAAGTCCGGCCCTTTGACAGGCAGGAGCCGGCCGGCGAACAGGACGTACGGGGCGGCGGCGGGGCGCTCCCGGCTGGCCTCCCCCGTAAACTCCGCGAGATCGGCGCCATTGTGGATGACCCGCAATTTGGCGGACGCCAGCCCCAGGTTGGTGAGCAGGTCGCCCTGGGCCGCCGAGATGGCAACGCCCCACGCGGCACGGTGGACGGTCCGGCGAATGCAAAAGCGCCCGAAACGGGTGACCTGACGGGCGTCGCCACCGTGCGAGGTGAAGACGAAGGGCACACCCGTAAGGCGGGAGAACAGGGCGGCGGCCCAACCTGCCGGTATGACGCCGTGGGCATGGACAAGGTCGAACCGGTGCCGCCGGTGATGGCACAACAACCCCCACAGCATGCCGTTCCAATTAAAGCCCGCCTTATGGTATTGCAATTGCCGATACGGTTGCGGTGCGGGCGGGGGTGCGTTCCGCTTCCGCCGGGTCAAGACCCAGGCCTGGTGTCCGGCCTGGACCTGTTTCCGCGCCAGCGTGTCGATCACGACCTCCATGCCGCCCATGTCTGGGAGGAAGGACGGGGTCAAGTGGCAGATCCGCATCACTGGGCCACCGTCCAGGCGAGGATGTTGACCCCGAGCGCCAGCGCATCGGTGGGGTCGGGGCCAAGGCAGTACGGACAGGCCGCCAATTCCCAGCCGCAGGCCAGCCCCCAGGGCGAGTACAGCACCACCGGCTGGCCGTTGAGGGACAGGCACAGCAGCCGCGGCGGCACTTTGCCGCTGGCGCCGAGCGCCTTGGCCAAGGCGGGCCGGGGTTGAACCGCCGTCACGTTGTTGGGGTAATGGAACAATGGATGGCTGGCTGGGAGCGGGGTCAACTCGGCCTCGGGCAGCACCGCCTTGAGTTCACGGCGGAACGCCCGGTCAAACCCCGCACGGCCGCAGCAGGCTTCGGCCAGCAACAGGCCGCCACTGCGCAGATACCGGCGCAAGCCGGCGCGCTCGGCCGCGGTGAACGTGAAGTCATTATGGCCGGTAAGGTAAAGGAACGGCACATCAAAGAGACGGGGCGAATCCAACGCCAGGTCGTCAAAGGCGAAACGGACCGGCGTCTTGGTCTGTTCGTGAAAGCTGTTGAGGAGCATGGACAACCCGGCATCGCGAGTCCGCCACAAGCCGCCGTAGCGGGCCTGGGCGATCAGAAATTTTCCGGACTTGTCGGGGGACGCGTCAAGAAAGGCGAGCGCCTTGGAGAGCGGCACGGCGGCCTCGCGCTCGGCCGTGATATAGGCCATCAGATTGGCCCCCAAACTGCGGGCGGTGGGAATCGTGTACCCCAGACAGTGATGATGGTCCGAATCCGGCAGGTTGTCCCAGCCGCAACTGACGTCCCAGCGGAACAGGAAAACGGCGGTGCGGCAGCCGACGTCGACGCCGATGATGCCCGGATCACCGTCGTGGGCGCCGGCCTGGCGGGCGCCGTCGCGGAACTGGATCTGGTTGATATCCAAAAAACTGCGGAACAAGGGGTGGTCGGGCGGCAGACGGTACGGCGGGCGCTCGGGCACGAGCTGATTCATCTCGCGCAGCGCCGACTCAACAAAGGCGCGCCGGCCGCAGCAGGCGTCAAAGACAATCGTGCCGCCCTGCAGCAAATAGGCGCGAAGACGCTGGCGGACCGCCGGCGGAAACTCAAAGGCGTCATGCCCGGTGCGGTAGAGAACCGGCACCTCTTTGGCGCTGGCCGGCACCTGGTCCTGGGGCAGATTGATGGCGCTGAAGTGGACCTTGAGATCCTGGGCCATCCAGCGCAGCAGATTGTCGGCGTCGCCGGGATTGGTGGCCCAATCGGCGCGGCTGGCGGTGGCGATCTTGGCGATCAGCACCGGCGGCCGCGGCGGGTTCTTCTTTTCGGTCCGGCGCAATGGCACGGCGGGCAGCGGCAGGGGCGGCAGCCCTTCGGCCCCGGAAAACTGGGCGGGCCGGGCCGGCGGCGGCTTGGGAACGCAGGTGAACTTGGTTTCCTGCTGGCTGGCATCGCTGTCCAGCCCAAGCCCGTCCAACAAGACGGGCTCGCCCCCCTGGACCGGCACGGACAACGCCAGGACGGCCGCCAGAACAGCGAAAGCCACCGCGCCGCCAACCCGTGTAAAAGAAAGTGTAGTCACCCGAATAATATAGTAGGGCGCGTGGCCGGGCACGCGGCACACGATCTTGAGGGAGGTGCTGGGTACGGAGGTGCTGGGGACGGGTACACGGTGCAGGGGACGGGTACACGGAATCCGCACGGACAAGCACGGACCTACACGGACGAGCACGGACACACACGGACACACACGGACACACACGGACGGTGGCCGCACGGCCGGGCCCGCGCCAATTCCAGCCCGTCCGTGTGTGTCCGTGTAGGTCCGTGCAGGTCCGTCGGGGTTTGTGGCCGGGGGCGCCCCCCTCGCCGTACAGGCGGTCGTTGGCGGCGGGGTGTAGCCGGCGGGGCGGGCAATGGCGTCGCTCGGGCAGCGCACCAGGCCTGTCTTCTTCTCGGAATAAGCGCCGAGCAGGGGGCGCTGGGGACGGGTACCATGGATCCATTGCGATCTTGGCGTGCTTGGCGAGAGAACGTTTTGGGGAGCGGCGGGAGGCACGCGCCAATCGGGAGATTGGCGTTCCCAGAAGAAGGCTTCCACCATGGCGGTGATCCTCAGCGCGACGGCAGGATGACGGTGATGATTTCCATGGGCACGGCGCCGGTGTTGGTGGCGCGGTGCAACTGGCCGGCCTTGATGTACCAGGCGTCGCCGGGACGCAGGTCCCAGCGGCCGACCTCCTGGATCTCCAGGCGCATGGCGTCGCCGGAAACCAGCCAGCCGGCCAGGTCATAGGGATGTTTCTCCCACTCGCTGTCGGTCTCCGTGGGCTGGATGACCTCGTGCAGCATCTCGACCTTGATGTCGTCCCGGACCGGCAGCAGGAACTTGTAGGTCCGGTGCTGGTCCTCGACCTTGCGCATGCGGTCGGCGGTGAACACCTGACCGGCGGCGCCGTCGGCGCCCCCGGCGAAGAAGGAGGCGAAGTCCACCCCCAATGCTTCCAGCAGCTTGTTGACGGTGGCCAGGGTCGGGCTGGTCTTGCCCGTCTCGATGGCCGACAGACTGGAGGCGGCCACGCCGGAGCGACGGCTCAGTTCCCGCAGGTTGATGTCCAGGCGGTGGCGCAGCAGTTTCAGTTGGCGGCCAAATTCTTCCGGACTCATCTGCCCGTGCTCCTTGTCGGTGCGAAACCGGCCCGATGGCCGATTTTGGCCGTACTATATCGCGTTGGTTGTTGCGCCGGTGCTCGATTGCGGTCGACCGCGGTCGATTGCAGCCGACCGCAATCGAAAGGGGTCTCGAACTTTTTATGCCACCGCCCCGTAATTCTCCAACAACCGCCGCGCCGCCGGTTCCTCGGCCGGGGTGCAACCGCCGATCATGATGATGCCCTTGGCGCTGCCCAGTTGTCCGGCCAGGGCGTCCAGCGCCCCCAGGCCCAGTTCGGACTGGCCAGTGAAGAACTGGATCAGCTTGCCGGCGTCACGGATCTTGCGGTAGACCTCCGGCCAGTGCTCGATGCCGGGCTGGCCGGCGCCGGGCACCCATTGGATGCCCTTGAGTTCCGGAATGCTCAGCAGCGCGTCGAGGTGCGGCAGCTCGCCCGGACCGTCGAGGTGATAGAAGGCGTTCCCGAGTTTCTGGCAAGTCGCGGCCAGTTCGGGCTTGACGAATTCGTTGAACATCTCGGGGCCGATCATGTAGCTGAAGTCGCACTGCAACATGTAATAGGGCGTCTCGGAATAGATCGGCGTCCAGGCGCTGAAACCGGGATGGCCCGGCGGCTGGAGCTGGGAAAAGTGCTGGTAGTAGCGCCACCACAGCTCGTGCAGCTCCCAGGTCCGGGCCTTGACCGCTTCCGGATCGTCGTAGAGGTCCAGCAACAACTGTTCACTGGGGCGGAACGAGGCCAGCAGGTCCAGACTGCCGCCGAGGTCCGGCAGCCCCACCAAAACCTGATCCCCCCAACGCTCGCCGGCGGCGCGGACCAAGTCGCTGATCCGCCGCAGCCACGGGTTGGCCGGGTCCAAGGCGAAGCGCCGTTCCGCGACGGACTTCTCCTCCCGCGGATGGAACCACACGGTGTTCTCGCCGTTCTCCAGGGTCGCGCCGAGAAATGCCGCGATTACGCCGGGGCCGAAGTTGGGGAACACCGTGGGAAAGGCATCGCCCAGCCAGCGCTGGCCGGACAGCTGGTAGTCCCAGGCGTCCACCATGGCCTCGGCGCTTACCGTGGCGTCGTACATGGACTGGAAGGCGCGGGCGGGTTGCGCCGCCGGGGGCCGGCCGGGCGTCGCCCCGTCCACGGTCAGGTGGATGAGCGGCCGCTCCAAGGCGCCCGCCCACCATTGGCGGTAGGTGTCCCGGATCCTGGCCCAGTCCGCGGCTGTGAAGTGAATCGGCATGGGGTGCTTCCCTCGTGTTTGCGTCCTGCGGTGACGATGAAATTTCGCACCGGTGTTCCGGATGTTCCTGCGGTTTTTCACCACCGAACGTGCAGAGGTGAATAAGGCGGCCCAAGTTTGTTGTACCGACTTTAGTCGGGGCTGTTGCCTTGCGGCCCAACCCCGCCGGCTGAAGCCGGTACAACAAACGGGAGCCCCATGGACTTTTCCTGTGGGCAACTGTCTTCCTGACGCCCGTTAGGGCTCAATGCCTCACCCCTTGGCGCCCATCAGGGCGTCGAGGATTAACATATCCAGTTCTTCATAGTCGCGGTCGGCCACCAGTTCGGCCCAGCGGGTTTGGCTGATGCCGCGGGAGAGCTCCAGCAGCCGCAGGAACACGGCGCGGCTGTTGCGCAGGTGCTTCAGTGCCGCCTCGGGCTTCTGGGTGCGGATCGCCTTGACGTCGAGACCGACCCACTCCCCGTGGTTGCCATAACCGTGGGCGTCCAGAATGCGCACCTGGTTGAGGGCGCGGCGCAGGTCGACGGCGCCGAACGCGCGGTCCTCGTCAAACTTGAGCCCGTTCTGGTCGTTGAGGTGGACGGACCACAATTTTTTGCAGGCCAGCGCGTAGCCCATCTCGTCGGAGGGATCGAGCCCGGCCAGGATGGCGTGGGCGCTCTCGATGACGACACCGACCCGCTCGGGCGCCACGGTCAGCGCCGCCAGGCCGATGGCGTGGCCGGTGGTCGGGATATAGGTGTGGTCCATCGGTTCGTTGGGCTTGGCCTCAATGGCGATGCGGATTTCGGGGTCGTGCTTGAGCAGGACGTCAATGGCGGCGGCGATGCGCTCCACCGCCACCTTGCTGTCCTTGGCCTCGCGCAGATAGGTGCCCTCGCGGGCCAGCCACAGCACGATCAGCTTGGTGCCCAGGGCGTTGGCGATGTCCACCGCCTGCCGGCTGCGGTCGATGGCGTACTGGCGGCAGGCCGGGTCGTTGGCGGTGTAGCCGCCGTCAATGGTGCGCGGATCCTCCCACAGGCGCGGCGCCACGAACTCGGCCGTCAGCCCGTGGGCGTCCAGTTGCCGGCGCACGTCCTTGGCCGCGGCCAACACCTGCGCGGGCGCCAGTTGGTTCAGGTTCGGCACCGCGTCGTCATCGTGAAACTGAACGCCCTCGAAGCCCAGCTCGCGGTACAGCGGCAGCTTTTTCTCGAAGGCAATCGCCGGGCGGACGGTCGGGCCGAAGGGGTCCGCGCCCTCATGAATGTTCCAGGGGCCAAAGGTGAAGCGGAAGGTGCCAGCCATGGGAGGGGGGGGGCTTTCTTGGGTGGTTGGGCGGTTGGGTGGTTGAGGGGTTGAGGGGTTGAGGGGTTGAGGGGTTGA
>CAITYL010000022.1 GCA_903896595.1 uncultured Lentisphaerota bacterium
GAACTGCGCCGTTATTTCAACGAACTCGACCCGACCCGCACCGCCTATCATGAGGGCGACAGCTCGCTGTGGAACGAGGCGGAACAGCCGCTGCTCAGCCGGCATTATTACAAGGCCTGTTCCGGCGCCGGCTGGTGGGACCGCCGCCAGCCGCTGCATGCCGGCGAGATGGCGCTTTATCATTACGCCGGCCCCAACAACACCTCGCATCTGGCCGGCGACCGCGCCTGGAGCGAATTCAAGGCCATTGACGTGGCCGCCGCCCAGGACGCCGCCTGGATCATCGAAACCGGGCGCACGCTCGGCGTCATCTGCTTCGGGCCGTGGAACGTGTCGTGTCTGGAGAACCTGCGCCGGGAACGGGAGACCGTCGAACTGAAGTACGCGGATTTCACCGCGCCTGGCATGAAGCCGTTGCGGGTGCCGGCGCACAGCAGCGAATTCAGTTTTTGGCGGCGCGGCAAGGGCTACACGCCCAACCACAGCTTCGCCATCCAGGCGGCGGCGTTCCGCCCGTTCGCCATCATCGACCGGTCGCGGCGCGGCGGCCTGGTGGCCGGCGCCCCGTTACGGCGCGAACTGTTCCTGATCAACGACACCCCGGCCGGGATCCGCGGCGGCACGCTGACCGTGACCCTGGTCCCCGCCGGCCGCCAAAGCGCGGCGGCCAAGACGGTGGTGTCGTTCGTTCATGGTGTGGAATCAATCCCGCGCGGCCAGACCCTCGCCGTTCCCATGGCGCTTGACTTGCCGGCCGCCCTCAAACCGGGCCGCTACGTCTATGCCTGCGAATTCCGCAGTGCCGCCGGCACGGTTCTGGACCAGTGGCGCCGGCCACTGGCCGTTGGCCCGGACTTTGCCGCCCTGGCGGCGGCGCGGCTGCCGCTCAAGGGACGCCTGGCCGTGTTCGGCCCCGGCACCCTGGCCGCGACTCTGGCCGCCGCCGGCCTGGATGCCGTGGCGGTGCCCGACCTGCAGCCTGCAACCTTGGCCGCCTTCCGGTTCCTTATTCTCGAACCCAACACCGTCCGCAGCGGCAGCACCATGAATCAGGAACTGGCGGTGTTTGCCCGGCGCGGCGGCCGTGTGCTCTTGCTCGAACAGCAGGTGTCGCCGTTCTTCGGGCTGCCGGTGGTGGAAAAGCCGCTGCAGACCCAGTTTGTCCGCGCCGCGGGCCACCCGGTCCTGCGCGGATTGAAGGATGCGGACTTCGCGTTTTGGGGTGACACGCCGTTCCCGCAGCTCGGCGGCGATGCCTGCGTGACGCTGCGGCCGTTCCGCAAGGACGACGCCCTGCACACCCGCTTCCTGCTTGACGGCGACGAGGGCGGTTTCGGCGACGGCGGCCTGCGCTACACCGGCCTGGTGGAAATCCAGGAAGGCGCCGGCCTGGTCCTGGGTTGCCAGGTGCGGCTGCTGGAACGTCTCGCCACCGTGCCGGCCGCGGCGCAATTGTTTTATAACCTCCTGCGGCGCCTGGCCGATTATCGCCCGTCGGCCGCGGGGCAGGGCGCTGTTGGCCCGGTCTTGGTGGACGGCGCGGCGGCGGAGTCCGCAGACGAGGCGGTGCGGCTGGCGGCGGAAGCCCGCGCCGGCGCCACCGTCGTGGTCCGCCAGGCAACGCCGGCAGTGCTGGCGGCGTTCGGCCGCGAGCTTGGCGTCGACCTCCGGCCCGATCCCCGGCCGCTGCCTGTCTACCAGGCGGTGCGCGTCCGGGACGGCGAGCCGCTGCTGGCCGGCGTCTCCAATGAGGACACCTGCGGCATGGATCTGTTTACCTATTCCTCGCCCCGGCATTTTGCCAATCATCCGGTGTGCGAAGCGCCCATGGCCGCGGTGCCTGGCCTGGACGCGCTGCTGGTCACGCCCACTGTCAGCCTGCTCAAGGAATTCCATGTTTATGAAGGGCGCAGCGAACCGCTTCGTGCCCACACGCAGTCGCGCTTCCTGTTCGAGGAAAAGCCCGTCGCCGCCGTCGTCCTCGGCCGGGTCCGCACCGGCCGGGGGCAGATCCTCTTCAACCAGTTCGTCCCGCCCAAGGAGTTAAAGCCGCGCTACCCGCGCCTGGACCACCGGCTGCTGGCCAACCTCGGGATGCGCTTTCCCGGCAGCCCGCTGGAGGGCCCCTGCGTGCCTTGCGCCGGCTGCAGCAGCCCCGGCTTTTCCGAACGCATTCACGTGCTTAACGCGGCCATCACGGCGGAACTGGAGAAAAATCTGGTCGACGCCACCCAGTATAGCGTCGAACATCTCGGCGTCGCCTTTCCCATCCTGGCCGTGCCGGGCTGGGTCAAGACGGCGGCGCCGGACGGCGTGGTGAGCGCCGCCGGCCTGGATCTTGGCCGGGAAGTCTTCCTCTATTCCCCGGTGGTCTCGCCGGTGTCGCGCAAGGAACTGAGCTCCAATCTGGGCGTGCCGAACCCGGATGCGCTGACCTTTCTCGATCTGTTCGGCGAGGGCGAGGTGACGGTCACCGTCAACGCCGCAACCCGCCGGCCCCTAACCCTGGCCGGCGGCCACGGCACGATTCCCGACCTTCCCCTCGAGCAGGGCGGCAATCATATCCTCATTCGCTGGCGCCCGCTCGGCCCGGCGTCAACCCTGAAGCTGCGTTGGCGCAATCTCAACAGCCAGCCCGAAACCGGCTTCCAGTTCCCCTGATGGTTGCGCCTTTCGTCCCGGCGGGACGGGAAAACCGCGATTGGACGCGAGGGACTCCCGGGACGGGAGAGACCGGATGATTTTGGTCATTCTCCGGTCTCTCGAGTCTCGCAAGTCCCTCGTGTCCCCGGTCCCGTTGCAGGATAACGGCCGTTTTGCCGAGGGCGGTGTCAAGCAGTGTTAATAATTAAATACTGATTGGGCTTGACAAGTTTAATTTTGCCGAATATAGTGTGTGTTAGGTAAATAACACACATGGCCAAGCAACACGAACTTAAAGCCCGGCTGGTGGGCGACCTGTGCCACGCTCCAGGCGTCAAGGTCGGCGACCAGTTGCCGACGCTGAAACGGCTGTGCGAGAGTTATCAGGCGAGCTCGCTGACCGTGCGTCAGGTGCTCAACAGCTTGGTGGCGGACGGTTGGATCGAGACGCACTGGGGCAAAGGCTCGTTCATCAAGCGCGTTGATACGCCTGTCAGCAAGCGGAACGGCACGGAACACCTGACCATCGGCTATGTGGCATGCAATCTGCGTCTGCCGCTGGGGATGGATTTGCTGGAAGGGCTGGAAGCCTGCGCACACCGTTTAAATGCGGAGGTGGTGGTCGCCAATAGTCAGCTTAGCACGGACAAGGAACGCGAGCATGTGCATCGCCTGCAAACCCGCGGCGTGGCCGGCGTGGTGGTGTATCCCACCAACCGTTCCGAAGAGCATGACTGGATGAGCGAAGAGTTGTCCAATTTCCCGCTGGTGGTGGCGGACTTGTACCGGCCCGCCATGAAACGCTCGCACGTCGTGTTTGACAATCGAACGGCGGGGCGCGAGATCACCGAGCGCCTGCTGGCCCAAGGCCGCCGCCGGATCGCCTTTGTCAAATTCAGCACCCGTCATCCTGTGGCCTCCGTGGACGAGCGTTGCCAAGGCTATCAGATGGCGTTGCATTATGCCGGCATCGCGCCCAGCCCCGAATTCGCGCCGGTGGACCATGCCGCCAATCTCGGCGAGGAACGACACATGTACGCCGAGCTGGACCGGTTACTGGCGCTCGAAACGCCGCCGGACGCCATTATTATCCCCTCTGACACGGCGGCCAAGCTGGGGGTCTCCCATCTCCAGAAACGCGGGGTGAATGTGCCCGAAGACATTCTCTGCGCCGGGTTCGACAACCTGCAAGGGGAACGGCCTGATCCGTGGCTCACCACGCGCCCCGACTTCCGGCAACTGGGCGAACGCGCCGCCGAACTGCTCATCGACTCCATCCGCACCCGGAACCGTACTCCGGTCGAAATCGTCCTCCCCTGCCCGGTGTGGCTGCCGCCCGCCGTGCCGTCCGGCAGCCAGGCGACCGGGCGGCAAGGCATGCCCACATAGCCCTTCGCGGCCGTTGTTTTTGTCTCTGTCCCCATCGCCAAGGTGTCGCACCCGCAGATAAGGCAAACCCAAAAAAGGAACCAAAAGCCATGAGTACCCACCTCAAAAAGTTAGCCCTGGCTGGTCTCTTGACGCTCAGCGTCGCCGCCAACGCCGCCATCACGCTGTCACCGAACAATTCTGGATCATGGAACATTAACGACAGCGCCGCTTCGGGTTATAGCTCCAGCTACTATACCGGAAATCCCAACAGCGCAGTACTAATGAACTATCGGACGGTGGTCAAATTCGATTTGTCCAGCATCACCGCAGGGGTTTCCACAGCCACGTTTACCATGCATGAGAATTGGGAAAATCCCACACTGTGGGTCACTCATTATGTTGTTTTGGAAGCTATTAACCAGAACATTTCGGGGCCGGTTAGCTTCACCGATGCCACGACAACCGCGGTGACCAGGATTGGCGGCGTCTATGGTTTCAACATTGGAAACAACAGCATAGACGTTACGAGTGCCGTCCAAGCCGCGTTGTCCAATAATTTTATCTCCTTCCGCATCGTGGAAACTGACGTCAGTGGCACTTATAGAACCTTTGCCAACACCTACACTGACGGGCTGATGTTAGATACGCCAAGCTTGAACCTAACCGTGCCCGAGCCGGCCTCTCTGGCGTTGCTTGGGTTGGGTGCGGTGGCGCTGCTGCGCCGGCGCCGTAACTAATAAAGTCCATAGTTATACTGCGTTAGGTTGAACGCTTATACTTTTTAAGCACAAAAACCTTAAAAAATCAACCTAACTCAGTATATTTTCACATTTTGCCAGCCGCCCGATGTCCATAGATGGAGCACCCTGAAAGGAGGCAGTGAGATGAGGCCGGATGAAAAAAGGCAGGCGAAGTTCACCCTGATAGAACTTTTGGTTGTCATCGCGATCATCGCGATTCTCGCGGCCCTGCTTCTGCCTTCGCTGAACTCGGCTAAGGGCACCGCCAAGAAAGTAGTTTGCATGAGCAACCTGGCGCAGGTTTCAAAGGTCACGTTCATGTATGCGAACGATAACGACGAACTAGTCGCATACTATTTAAACGACAGCGATCCGGCTGGCATCGGCTACTATGTATGGACGCTGCTGTTCACGGATTACTTCAAGGCTGGCAAGGAGGACTACATCAAGAACAGGAAGATCATGGTCTGTCCCGGCGTGAAGTTTACAGGGGACTACAACAGCAACGCTTGGAACACCTACGGAATGTATTGTGGATATCAGGACTCGGACTATTCCGCCTCTACCCCAAAGACAGGGGATTTCATGAAGTTGGACTCAAGCGGCAATTCATGCTACCGCCTGTCCAAGTTTCTCCAGCCGTCATCCTTCATCCTGCTCGCCGACACCATGATCATGACGGGCGCCGCCTTTAAACCTGGCGAGCCGATTTTCTATTTTATTCCCAATCAGTTTGGCGACCTGGGGAACATCTCCATCCTCCACAACAACTTCGCCAACTGCGCCTTCGTCGATGGGCACGTCGCGTCGCTTGGCCCCCGCGCCCTGAGGGATTCCAACACCCACCTGCAACGGCTCATTTCAAAGGATGGAGAGCTGATATGGAATCTATCGGGCTATTGACACCCACTCCGGCATAGCCGGAACCAATAAGTATCACGGTTAGACGCTAAACAAACGATCTGGAGGAGAAAGAGATGAGATTCATTTGGAAATACGCGGCGCCCGTCCTTGCCGCTGCCCTGCTTTCCTCAACCGTGTCTGGACAGCAGACGCTCCTCTCGGTTGATTTCAACCAGGATTCTCTCTCGCAATGGCGCAGCGCTCATCATCGCGGGGAAGCAAGTTTGAAAGCCTGCAGATCCGACCAGGATGCCGGGGCAGTTAAGCTCTCCGTTATTGGCAAAGGCTCAATTTGCGACAGTTGGTTCACCGGAATCTCGGGGATATCCGATGTTGAAGGCGTGAAAGTGAAATTCGGATATAAATTGAATCATCCCCAAATGGTGGGGGTTGCGATATCCGGCGGACCGGGTGGCGGCATGCCTTGTCTTCGGACCACGCCGTCCCTGATTGCCGACGGGAAATGGCATGAGTCTGAATTTGAGTTAAACCTGCGGGGGTTTGGCCAGGACAGAGGCGTGTTTGAATTTATCCTGGATGGGGACGCCCAGGCCGGCACAAGCCTCCTGCTAAAGGATATTTTGATAAAGACGGTTCCGCCAGAGAGACTATCCGCAAACTGGCTGTCACCTGGAAGCAAATGCCTTTTCGAGAATGCGGCGGGGCAGAAAATCGCCGTCGAGCTGTTCAGCGCTGAGGATCAGGGGGCGGAGTTCCATGTCACGGTCCGGCGGGCTTCCGATGGATATGTTTTCCAGAGCAGCCATTGCCCCGCCAAGGGAAAGACCAAAATATCCTTCGACTGCTCCACCTTTCCACAAGGCGCCTATGAGGTCGTTGTGGAGCTGGCTGGCAAGACCATCGGGAAGTGGAAGTTCCGGAAGCTTCCGGCAAAGGGGAATTCGGTTATCGTCCAGAACGGCATTCCATATCGGAACGGTGAGCCTTTCCTTGTGATCGGTCTCTACCATGTTTCGCAAAATGTGCTTGACCGGATAAACCGGGAGAATGAAGGCGGGGGCACGGTCGGCAGGCTTCAGTTGAGTGCGGTCCTCAAGGAGATTGCCGAGCGCGGTTTTAATGTCGTTACCTCCCCTTGGGGCATTCCGTCACCTGAATACTTCCAACTGACGGCGCGGCATGGTTTGATGGTGCTGTCAGGGGGCGGCATGGATCAGCAATATCTCGACGATGTCGCCCGGCTGAAGCAGGAGCCAAACCTCTTTGGCTGGTATGGATTGGACGAGCCGCCTGCTGACAAGGCTCTCGAACTGGCGGGCTTCTATGAGCGGTTGAAGGCCGTTGATCCTTACCATCCGGTCGTGACGGCGTTTTGCAGCGGCGGGCTTGGCTATGGAGACACCCGTTTCGTTGACATCGCCATGCCGGATCCCTATCCGGTAAAAAGCGCGACACCAGAGGTCGCCTCCTTGGAGAGGGTCTTCATCCATGGCTGCCGGGATGTTCTCCTCCGAAGCGACCCTGCCTCCTGTGTCATCTTCATCCCCCAACTGTTCACCAACGACGGATGGGGCGGCTTTGCGCCAACCTACGGGCAAGTCAGGGCGGAAACCTACGCCTCATTTATTTTCGGAGCCAAAGGCATCTTCTACTACGCATACTACTCACATGAGCCGTTGTCGAATGGCATGGAATTGAATCCCAAATGCAAAGCGTGGGTTCTCCCGGAAAGCACGCTTTGGAACCAGATTGGAGCGCTCAACAAGGAGCTGATGGGCTTGAAGGACTTCATCCTGTTGGGAAATGCGGACAACGGCGTTTTGCTGACGAGCTTTGACGCCATCGAGGGGGAGGCGAGGACGCTGCCGGATGGGCGGCGGACGCTTGTGGTGGTCAATCCGCAAGCCAAGTCCGGCGAGGTCATGGTGTCCGGCGCCGTTTCCCTCAGGCCGCTACTTCCGGATTCCCCGAAGCCGTCGTCTTCTAAAAATGGACAGCTCTTGATAAGCCTTCCTGGCTATGGGGTGGGCGTTTATGAGGCGGGGAGGTAGAAGGTCCCCCGTGGACCGCTCGCCGTTTTCGGCAGGGCGGCCTTCTGTAAGGGGGCACTGATGAAGGGGTACGGCAAGACGAACCGCAGATTGCCGAATATTGAACCGCAGAATGATGAAGTTTAAGGAAAAAGCCATTTTTTAGCCATTTTTAAACGTTTATTGATGTGAGTGTTGCCTGCTGTGGCTGAGCGCTTGTAGCGCGGCAGCGACGTTCCGCCGGGCTACAAGCCCTGAGCTACATGAGGTAAAGAGTCCAGACCGGCATCAAGGAGTTTTGAAAATACCTCTTTTGACCGCTGATTACGCGGATTAGCGCGGATAAAACAATGAAATAAAATTCCTGATCAGTAAGGGTCCTTTTCATGCGTTATAACCTCAATCAATACCGGTTCGGTGTAAATTACACGCCTGCAACCGAATGGTACTTCTGCTGGAACAACTTTAATCCGCAAGACATTGCCAACGATTTTGACGCAATCGAACAACTCGGCGCCGACCATATCCGCCTTATGCTCGTCTGGCCGTGGTTTCATCCGAATCCCGGATATGTGAGCGAAGCCCATCTCAACCGTCTGCACACGCTCATGACGCTGGCCGAAAAGAGTAACCTTGACGTAAGCGTGGCACTGTTCACTGGCTGGCTCTCAGGATATCAGTTTGCACCCGTGTTTACCGGCAACGAGCCGTTCTATTCGGCGCCGCGTCAACTCGACCTTCAAAAATTTTTCATGACCGCCGTAGCCAATACCATCAAGGATTGTAAAAACTTTTTGGGCTTCGATCTTGGTAATGAAATCAACTGTTCGTGGCAAAGCGCTGATCTAACCGTTGGCGATTCATGGCACAAACAAATGCTTGATCTGGCAGACGCGCTGATTCCCAATGCCGTGCATGTAAACGGGGTCGATCATCAGCCGTGGTTTCATCCGGCAACCTTTTCACCCCAAACGCTCGCCCGTCACTCCAAAATTATTGCGTTGCATTGCTGGGTGCTCTTTACTGGTGCGCTTGACCGGGTAAAGGATCGCGACCCATTTATGCAACAACCGCTTCACCTGATTGACGGCCTCGGAACTCTTGCTCGCACCTTTGGTGGCGATCTAACCAAGCCGGTTTGGGCACAGGAGTTCGGCATGTCCGAGGAGTGGCTGAAACCAGAACGCATTCCCGCGTTTCTCGAAAACGCAATGCAGTGCGGAATCGCTGGCGGCGTCAACTGGTTTACCTGGTGGTCGAGTCACGACATCGTCAACAAGTTTGAATTTCATCCGGTGGAGTACACGCTTGGGCTGATCGATACGGACAACAAAATTAAGCCCCAGGGAAAAATCTTTCGCAAAATGGCAGATTCGCTGCGCGGGAAAAAAGTTCAGTCGTCGCAGAACAGATCCGTTGCAATGCCCCTGCCAAGCCACCATACGGACGCCGAAACCTGGACGTGCCTTGAGGCGTGGATGAATGCGAATAAATTGGGCGGATTGGCGGGAGGGAGGGGGGGGGAGGACGGGTGAATTGTTCCTTTGCGGTCTTTGCGAACTTCTGTTCAAACGCGCATAAGGGTAACCGTTCCTCAAGTCGGGCATTAAAAAGCGGCAAAGGAATTGCCGCACTCCAAGAACGGTGTCACCTTGAGCGGGACTTTTGACGGCGGCCCAACCAAAAGGGCGGAACGGGTATGACGCCGTCGCGGTGTCCGCCCGAGGCCGGGCGGCTCGTGCGCCAGTCTTGAAATAACGCCGACCGTGCCGCCGAGAGTGTAGTTTGATTAAATGTTGTAAATAAAGCATTCATATGACATATTAACAACAATATGCCATCCGCTACCCCTCAAATCCAGCGCCCGCGCTTACTGCAGTTGCTCCACCGGCGCCTCGCCAAGGCGCCCGCCGTGGCGATGCTAGGGGCGCGGCAAGCGGGAAAAACCACTTTGGCCCGGCAAGTCGCCGCCGCGTGGCAAGGCAAAGTCACCCTGTTCGACCTGGAGAGCGCGGATGGCCGCGCCGCGCTGGAGACGGCGCCGGAATTGGCGTTGAGCCAGTGCCAGGGCTTGGTGATCATTGACGAGGTGCAACGTCTGCCCGGGCTCTTTGAACGGTTGCGGCCGCTTTGTGACCGGGATAACCGCCCAGCGGTGTTTTTGCTGCTGGGGAGCGCGTCGTGGGAGCTGGTAAAAGGCGTGTCCGAGACCTTGGCCGGCCGCATCCAGTTTGTGGACGTGACCGGTTTTTCCCTGGACGAGACGGGCGCGGAGTCGCAGAACCGGCTATGGCTCCGGGGCGGTTTTCCGCCCGCCTATTGCGCTGAAACCGATGAGGATGCGGCCGATTGGCTGGAATCGTTTCGCCGGACCTTTCTGGAGCGCGACATTCCCGGCCTCGGGTCAAAAGTGGCGCCGGACGCCCTGCGCCGATTTTGGACGATGCTGGCCCATTATCACGGCCAAGTGTGGAACGGCTCGCGGCTGGCCGTCGCCCTGGACGCCCATCCCCGAACGGTCAATCACTACCGCGATTTGCTGGCGGGCACGTTCATGGCGCGGGTCTTGCCGCCATGGTTTGAGAATGTGGGCAAGCGCCTGGTCAAATCGCCCAAAATCTATCTTCGTGACAGCGGGATTTTGCACAACCTTCTCGGCGTGCGGGAATGGCACGAGTTGACCATGCACCCCGCCTATGGCGCCAGCTGGGAAGGGTTTGCCCTGGAACAAACCGTGATCGCCCATGGGGATCGCGATGCCTATTTTTGGGCGACCCAGCGTGGCGCGGAACTCGACTTGCTGTTGCTGCGGCGGAGCCGCCGCTGGGGGTTCGAGTTCAAATGCACCGACGCGCCCGCCACCTCCAAGTCCATGCACATCGCCCTCGCGGATTTGCAGCTGGAACACCTGTGGGTCGTCTATCCGGGGCATGCACGTTATTCCTTGCACGAAAAAATCACCGCGTTGCCGCTTAGGCAGATTGGCGAGATCGAACTCAAGCCGGCGCCATGATCCCGCAGGGTTGGGGACGCGCAGGGTTGGGGACGGGTGAATGGTTACTCAGCCAAATTAAGGGTTGGGGACGGGTGAATGGTTACTCAGCCAAATTAGGCCGTAAAACGGAATTACTTTAAAATTTTCACCCGCAAACGAGGTGCCCGCTTGATGACGACGTTTGGACCCGCTTCAACCTGGATCGGCATGGACGCTGACTTGCGGGGGCGCGCCGCACCGCTGTTCCGGCGGGAGTTTGTGCTGCCGGGCCCGGTGGCGAGCGCGACGCTGAAAGTTTGCGGGCTGGGCTTTTACGAGGCGTGGCTCAATGGCCGGCGTGTCGGCGACCAGGTCCTGGACCCGGCCCAGACCGATTATGAGAAGCGGGTCTTTTACGTCACGCACGAGGTCACGGCGTTGCTCCATCCCGGCGCCAATGCGATCGGCGTGATGCTGGGCGACGGCTGGTACAATCAGGACCGGGTGTGGGGCGATCCCAACCGTTCCTTTTACGTCGGCCGCGTTCATTACGGCGAACCGTGCCTGCTGGCGGAGCTGGAGCTGGTCATGGCCGACGGCAGCACACGGGTGATCGGCAGCGATGAAACGTGGGCCTGCGCCACCGGCCCGGTCACGGAGAGCAATCTTTACGCGGGTGAACATTACGATGCCCGGCGGGAGCTTCCGGGGTGGGCGGCCGCCGGGTTTGCGGACCCCGCCTGGCACCCGGTGGCATGCGTGCCCGCCCCCGGCGGGCGGCTGGAACGGCAGGCCATGCCGCCCATCCGCAAGATCGAAGAATTGCGCCCGGTTTCAATCTCGGAGCCTGTCCCCAAGCACTATGTGTGCGATTTCGGGCAGAACTTCGCGGGGTGGGTGCGGCTCCAGGTCACCGCGCCGGCAGGCACGGCGATCCAACTGCGCTTTGCCGAAACGGTGACGGCGGACGGCGGCCTCGACACCGCCAGCACCGGCGTTTTTGCCACCCATGTCGAACAAACCGACCGCTATATTTGCAACGGGCAGGGCGTCGAAACCTGGGAACCGCGCTTTACCTATCATGGTTTCCGCTACGTCGAAATCACCGGCTGGCCGGGCGTGCCCGGCACCGGCGCCGTCACCGGCGTGGCGGTTCACACCGACCTGCCGGTGGCGGGCGAGTTTATTTGCTCAGATGCGCGACTGAACCAGCTTCATCGCATGGCGTTATGGACCCACCGCAGCAACATCCACAGCATCCCGGAGGATTGTCCGGCGCGGGAACGCTGCGGCTGGCTCGGCGACGCCAATGTCGTCGCCGAGTACTCGCTGTGGAATTTCCACGGCCGCGCCTTTTGGGAAAAATATCTGGACGACATTGAAACCAGCCGCGAGCTCAACGGGGGGCTCCCGACCTTCATTGCCCCCGGCAAACGCACCTGCGGCACCGCGACGACGGACTGGATGGCCGCCTTTGTCCTCCTGCCCTGGTATCTCCATCTGCATGGCGGCGACCTCCAACTGTTTGAGCGGCACTGGGATGGCATGTGCGCCGCCCTGGAACACATGCGGGCCAAGGCCGACGGCTGGATCACGGACGACGGCTTGGGCGACTGGTGCGACCCTGGCACCAGTTGCGCTCCCACCTACACGCCCAAGGCCCTCACCACGACCCTGTGGTTCGGGGAGTGCGCCAGGGTCATGGCGACTGTCGCGGCGCGGCTTGGCCACACCGCCGCGGCCGACCGCTACGCGGCCTGGACTACGGCGATCCGGAGCGCCTTTCAAGCCCGTTTCTATGACGCGTCCAACCACACCTTCGGTTCCCAGGCCGCCAACGTTCTGGCGCTGCATTTCCGCCAGGTGCCGGCCGGGCAGGAAGCCGAAGTCGCCGCCAGTTTGGTGCGCGACATCCGCGAAACCCATGCCCTGCACCACACCGTCGGCATCATGGGCATGCGCTACCTGTTTGAGGTGCTGACCCGGCACGGCCATGGGGACACCGCCCTGGCGTTGCTGCACCAGGACAGTTATCCGAGTTTCGGCGAGCTGATCCGGCGCGGCGCCACCACCCTGTGGGAATACTGGGGGGAGCCGGAAGTGGACCAGGCGGAAGGCCCGCGCTCCCTGAACCACCCGATGATGGGTGGCTTCGACAATTGGTTCTACAACACGCTGGCGGGAATCCGGCCGGACCCGGAGCAGCCGGGCTTCCGCCATTTCTTTCTGGAACCGCATCCGATTCCCGGCCTGGAGTGGGTGCGGGCCTACCACGACGCGCCGCCGGGCCGCATCCGCAGCGAGTGGCGGCTGGCGGACGGCCAGTTCCGGTGGGAGATTGAGATCCCGGCGGGCGGCACGGCCACCGCCCGCCTGCCGTTCTCCTGCGAACACCGCACCCTTGGCCCCGGCCGCCATCAGATCGAGGAGTCTGGGGACAGATGAATTTGGGTGGGGTGGGGGTGGGGTGGGTGGGAGTTTGACCGGCACTGCGGGGCGTCCTCTTCGTCCTCCTTGTCCTCGTGTGGCGCCATTGTCCTCCGCGTCCTCGCCGCCCCGCCTCCCCCGCCAACCACGGCCAACCTGCCGCCGCCGAGGACGTGGAGGACATGGGTTCCGATCCCGAAACCAGAGGACTTTGAGGACAGCGAGGACGCGGCGGCCGTCAGGGAACAGCACCCGGCCGACGTCCGCAGTCAAAAATCCCTCCCGTCTGGATTATCCACGACGGTGGCTCAGGGATTGCGGCCCGGCGGAACGCCGCCGCCGCGCCGCAAGCACTTGGCCACAGTTAGTAACGAATTGAATCAACTTGGGGGTGACCCGGTGCCGCCGGGGCCTGGGCGATCAGCAGGCGGCTTCGCGGAACCGGGCGGGAGTCAGGCCGGAGTTGTGCTTGAAGGAGCGGATGAAATAGTTGGGAGTGGAGAAGCCACAGGCCCAGGCGATTTCAGAGACGCTCATGGTGGTTTCCCGGAGGAGGCTTTTCGCCTTTTCGATGCGGACCAGGGAAATGGGGCGCCAGGGACAGGGGCGCCAGGGACAGGTGATTGTGGCGTTTCGTCTCGGAGGGACGGAAAAACCGCAACTGGACGCAAGGGACTCCCGGGACGGGAGAGACCGGATGATTCATGAATGTCGCAAAGGGCTTGCAGCCCGCCCAATCGGGACGTAACAGCTCGAAGAGCGCGATGCAATCGCTGTGCTACAGTGGACCGCGTCTTTGGTCATGAATAATCCAGGCTAGAGGCTTAGGCTGAAGGAAATAAAACAGTAATTTCCTTCAGCCTTCAGCCTAACACGCTTCAGCCTACGCACTCGCCGTGACGGCGGTTACCCGGCCAAGGCGGCCTGTTGCAGCGCAAACAGTTGCTTGAGTCCGCCCCCGGCCAGGGCGAGCAGCGCCTGCAAGTCGTCGTGGCTGAAGGGCGCCCGTTCGGCCGTGCCCTGGACTTCGACAAACTTGCCGCCGCCGGTCATCACCACGTTCATGTCCACTTCGGCGGCACTGTCTTCCACATAGCAGAGGTCCAGCATCGGCTCGCCCTTGACCACGCCGACACTGATCGCCGCCACCTGCTCGCGCAGCGGCCATTCCCGCAGTTCGCCGCGGGCCTGCAACTGGCGCAGCGCCAGTTCCAGGGCCACGGAGGCGCCGGTAATGGCCGCGCAGCGGGTGCCGCCGTCGGCGTCCAGGACGTCGCAATCGACGTAGACGGTCCGGGCGCCCAGTTTGGTCATGTCCACCACGGAGCGCAGGCTGCGGCCCACCAGCCGCTGGATTTCCTGGCTGCGGCCCGACACGCCGCCGCGGCCCGAATCCCGGGCCACGCGGTCGTCGGTGGATCCCGGCAGCATGGCATACTCGCTGGTCAGCCAGCCGCCCACCCGTCCCTGTTCTTGCATCCAGCGCGGCACGCCCGGCACCACGCTGACCGAGCAGATCACCCGGGTGCCGCCCATTCCCACCAGCACCGAGCCGGCCGGATGCTTTTGGAACCCGGCCTGAAAACTGACGGGGCGCAATTCCGCCGCCGCTCGCCCATCACTGCGTGTCGCCATGATCACTCCTTGGACCTCTCGCAAGGCCCGTGTGTTACGGGAATTCACCGGACCGCGCAAAACCTACCGCCATCCCCGCGGCTTGGCCACCCCGGTTTGCGGATTCCGCAGGCAGCCCACGCGACGGA